>JAISGJ010000218.1 GCA_031263105.1 Coriobacteriales bacterium
CGCCCCCCGGCCCCGGCCCCGGCCCCCCGGCCCCCCGGCCCCGGCCCCGGCCCCGGCCCCCACTGTCATCCCGAGCCTGCCGAGGGATCTTCGGCGGGGAAGCAGCCGACCGCAGGCCGAGGTGCCTTCCGGCCGCAGTCGACCGCTTGCGCGGTCGAAGATCCCTCGGCAGGCTCGGGATGACAGTGGGGGCGTGAGCCGCAGCCAGCAGTGGGGGCGTGAGCCGCAGCCAGCAGTGGGGGCGTGAGCCGCAGCCAGCAGTGGGGGCGTGAGCCGCAGCCAACAGTGGGGGCGTGAGCCGCAGCCAGCAGTGGGGGCGTGAGCCGCAGCCAGCAGTGGGGGCGTGAGCCGCAGCCAGCAGTGCGGGCGTGAGCAGTAGCCAGCAGTGGAAGTGTGAGCAGTAACCAGCAGTGGAGGTGTGAGCCGCAACGAGTTCGGCAGCCAAGCACGGTGCGCGAGCGCACATACAGCACGCAGCATGTTGTTTGCTGCTACAATAGTCAGAGTATCTACCACGATGACCAGCGGGGCTGCATAAGGCCATAAAGAGAACAGAAGCAAAAGAACAGTATGGACGAACAAGAGAACGATACGGAGGCTGTCCAGCGCCAGCGGATTGCCCGGCTGGAGGCCGAGCTTCAGCAGGCCGAATTGGAGAGCAGCCGGAAGAGTGCAGTCATCGGGTCGCGCAACATGCGCATCGACGAGCTGATGCAGATGCGGCGCGACAAACAGGCGACCATCGACGGGCTGAGGGAGGCCCGCCGCGCCCAGAAGGGGCGCATCGACGAGCTGATGCAGATGCGGCGCGACAAGCAGGCGACCATCGACGGGCTGAGGGAGGCCCGCCGCGCCCAGAAGAGGCGCATCGACGAGCTGATGCAGATGCGGCGCGAGAAACAGGCCATCATCACCGAGCTTCGGGAGGCCCGCCGGGCGCAGAAGGAGCGCATAGCAATGCTGGAGGTCGAGCTCGCAGCCGCGAGAGCCGAGCTTGCCGAGAAGGGCGCCGCCATCGTGGCCATGCGGGACTCTGTGTCTTGGAGGGCCACCAAGCCGTTACGTGCCATAACGCGACCCTTCAAATCCAGACCTCAGGCAACTGTTGAGACATCTGGCGATACATGCATGGAGTCCCACGCCTCTTCTGGGCTGACGCAGGAGCCGGAGCGCGAGTCCGACGCTGTGCTGCAATCAGGACAGGCAACCAGGCCCGCTGTTGCATCGCAACCAGAGACGCAAGCGGATTCCGCTGTCGTATTGTCGCCTGTCCCTCAACCAGAAGTCGCGCCCGCACCCGTACCGAAGACGGATTCCACGCCGGAAGAGCCCGAGCCAGAAGCAGCGCCCGAGCCAACGCCTGAGCCAGAGCCAGCGCCCAAGTCCGAAGGTTCCTCTGCGCCAGCCCGCGACAAGAACGGCCCTCCCCTCTACCCGGGCCTTGAGGCGATCCAGGGCCTCGACTTCGAGCCCTACGCCAGCGCCTACCAGGAGGACGTCGACTTCTCCGGCAAGGAGCCGCCGGTCAAAGCGCTCGCCTTCTACCTGCCGCAGTTCCATGCCATCCCCGAGAACGACGCCTGGTGGGGCGAGGGCTTCACCGAGTGGACGAACACCCGCAAGGCCAAGCCCCTGTACCCGGGGCACTACGAGCCCAAGGAGCCGCACGACGACATCGGCTACTACGACCTCAGCGACGTGGAGACCATCAAGAGGCAGGCTGCGCTCGCTCGCCGCCACGGCATCCACGGCTTCTGCCTCTACTACTACTGGTTCTCCGGCAAGAAACTGCTCGAGAAGCCGCTCGAGCTGATTCTCGCGCACCCCGAGATCGACATCAACTTCTGTCTGTGCTGGGCAAACGAGAACTGGACCCGCCGCTGGGACGGCCAGGAGAACGACATACTCATCGCACAGGAATACGACCAAGACGACCCCGAGCGCTTCATCGACAGCATACAGGACGCCCTGCGCGACCCCCGCTACATACGGTCGGAGGGCAGGCCGGTGATCCTCATCTACAATCCCCTGCGCGCCAAGGACCTCGGCACCCTCGTCAAGCGCTGGCGCACACGCGCCCACGACCTAGGGATCGGGGCCATCCAAGTATGGATGTGCCAGTCGTTCGGTATGCCAGCGGACTCGCTCGAGGACGGGCTGTACTTCGACGGCGAGGTGGGGTTCCCGCCCCATTCAACACATCCGCCCGACGGGTCGACGGGCATCACGATAGAGAATGCGCGATGCAATATCATTCCTTATGAAGAGATAGTGCGGATAAAGACACAGGACATGCAGGAGAAAGCGTCCCGTTCCCCTTTGTTCGGCATCCCTCAGTATCGAACCGTCACGATGGCCTGGGACAACACGCCGCGCAAGAAGACCGCCTGGCGCTCCCTGTGCGGCTTCTCGCTTCCACTGTTCCATCGGTGGGTGGGCGAGGCGGTTGAGAACGCGAAACGCAACAACCAGGATTTCATCTTCGTGAACGCCTGGAACGAATGGGGCGAGGGCGTCTACCTGGAGCCGGACAAGAGGTACGGCTACGCCACCATCAACACCTTCAGCAGGGCCCTGTTCGGCGAAGGGTTCGAGGACAAGGAATAACGAGTTAACAAGGAAGCCGGTTCTGTGGAGACTTCTGACTGCTTTGGAGGGCACATGGCGTTCACCGATTTTCTGAGAAGATGTGTTCGAACCTTTGGCCTGCGCAAGGATGCCATGACGGGCGAACAGGCTATCAGGACCTCGCCTCTTTTTGACCACGCGTGGTATGTGAGGCATTACGAACCGGATGGGCTGGATGCCGATACAGGTGCGGCCGCCCATTACCTGAACGTCGGATGGAAGCTGGGCTATGACCCCTCGCCGCAGTTCTCGACACAGGAGTACCTCCGGGCGAATCGCAGCGTCGCAAAGGACGGGGCGAACCCCCTCCTGCACTACGAGCTGTTCGGTCGCTCTGAGGGCAGGAAGCTCTACACAAAATACTACGGACTTATCGTCGAAAGCGGCCTTTTCGACAGGGAGTGGTACGAGCGCAGCTACGCTCTCCCAAAGGGCATCGATGCAATCAGGCATTATTTGGATACAGGTGCCGATTTGGGCTATGCCCCCTCCGCTGAATTCTCCTCCATCGCCTATCTGGCAAGCAACCTCGGTGTCCTTCGCAAGGGGAGGAACCCGCTCCTCCACTACATACAGCATGGCCAAAAGGAGGGGCGCAAGATTCCCGAGGAGAAGTACCGCCTGCCGCCGCATCCCTCTGAGCATCTGGGGCAACGAGAGAAGGAGAAGCTTCGCGCACTCGCCCAACAGCAGGCCGAGGAGGCAAGAGACCTGCAGGACAGGCGGATTGTGCAGGAGTACTCCCGGAGCACCAAGAAGCTCATCGTCTTTCTTGTTCCGCCTGTCGACGCAACAAGCGGAGGGAGCATGCCCCTCTGTTCGTTTGCGCGTGTGACGCGCGAGCTGTCGGACATCCATGGGAGCCAGGTCATCGTCGCGACGGTTCCTTCGATTAACACGTTCGCAGACTACGCAATGTTCGACGCAGGGTTCGACATATACCGTTTCGAGCAGCTGAGCGAGTATTTTACCGACTTGGACGAGCTGCAGATACATATTCCCGAACAGTTCTGCAGAAGTTTCCTTATCCGTCTTTCAGCACAAAGCGTGGTCTGGCTCGAGCGTATTCCTGTCAGACGGGCGAACATCTTCAATCAGAACATCCAGCTGCTTCCCACTGTCGTCGTCATCGACTATCTGAAGCGCTTCTTCACTGAGACCATCATGACCGCTGTGCATCGGCAGCACTGCAGCCGCCAGCTGCGCAGCAGCTACGATGTCTCGCTCCACTTCCTTTCGATAGATAATCTGGTGAAGTGCCCGCAGAGGCCGCCAAACGAGAAGGAGCCGCTTCTGCTTTATTCGTTCGACCGCAATCCATACAAGGACGCTATCCTCGACTCGATACGAGAGAAGCACCCCGACCTTGAGCTCAGGGAGATAGAGAATCTGAAGTACGAGGACTATTTGGATGTCCTGTCGCGCGCCAAGTGGATGATTGCGTTCAGGGAGGGAATCGACGGGTACTTCCTCGAAAGCGTTCGGAGCGGCGCGATTCCCTTTACGACATATAAGCTCGACTTTTTTGACGACCGTTTTGACGGGTTGCCTACCGTATACAGGACCTCTACTGACATGTTGGAAAAGATTGCTGACGACATCGCACGCTACGATGCCCCTGATGCCTTCTCTGCGCTTTCGAAGCGTTTGATCGAGATCGATTCCGTGGCGTATGACAACGACGAGTATCGCGAGAACATCCGGCAGTTCTATCTGGGCAACTATACCCTGCCGATCGAGGAGGCCCATGCGCTGCAGAAGCGCAACTTCGAGGAGCGGCCTCTCATATCTGTCGTTATGGCGACCTATAACGGCGAGCGCTTTCTTGAGGGGCAATTGGCAAGCCTCAGCAGACTCACCTACGAGAACATCGAAATCGTCATCAGTGACGACGGATCGACCGACGACACCATGGCCATCCTCTGGGCGTTCCCGTTCAAACATCCTGTGACGATCGTCACCAATTCGGGCACCCATGGCTTGGTCGGGAACTACAACAATGCCATGAGCCTCGCCAAGGGGGAGTACTGGGCCCTCTGCGACCAAGACGACATCTGGTGTGCCAACAAGCTCGAGACGCTTTTGGCGCGCATCGAAGGCTACGATCTGGTGCAGGGAAAGCTCCGTGCCATTGATAGCGACGGAAGGCGGCACGAGAGCATCGTCATGCGTCGAGCATACGAGGCTGACCGCAGCAAGCAGTATCACTTTGCCCAGTTTATCTTTGAGAACCCCAGTCTTGGATGCGCTGCGCTCGTCAGAGCCGATTTCATGAGAGAGATTCTGCCTATTCCCGAGGATGCGATGTTCCACGATTGGTGGATTACCCTGAACGCGATAAAGCGCAACGGGATTTGCTATACGGACAAAGAAGTCGCGCAGTACCGCCAATATGGAGAGAACACCTCCCATACGTTTTTCCATACTCCAGGATACAACCAACGGCTTCTTCGCCTTAACAGCCTCATCATGGAGCGTCTGGGCGACAAGTTGACCGAACAAGAGCGTGCTCTCCTGCACATCAACCGCAACTGGTATTGGTTGTTTGAGCGTTTCTCAAGCCTCATGCCGCAACAGGTACGCCCTTATTTCCGTTCCAATAGGCATGCGCTCACCGACGGCGCGCTCGCCTCCATTCAGAACACGATAACGCAGGCGCTGAAAGGGGAGGATTCAGATACGGGAGACAAGGTGACGTTCCCATTCACAACTTGACTCTGAGTAAGACAGTGGGGGTGTGAGCGGTACCCGGTGCCGACCCGTCTGCCAGCCCTCACGTCGAAACGATGTGGGAAACGAAGTGCTTACTGCTACAATACGGTATGTTGAACGACAAAGGGAACAGAAGCAAAAGAAAAACAATAGGGAGACTACATGGCGTTTACGGGGTTTTTAAACAGATGCGCTCGGGCCCTCGGCCTGCATAGGGGGGGGGGGGGGGGGGGGGGGGCGCCCCACAAAGGGGAGGTAAGTGCCGATGAACAGGCTATCAGGACTTCGCCTCTTTTTGACCATGAGTGGTATGCGCGACAGTATGAACTGCATGAGCTGGATACCGACACAGACGCAGCAGCCCATTACCTGAACGTCGGATGGAAGCTGGGCTACGCCCCTTCCGCCGGGTTCTCTTCCATTGCCTATTTGATATGCAGCCTCGATGTCCTGCGCACGGGGATGAACCCGCTCCTCCACTACATGCAGTACGGTCACAAGGAAGGGCGCAGGGTTCCCGAGGAGAAATATCTTCTGCCACCGAACCTCCCCGCACATCTGGGGAAGCGGGAGAAGGAGAAAATTCGTGCATCCGTTCAGCAGCAGGTCGAGCAGGCAAGGGTGCTGCAGGACGCAAGGATCGTGCAGGAGTATCCCCGAGACACCAAGAAGCTCATCGTCCTCCTTGTTCCGCCTGCCGACATAATAAACGGTGGCTGCATGTCCATCTGCTCGATCGCGCACGTGACGCGCGAGCTGGCGGATGTCCATGGGAGCCAGGTCATTGTCGCGACGACCCCCTCGATCAACACGTTTGCGAACTACACGATGTTCGATGCGGGCTTCGACATATACCGCTTCGAGCAGCTGAACGAGTACTTCACCGATTTGGACGAGGTGCAGATACACATCCCGGAGAACCACTGTGTGGAACTCCTTCGTCGCATCTCGGCGCAAAGCGTGGCTTGGCTCGATCGCATCCCCGTCAGACGGGCGAACATCCTCAACCAGAACATCAAGCTGCTCCCCGATGTCATCATCGTCGACTACCTGAAGCGCTTCTTCACTGAGACCACCATGACCATTGCGCATCAGCAGTACTGCACCCGTCAACTGCGCAGCAGCTATGACCTTTCGGTTCATTTCCTCTCGACGAGCAATCTGGTGGAGTACCACTATAGGCCACCACATGAGAAGGAGCAGCTTTTGCTCTACTCGCCGGACGAGAGTCCTTATAAAGACGCTGTCCTTGACTCGATACGAGAAAAGCACCCCGAGCTTGAGCTCAGGGAGATAAAGGCGATGAATTACGGGGACTACCTGGCCACCTTGTCGCGGGCCAAATGGATGATCACGTTTGGGGAGGGGGTCGACGGCTACTTTCTCGAAAGTGCCAGGAGCGGCGCGATTCCCTTTGCGGTGTACAATTTCGACTTCTTCGACGACCGTTTCGACGGCTTGCCCACCGTGTATGAGACCTATGCCGACATGCTGGAGAAGATTGCCAGCGACATCACGCGCTACGGAGACCCCGAAGTTTTCTCTGCGCTTTCAAGGCAGCTAATCGAACTTGACTCTGTGGTGTATGACGACGACGAGTATCGCGAGAACATCCGGCAGTTCTATCTGGGCAACTACACCCTGCCTATCGAGGAGGCCCATGCGTTGCAAAGGCGCAACCTCGAGGAGCAGCCTCTCATCTCCGTCGTTCTGGCGACCTATAACGGCGAGCGCTTCCTTAAAGGGCAGCTGACAAGTCTCAACAAGTCTACCTACAAGAACATTGAGATTATCATCAGCGACGATGGGTCGACCGACGCCACCATGGACATCCTCAAGGCGTTTCCGTTCAAGCATCCTGTGACGATCGTCACCAATTCAGGTACTCATGGTCCCGTGGGGAACTTCAACAACGCCATGAGTCTTGCCAAAGGGAAGTACTGGGCCCTCTGCGACCAAGATGACATCTGGTATGCCAAAAAGCTCGAGACGCTCTTGGCGCACATCGAAGACTACGATGTGATACAAGGGAGGCTCCGTGCCATCGACAGTGACGGACAGCAGCACGAAAGCGCCGCCATACGTCGGATGTATGAGACCGACCGAAGCAGGCAGTACCGCTTTGCCGACTTTGTTTTTGAAAGTCCTATTCTTGGAAGTGCTGCACTTGTCAGGGCCGACCTCGTGAGGGAGCTCCTCCCCATTCCCGATGAGGTGATATTCCACGACTGGTGGATCGTTTTGAATGCGATAAAGCGCAATGGAATCTGTTACACAGACAAAGAGGTCATCAAGTACCGCCAGCATGGGGAAAATGTCGCCTATATGTTTTTCAATACTCCCGGGTTTCATCAACGGCTCCTTCAGCGCAGCAGGCTCATCGCGGAACGCCTGGGTGACAGGCTGAGCAGGCAGGAGCGCGTGCTTCTGGCACTCAGCCGTAATTGGTACGGGATGTACGAGTGTTTCTCAAAGGTAATGCCCCAGTGGGTGTATCCCTATTTCCACTCCAACACGCATGCACTCACCGGCAAAGCGCTTGCCTCCATCCAAGAGACAGCAGCGCAGATGTTGAAAGAGGGTGCCGGTGAGGATTGACGTAACCAAGACCTATCTCCCGCCGCTTGAGGAATACGTCAGCCTTTTAGAGGATATCTGGGAGTGCGGGCACATCACGAACGGCGGCGCGTTCGTTCGCGAACTCGAGCAGGGACTCTCCGAGCGCTTCGATACGCGTTATGTCGCGGCTGTGGCAAACGGAACGCTTGCCCTGCAGTTGGGGCTTGATGCCTTGGGAATCACCGAAGGCGAGGTCATCACCACTCCCTTCACCTATGTGGCAACGGTTTCCTCCATCCTCTGGCAAAGATGTCGCCCGGTCTTTGCTGACATAGACCCTCAGACCCTCAATATGGATCCACAGAGGCTTGAGCGGCTCATCACCTCAAGGACGCGTGCCATCCTGCCGGTCCATGTGTTCGGCATCCCCTGCGCAGTCGACGAGATAGCCGCCATCGCCCAGGACAAACAGCTTCCCGTTATCTATGATGCCTCCCATGCGTTCGGGGTGCGTTACAGGGGGAGATCCCTTCTCTCCTATGGCGACCTCTCGACCTGCTCGTTCCATGCGACCAAGCTCTTCCACACCGCTGAAGGGGGCTGTGTTGCAACCGATGACAGCACGGTCTTCGAGAGGATCGAGCTTGTTCGTCGCTTCGGGCATAACGACGACGACCATAGCCGTCTCGGGATAAATGCCAAGCTCTCAGAGCTCCATGCCGCCTTGGGCCTCGTCAATCTGCGCCACCTTCCGAAGCTTGTCGAGGCCCGCAGGCAGCTCAGCGATCGCTACGACGCGCGTTTGGCGGCAAGCCTCCGGGCCGGTCTTCTGCAACGCCCCCTCATTCCTGCCGAGACCACGTATAACTACGCGTATTATCCTATTCTGACCGCCTCTGAGGGGCAGGCGCGTGGCATCCTCGACACCTTGGCGAGGCAGGACATCTTCCCTCGACGCTACTTCTACCCTTCGCTGAACCGGTTGCCCTATGTGCTGACAAGCGATGCCTGTCCCGTCTCTGACGATGTGTCCCGTCGTATCCTGTGCCTGCCCCTCTCTCACGCCCTCACGGAGTCTGAACAGGATATGATATGCGAGGGCATCTTGGAGGTTGTCGGACGATGAAGCTGGCTTTGATGCAACCGTATTTCTTTCCGTACTTGGGCTACTTCTCCCTCATCAGGGATGCGGACGAGTTTATCTTCTTCGATACCGTCCAGTACATGAGGAAGGGCTGGGGCAACCGGAACAGGATACTCCATCCCAAGGGCGGCGCGAACTATATCACGGTTCCCATCAAGAAGGCCCCTCGTCAGACTGCGATAAGGGACATCCATGTCGACCATACGGCAGACTGGAGCAAGGATATACTGGCAAAGCTCGAAACCTATAAAAAGAAGGCCCCGCACTACCAAGAGGTTGTTGCGCTCATACGGGAGTGTTTCGACAAGCCCTCAGAGCTGTTGTCCGCACTTAACATCCACAGCACAGTCTTGACCTGTGAGTACATCGGCCTTCCCCTTAAGTCGCAGGTATGGGGAGAGATGAGCGTGGCGATTGACGAGGTGACGGCTCCGGACGAATGGGGCTTGAACGTGACAAAGGCACTGGGGTTCGATGCCTACACCAACCCTCATGGGGGGACAGAGTTCTTTGACAGAGAAAAGTATGCACAGGAGGGCATCGACCTCACCTTTGTGAAGAACCGGCTGACCCCCTATTCGCAGCGCAGGGACTCCTTCGAGCCGGGCCTGTCCATCATCGACGTGCTCATGTTCTGCTCGCCGGAGGAGACCCGTGTGCTCATCGACGACTATGAGCTGTTGTAGCAAGGGAGGCTTATTGATGCCCTCGGAGCAAGCTGCAGCAGAAATCGGTGGCTATCCCTCGTTCGAGGCTTCCGGGCACCACCCTCTGAATCCTCGCGCTTTGATGCTCAATACTGCCAGGAACGCCATCGAATACGTCATCCGTGCGCGCGGTTACACCCGTCTGCTCCTGCCAAGGTGGTGCTGTGCCGCCTTGCTGACTCCCGCCAGCAGGCTCGGCGTGCCTGTCGACTGGTATGCGGTGGACTCCTCCCTGATGCCTCAGCTTCCTGCCGCAGTGCCGCGCGGCACCGTTGCCCTCGTCACCAACTATTTCGGCCTGCTTTCGCCGGAGGACGTACAGCGTATCGCACGTGAGGCCCAGGAGGAGCACGAAGGCCTGTCCGTCCTCATAGACAACTCGCAGGCTTACTTTGAGCCTCCCTTGCCCGGCTTGGACACGGTGTACTCCTGCCGTAAGTTCTTCGGGGTTCCTGACGGTGCCCTGCTGTTCTCCGATGCCGTCCTTGCGGACGAGTTGGAGTCCGACGAGTCCTTCAACCGCTTTGCCTACCTGTTCAAGCGGCTCGATTGTGGGGCGCAGGCGGGATACGCTGATTTTCAGGCAAACGAGAGCCTGCTTGACGACGTGCCGCTCAGATATATGAGCAGGAGCACCAGACAGGTTCTTCAGTCCCTGAACCGGGAACAGGCGCGTCTTGCCCGGGAGGCGAACTGGCGCATTCTCCATGAGGCCCTGAAGGGGCGCAACCGCCTCTCCTTTGAGCGGATGCCTCCCGGGCCGCTGTGTTATCCCTTCCTCACCTCTGAGGGCCCCCGCCTGCGCGAGCGCCTGATAGTCCAAGGTGTTTTTGTTCCCACCTATTGGGCGGATGCGCTGAAGCGCTTGGGCGAGACCGATATTGAGTACGATTTTGTGGAGAACATCGTGGCGCTCCCGCTCGATCAGCGCTATGGGGCGGCGGACATGGAGCGGATAGTAGATTTGATCGAGCGACGTTGAGCGGATGGAGGCAATGGCCCATGACAGGCAGTGGCGCCGAGAAGGGCGGGCAGAGGGACGGGAGGGGGAACGGGCTGGGAGACGAGAAAATTCGCGTCCTTATTTTCCCTGCGGGGGCGGAGAACGCGCTCGATATATTCGATGCTCTGCGCTACAGCTTGCGCATCGAGGTGTTCGGGGCATCGGGGAAGTCCGACCACGCGTCCTTTGTCTATCCAGAAGGCAGCTACTTCGAGGGCGACTATTATCTCACCGATGCGGGGTTTATCGACACCTTCAATTCACTGATCGACGAGAACGCCATCGATGTTGTGATTCCCACGCATGATACCGTCGCCCTGTTCCTTGCCCAGCACCGCGGTGTCCTGAACGCCTGCGTCCTCACCTCAAGTGCGGACACCGCGCTTGTGTGCAGGGAGAAGCGCCGAACCTTTGCCGCTTTTGCCGAAGAGGATTTCTGCCCGGCTGTCTATGGCGATGAGACCGATGTGCCGCCAGGTGCCTTTCCGGTGTTCCTCAAGCCGAATGTCGGAGAGGGGGGCAGAGGCACGGTTTTCGCTGCTGACGCATCAGCCGTAAGGCACGCCCGCTCGGCGGATCCCGACCTTGTGATTTGCGAGTACCTTCCCGGCGAGGAGCTGACGGTCGATTGCTTCTCCGACCGCAAGGGGCACCTGCATTTCGTTGGGCCGAGGCAACGCGACCGCATCCAGATGGGCATCTCCTTCCGTTCGCACACGCTGCCTCTAAGCGAGGACATCCAGGCGATTGCCGAGCGCATAAACACACGGCTCGACCTGTTCGGCGGCTGGTTCTTCCAGCTGAAGCAGGCATCAGACGGTCGCTACAAGCTCATGGAGGTCGCCTGTCGTCATGCGGGCACCATGGCGCTGTACCGCCACAAAGGGGTCAACTTCGCGCTTCTGGGTGTATTGGAATGTATGGGAATAGACACCGAGGTCATCGAGAACCCCGGAACGCTCGCCCTTGACCGTTGCCTCCGTGCACGCTATGCCTTCGACTTCTCCTATCAACACGTCTACCTCGATTTCGACGACACCCTTGTCATCGATGGCCAAGTGAACAGAACGGCGATTGCATTCCTCTATCAGTGCGCGAACAACAAGAAAGAGGTGACCCTGCTCACGCGCCACGCACGGGATATCCGTCAGAGTCTAAAGAAGTATCGGATAGATCCCGGCCTCTTCGTTGACATCGTCAGCTTGGATTGGGGGCAGAACAAAGTGGACTTCATACGAATTGTGGACTCAATCCTGATAGACAACAGCTTCGCCGAGCGGAAGTCCGCCTCCGATGCCTTGGGCATCCCCGTGTTCGATGTCGATGCCGTCGACGCGCTGCTCTTGCCGTAGGCGATGTTACTCGAACCCAAGGATTCCTCGGCTTCGCTCGGAATGACAGCGGGGTGTCAGTAACTGGGGTTACTGGTCCCAGGGTGCCAATTCCCCTCCCTCGGCGGGATGCCCCGAAGGGGCGGGGTGGTTCAAGGGCCGCGAGTCCGTTCCTGCCGCAGGTAAACCACCCCGCCCCCTGCGGGGGCACCCCTCCGAGGGAGGGGAATTGGCACCCGGCTGGCGACAGTGTCAGTAACTAACTAGGCGATTGCCCGTGTCATAGAGAGTGGCATTTCTCAACGATGCAGACAACAGGTATACTGTAGTTTTCCTATATCCGAGGCAGAAAGATCGAGGGTGTTGAAAGAAAAACTAGCGCAACTGCGTGCCCGGTTGGCGTTCAGGCGGCAGGTGCGTTGTGTCAGCAGATCGCGACTCTTCGATCAAGAGTGGTATGTCGCGCAGAATCCCGAGGCGGCGTTGTGGCCGGGAGGCCCGGCGGCGCATTATCTGAACGTCGGGTGGGAGCAGGGCTGCGACCCCTCCCGTGCGTTCTTGAATGCGTCATATCTGCACCTCAACCGCGACGTGGCGAAGGCGCACTGCTGCCCCCTCCTGCACTATGAGGAACATGGCAGGGCCGAGGGACGCAAGTACACGAATGCGCTGCGAAACAGCTACAAGACGCTTTCGCACGAGCGTGCTCGCGAACGCAGGCAGGGGCGACGGGAGTGTGCGCAGGACATACGGGAGAACAAGAACGCCCGGATTCTCGTCGTTCTTCATCTGTTCTACGAGGCCAGTTGGGTGGAAATCAGGGAGTACCTCAAGAACCTCAAGCCCTACCGCTACGACCTTGTCGTCTCCTACTGCGAGGGCTTCCTTTCCGAGAAGGCGCTGGATGCGGTGCGGGCCTTTATGCCGAATGTCACCTTGGTCTGCCGCGAGAACACGGGCGCCGACGTGAGGCACTTCTACGAGCTGCTGAAATCTGTGGATTTGGACGCCTACGACATCGTGTTCAAGCTCCACTCCAAAGGCACGAAGCGCAAAAGCTTCTTCATCTACAAGCAGCTCTTCATCAGGCGCGACTGGTTCCTCTACCTCTACGAGGGCATTCTGGGCGCGGTCACCGCTCACAAGACGATAGCGACCTTGATGCGGGAGAACAAGACCGGCATGATGGCGGCGGCGAACCTGATAGTCGAGGATCCTCCCCATAAGAAGAAGCTGGTCCACGCTTGCATGGCGGAGTGGGGCGTTCCCATCCCCAAGGAGTACCGCTTCGTCGCGGGCACCTGCTTCGCCGTGCGCGCGAAGCTGCTCAAGCCGCTCCAGGCGCTCGACGTTGACTTCGAGAGGAAGGGAGTTTTCAGTCCGGACCACGTGTTGGAGCGCATCTACTGTCTAGAGGTGCTCAATGTCGGCTATGAAATCACCGGCAACCCCGTTATGGAGGATATCTACCAGCGAAGGAACAAAAACTCGGAGGCCCTCTCGGCCTTCTCCACCGAACGTCTCTATGACGACGAGCGCTTCGTTGTTGACGAGGAGTTTTTCCATATGACCTTGGACAACCGGTTCATGGGGAAATACGAAATGGTGGAGATGCCCTTGAAGAATCTTCGCAGAGGGTATCCTCCGAAAATGCGGGAGCATTTCGGTCATCCGCCGGAGCCGGTGAAGATTCCTGATACCGAGCCCTACCAATACCTCCTTAACAACGACAAGGAAACCTATCGCGTCTACTGCGAGTGGCATCAGGACAACCATCTGCCATTTATGACGGAAGAGCGCTTCGATGCACTCGTCAGGAGCATCAAGGAGAATGGTTTCGATCCCAAGTACCCTGTCGTTGTCAGCGCAGACAACGTCATCATAGACGGGCAGCATCGAGCCTGTTGCCTGTACCACGAGAAGGGCGGCGACTTCATGGTCCCGGTGCTGCGGATACACCTCATCACTCGCACCAAGGCCCTGCAACGCATACGGGAGGCAGATGAGGCAGGGGACTGAGGATGATTACGCCCAAGTCGTTTCTGTCAGGCCCCTTGTTCGCCTTAATTCCGATTGTGATACACTGGAGTCAGTAAACCCGCCGGCCTCTGTTTCATGCTCACTGGCGGGTCTTTATTTGGAGGGACATGGAATACACGAAGCAGTCACTGACATTTGACGAGCAGGCCGATCTCATCATCGGCCGAGGTATGATTTGCAACCGAGATGAACTTATCTCTTGCTTGAAAAATGTCGGCTACTACCGCTTGAGTGGTTATTGGTACGACTTTAGGAATCTGGAGGGCTCATTTAAGCCGGGGACTGAATTCTCGGTCGTATGGAACACCTACGCATTCGACAGACAATTCAGGCTGTTGGTGCTCGATGCGACCGAGCGAGTCGAGATTTGTCTTCGTGCGCAGCTGGCCTATGGGCTATCGCAGGCTGGCGGCGCATTCGGGTACTTGGATTCCGCAAATCTTCCCCGACTCGATTCAAAACAATACGACCACTTCATCAACAAGTGTCTTGAAAAGCACAGGCATTCCCGCGAGCGGTTTATTGAGCACTTCAAGACGAAGTACGGGGATGCACACAAGCTTCCACCTTACTGGGTGCTGGCGGGAACCATGGATTTCGGACAGGTGCTCACCTTGTATCGTGGAGCTCCGGTTGATATCAGAAACCGTATTGCCCAGCAAATGACGGTAAGCGCCAAGGTATTGGAATCTTGGCTTGTATGTCTTAACACTGTCCGCAACATCTGTGCGCATCACGGCAGACTGTGGAATCGGGTATTGGGCACTCGGCCTGTTATACCCCATGACAAACAATGGCATGAGCCATATGAGATACTTCCTGACAGAATGTTCGGTGCCTTGTCTGTCCTCAGTCATTTGCTTGGGACTATTGCCCCACAAAGTGAATGGCATCTGCGCTTACTTGCTCTTTTCGATGAGTACCCCACGATTCCAAAAATGCATATGGGGTTCAAAGCGGGATGGCAGACTTCTCCGCTTTGGGAGAAATGGCTTTACCTCGACGATATCGGCAACGTTAACGGTCGGTCCCTTGAGGCCGAGGTGCGGCAGATTATAACCCGTGCCGCCAATGCCGACCGCATGGGAGAAGGTGTTGCGCAAATCGACCTAGGTACCCAGATACAAGCGATTTTCAAGGGTTCGGGCGAAGGGCTTGAGCTTCCGGCCCGCGACGAGGCCCAACGTGAGGTCGTCCTATGATCATCCTGGACACCAATGTCGTCTCCGAAATGATGAAGGACAACCCTCATCCGGCGGTAGCGGACTGGTTCAAGGGTCAGGACAACAGCCAGATATATATCACGGTGCTGACGGTTGCGGAGATCAAGTACGGTATCAGCCTGTTGCCAGAAGGCAGACGAAAGAAGACCTTGGACTTCGACGTGTCACATATGTTCAACACGGTCTTCAAGGACAGGATACTGCCGTTCGACTGCGACGCCGCCTATCGGTATCCGGTGATTCACCAGCACCGGAAGGCGGTAGGCAAGACCATGACGGTGATGGACGCCGAACTGGCAGCTATCTGCACAAGCAACGATGCGACTCTGGCCACACGGAACACTGGGGGGGGGGGGGGGGCTCGGGATGACAGTGGGGGTGTGAACTGTAACGCGATATCGGCAACAGGTATAATGGGGCTTTCCTACAATCGGAGCAGAGAGACCGAGGGTGTTGAAAGAGAAGCTGAAGCAACTACGTGCCCGGCTGGCGTTCAGGTGGCACACGTATCGCATACGCAGGTCGCGGCTTTTTGACCGGGAGTGGTATGTCGAGCAGGCCCCCGAGGCGGCATCGTGGCCGGGAGGGCCGGCGGCGCACTACCTGAGCGTGGGGTGGGAGCAGGGCTTCGACCCGTCCCCCCAGTTCTCGAACGCCGTCTACTTCGAGCTCAACAGCGATGTGGCCCAGCTGCACCACTGCCCCCTTCTGCACTACGAGCTGCATGGCAAGGCGGAGGGGCGCAGGTACACGAAGGCCGCGAAGAACGTCTACAAGGCGCTCCGCATCAGGCGTGCGTGGGAGCGCAGGCGTGGGCGGCGGGAGTGTGCGCAGGGCATACAGGAGAACCAGGGCGCACGGATACTCGTCATCCTCCACCTGTTCTACGAGGCCAGCTGGGCAGAGATCAAGGAGTACCTCAAGAACCTCGGGCCCTACCGCTACGACCTCGTCGTCTCCTACTGCGAGGGCTTCCTCTCCGAGAAGGCACTCGACAGCGTGCGGGCGTTCAAACCAGGGGTCGCCCTGATCTGCCGCGAGAACACGGGTGCCGACGTGCGACACTTCCACGAACTGCTGAAGGACGTGGATCTGGATGCCTACGACATCGTGTTCAAGCTCCATTCCAAGGGCACGAAGCGCAAGCCCTTCTTCATCTACGGGCAGCTCTTCGGCAGGCGCGACTGGTTCCTCTACCTCTACGAGGGCATTCTGGGCGCGGTCACCGTCCACAAGACGATAGCGACCCTGATGCAAGAGAACAGGACCGGCATGATGGCGGCGGCGAACCTGATAGTCGAGGATCCTCTCCACAAGAAGAAGCTGGTCTACACGTACATGGAGAAGTGGGGCATCCCCATACCCGAGACGTACCGCTTCGTCGCGGGCACCTGCTTCGCCGTGCGCGCGAGGCTGCTCAAGCCGCTCCAGGCGCTCGACGTGGACCTTGAACGGAAGGGCGTGTTCAGCCCCGACCATGCGCTGGAGCGCATCTACTGCCTGGAGGTGCTCAACGCCGGCTACGAGATCACCGGCAACCCCGTCATGGAGGAGCACTACAGGGAGAGGAACCGGTACGCGGGCTTCCTCCACGCCCTCTCCACGGAGCGGCTGTATGAGGACGAGCGCTTCACCCTCGACGAGGAGTTCTCCTACATGGCTCTGGACAACCGCTTCATGGAGGGATACGAGATAGTCGAGATACCCCTGAGCGACCTCCGCAGGAGCTATCCTCCGAAGATGCGGGAGTATTTCGGGCATCCGCCGGAGCCGGTGGAGATCCCCGAGACCGAGCCTTACCAGTACCTCCAGCATGGCGACAGGGAGACCTACCGCGTCTATTGCGAGTGGCATCAGGAGAACCACAAGCCCTACATGACGGAGGAGCGCTTCGACGCGCTTGTTGCGAGCATCCGGGAGAACGGCTTCGACGACAGGCACCTCATCGTCGTCAACGCGAACAACGTCATCAAGGACGGGCAGCACCGGGCCTGCTGCCTGTACTACACCGAGGGCGGCGACTTCATGGTGCCGGTGCTGCGGATATACTCCCTCTCTCGTGGCCAGGCCCTACGACGCGCGCGGGAGGCGCACCGCGAGAGCCTTCAGGGGCCTCAAGGTTGAGCGAGAAGTCCTCCCGCTTCAAGGTGAGGTGGGGGTTGTAGTAGGGGTCGCCCGCCTCGAGCTCGCGGCTCCAGCGCTTCTGGAAGCGTATCGACTCGTTGCGGAAGCGCTTGAGCTTGCTCGCCGTGTCCTCCAGCCCGCGCGACTTGGACTCATGGTGGTACAGCTCGGCGAAGGGGGTGAAGACGTTGAGGTAGCCCCTCTGCCGGAACCTCATGCACAGGTCGATGTCGTTGAAGGCCACCACGAAGTCCTCGTCGAAGCCCCCGACCTCCCAGAACACCTCCCGGCGCACCATGAGGCAGGCCCCGGTGACGGCCGAGACGTTCTGGGCGAGCTGTAGGCGGCTCACATAGCCGGGGTCGTCCCGCTGGAAGTACTTATGCGCATGGCCCGCCGCGCCGCCTATCCCGACGATGACGCCTGCGTGCTGGACGGTGCCGTCGGGGTACAGGAGGCGCGCTCCGACGGCGGCAACGTCCCTGCGCTGGGCGAACATGAGCATCTCCTGGAGCCAATCGGGGCTTATGACCTCCGTGTCGTTGTTGAGGAAGAACAGCACCTCGCCTGCGGCCTCGTGCGCCGCGAAGTTGTTGATGGCGGAGAAGTTGAAGGTTCCCTCGTAGGTGAGCACCCTTGCGGAGGGAGGGGCGTCGGGGGCGCCGCCCTCTGCCCACCAGTCCGCGACGCGCTGCGACAGCTCCTCGTAGAAGGCGAAGGTCTCCTCCTCCGTGCTGTTGTTCTCGACGATCACCAGCTCATAGTTGCGGTACGTGCTCTTGGTGACGATGCTCCTCAGGCACAGCTCCAGGTCCTCCCGATGGTCCTTGTTGGGGATGACGAGGGAGACAAGCGGCTCCTCGCGCAGCTCGTATTCAATGTGGTAGACGGTGGGCAGGCTCGCGTCCTTTGCTTGGCCGGGCAGTCCGAGGCGCGTCAAATGCCCGTCGAGCGCCCGCTTGGCGGCTGCGACGGCATAGCCCTTCGCCTCCACGCCGGCTGCGACCGACCGCTCGTGCGCCCTCCAGTAATATAGGACCTGTGGGACGTGGCAGATGCACTGCGCCTGCTCGCTCAGGCGCAGGATGTAGTCGTAGTCCTGCGAGCCGTCGCAGCTGCCGTCGAACAATCCCACGCGTTCCTGGAGCGCTCGGCTGAACACGAGGAAGTGGCAGATGTAGTTGTAGCTTCTCAGGGTATCGGGCGAGAAGGCGGGCTTGAAGTTCGCAAAGTATGCGTCCTCGGGCACCTTGCTGAAGGTGACCTCGTCGCTGTAGAGCAGGTCGGCCCCGTGGGCCTCGATGGCCTCCATCACGGCATAGAGCGCCGAGGGGTGGAGGAGGTCGTCGTGGTCGAGGAGCGCGAGGTAGCTCCCCTGCGCACGCTCCAGGCAGCGGTTGGTGTTGGCGGCTATGCCCTCGTTGGCATCGAGCTTCCCGTACCGGATGCGCGCGTCCTTCTCGGCAGAGGCCGCGCAGAGTGCGCCCACGTGCGTGTGGTCGCCGTCGCTGGCATCGGCGAGGCAAAGCTCCCACTGCTCATAGGTCTGGTTCTGCACGGACTGGATCAGGGCGTCCAGGAACTCCAGCGGGGTGTTGTAGAGCGGCACGAGGATGCTGAAGGTGTGCCGATGGGAGAACGCATGGGAGCGCTGCCGCGCGGAGGCCGCATCACTGAGCACGAATCCCGTGTCCAGAGGTTCCTGCCTGCGCGTCTTGAGCCTGTTCCTGATGCGCCGGAAGGTGATGCGAGGGCCGAACACCTTGAGGCTCCTGAGGACGCGCACCAGGTTGCCGAGGCTGAGCGCACCGCCCGCTCGCGCACTGGGGGCACTCATGGTGTCTCTGTGCCAGGCGACGGGGCGTCGGGGACGCCGCCCCCTACGGTTGCCGCGTCCGCCGGATTGCCTGCTGTCGCCTTCGCCCTCTCCGCCGCCGCCTCTGCGCCCACGACCACGCCGTCCACGACCGCGTTGCCTGCGCCTGCCTCGTAGGCCGCGCAGACCTCCCTGGTCGCGCCGTCCATGATCTTCTTGCCCTTCTCGATCCAGACCACCCTGCTGCAGAGCTTCTTTATCTGATTGAGGCTGTGCGAGACGATGAGCACCGTCGTGCCTCCCTTGATGAGGTCTTGGATGCGCTGCTCGCTCTTCTTCCGGAACTTGAAGTCCCCCACGCCCAGTATCTCGTCGACGATCAGTATCTCGGGCTCTATCGTGGTCGCTATGGAGAAGCCCAGCCGCGCGGTCATGCCCGACGAGAAGTTCTTGATGGGGACGTCCTGGAAGCCCTCGAGCTCGGCGAACTCGATGATGCTGTCGTACTTCTCGGCCATCTGCTTGCGCGAGAAGCCTAGGACCGCCCCGTTGAGGAAGACGTTCTCGCGTGCGGTGAGGTCGCGGTCGAAGCCTGCGCCCAGCTCGATGAGGGGCGAGACGGCGCCGATGCGCGTCACCGTGCCCCGCGTGGGCCGCATGATGCCTGCGATGAGCTTGAGCAAGGTGCTCTTGCCGCTGCCGTTGAGGCCCACGATGCCGAGGATGTCGCCCTTCTGGACCGAGAGGTCGATGCCGTCCAAGGCAGAGAACACGTCGTAGTGGAGCTGCCGCTTGGCGAGCCGGATGAAGTACTCCTTCAGGCTGTCCACCTTGTCCCGGGAGAGCCGGAACTTCATGGTCACATTCTTGATCTCGATTACGGTTTCCATGGCTGCCAACCTATCGACGGCCCATCTGCTGCCTGGTTGCGGTCACAGCCTCCGTGACGGCCGCTTCTCTCCCTAGACATGGAGGATGAACCTGTCCTGCGTCCTCTTGAACACCAAGAGGCCGACGGCCAAGGTGCTCAGCGCGAAGCCAAGGCATATCAGGTTCATGCCAAGGCCGGGGACGACCCCGTACAGCATGACGTCGCGAATATACTCCACATAATACAAAAGCGGATTGAACCTGAGGATGGTCTGCATGACCCCCGGTATGATCTCCAAGGGGTAGAGTATGGGCGTGAGGTACATCCACGCGGTGATCCAGATGGCGTACAGGTGCGCCACGTCCTTGAAGAACACCACCGCCGCGCTGAGGACGAGGCTCAGGCCGAAGCTGAATATGGCGGTATAGAGCATGGGGATGGGGAACAGCAGGATGGTGGGATGCAGCGGGGTGCGCAGGACCAGGTAGACCAGCGCGACCGCGATGAGGGAGAAGAGCATGTTCACGAATGCGAACGCGCACTTCTCCAGAGGAAAGATATAGCGGGGGATATAGACCTTCTTCAGCAGGGACGACGCCGAGCCTATCGAGTTCAGCGAATGGTTGGTCGCGTCGCTCACGAAACCGAAGATGAGGACCCCTGTGATGTAGAAGGCGGGGTAGTTCTCCACGCCCACACGGAGTATGTTGGAGAACACCGCGCTCACGATGAGCATGATGAACAGCGGCTGCAGCACGCTCCAGAGCAGCCCCAGCGTCGAACGCCGGTACTTGACCTTGAGGTCGCGGGAGACCAGGCTGAAAAGCAGGGGACGATACTGCAGAAAGGCCGGCAGGTACCGCCGTATCTTGGGGAGAAGGACGAGCATGGCGACCACGAAGACAAGGGTCACCCCCGCCCCTATGACCGCCAGTATGCGCTCCAAGCTGAAGTCCATCCAGAACCCTCGTAGCTTCTGTTCGTGTGTCCAAGGAAGTGCCGATTAATTGCTTGCGCTGCGGGGGCTCACGCGCTGCTTCGCAGCTTCGCCCGAAAACAGCCCACTGGGCTGTTTTCCATCTGACGGCCAATTTGCCCCTGCCCTGCGTTGGAGATAACAGACATTACGTGCAGCAGTGCCTGTTATCTCCGCCTTGATCAGCGGCAAATTGACTCGTCATCTGGCACACAAGCAATTAATCGGCACTTCCCTAGGTGTTTGTGTACCTACCAAGTATACCATTCGGGGTAGGCGAGGTGGGTTCCCTGACGCAGCGGGATAGGCGAGGTGGGTTCCCACTGCCATCCCGGCCCCCACTGCCATCCCGGCCCCCACTGCCATCCCGGCCCCCACTGCCATCCCGGCCCCCACTGCCATCCCGGCCCCCACTGCCATCCCGGCCCCCACTGTCATTCCGAGCCCCGCCGAGGAATCTTTGGACACGCAGTGT
>JAISGJ010000024.1 GCA_031263105.1 Coriobacteriales bacterium
GAGCGCCCAGATGCGTGAATTGGACGCGATGTGAGACTAAGACAGTGCCGAGCGCTGAAGCGCTCGGCATAACACGACTAAAAACGGCGCGAAAGTGGATTAATCGGCGCCTCCCTAGGGGTTAGATAGCGGTCTTCGGTCGGATGATAGAAGATTTCACCGCATCTAAGGGTATTGGATGGCTTGTTTCTGTTCAGCCTCAGGTACTTTGTGGTGTCTTTTGGCATCAGGTTTCCTACGATGCTCTTCCCCAAGTGAGTTTGGGCTGCCAGATACGAGCCTTCAGGCACTTGCGAGATTCTTTCCCTATCCCTCTTGGGCGTGACATCGACGTGGCTGTCCGTTCGTGAGAAGGTCACCTCGCCGCGCTTCGACTTGACGTATGGCTCTCCTAAGCCTGCGAGGGCTTGGCCGACGGTTGCATATGTCGGCAATCCGAAGATATTTGGGCATTCGCTATACGGTGCATGTGTCTTATCGGGAAATACAAAACCGTTTTTTCCATAGGTGGCGACAATGAAGACTCTCTCGCGCAGTTGGGCTACGCCATAATCAGCCGCGCAGCATACTTGCCATTTCGGTGTGTAACCTATTGATTCAAGCTCAGCAATAAACAACTCAAATACTTCGCCCCTGCGACCGCTTGGGCCTTTTGCGCCGAGCAGCCCTTTGACCTGCTCTAGCAGAATCACTTTTGGCTTAATCACTTTGGCAAATCGCACTATCTCGAACAGCAGCAGACCCCTGTCGTCTTCCAACGCCTTTTGCTTTCCCGCAAGCGAGAACGACTGACAAGGTGGCCCGCCGAACAACAAATCAAGCCGTCCAGGCACCATGGACAACGCTTCAAGTAATTCTTTTGGATCTACCTCTCTTATGTCCGATTCTATGACTTGCACATTGCTGTGCTCTCGGTCTTTTGCTGCTCTCAACGTGTTGCAGCAATGCTTGTCTATTTCAATTTCAGCAAGCACTTCGAACCCGGCCTTCTTTATGCCGATGTCCATTCCACCTGCTCCAGTAAACAAGCTTGTTGCTGTCGGATATGACACTTGTCTCCCTTTTGAATCGCTGACACAAGTTTTTTTGAAACCAGTCACGTTAAGTATACATCACAACTTTTTCTGATTGCTGCTATAGCGTACTAGAAATCATGGATGGTTTATACCTCATCATGTGGTATGCCTGCTGTGGGTCGGGGCGAGCGGGGTGGAGCCTCGGCCCTAATCGGTGCTTCCCTGTGCGGTGCGGCGGATGGCCTCGCGGGTCAGGATGCTCTTGCTGCCGGCGTAGGTCGCGAGGAAGTAGCCGCCGTAGACGAGCACGATGACCAGTGCCGCGAACAGGCTGCCCGAGAGGATGTCCGTGTCCTTGAAGGCGGCGAACACGGCGCTCAACGACCGTATCCCCACCAGTGAATGCACCAGGGCAAGGACGAGCGGCGCCCCGAAGTAGATGGCTATCTGGCTGAAGGCGGCACGGTACAGCATCCGGTCCTCGGCGCCTATCCGGGCGAGCAGGCGGTAGCGGCCGATGTTGTCGCTTGTCTCGGAGAGCTGTGCGATGGCGAGCAGGGCCGCCGAGGCGATGAGGAAGACGACGCCCAGGTACAGGGCGACATAGGCCACGATGGCCGTTGCGGTGCTGCCGGCCTGCATGGCAGCGATGCGGGACTCCCTCCAGAAGCCGAGGATGGTGCCGTCGGGGCTTTTGAGGTTCCGGTCGGCGAAGACCTCGCCGAACTGCGCCTCGAAGGCATCGGCGTCGCCTGCGGCCGCCTGCGCGTAATCGACGTTCAGTATCGTCCGTAGCACGGGCGGTGCGTCCGGGCCCTCGTGTGCGACGTAGCCGTCGGGCACGACGAGGTTCATCTCCGTGACACGCACCGACGAGGTCTCGACCATGTCGGTCAAAAGGAGCGAGGGGTCGGAGTGCAGCGTGCCGCCTGCCGCGTCGGGGCCGCCCGCGGCCTCCAGGGTCGGGCTGCCCTCCAGGTAGGCGGCAAGCATCCCTTTCCACTGGGCCACGGGGTTGTTGGCCTGCACCGCAAAGGTCCCTTCCGCGAGCTCGAGCGGCTGCCTGCCCTGCATGGCGAGGCTCGCGTTGTAGTCCGACAGGCGTATGAGGTGCGGCTTGACCTCCACAGGCGTGCCGTCGGGGTTGTGCAGCGTGACGGTGATGCGGCTGTCGAAGACGGGCACGACGCTGTAGGAGCGGGCGAGCGCCTTGAGGTCGATGCCCTGGCCGTCGAGCGCCGCGACCGGGTCGAGCTCCTGGTAGGGCACGTTTACGGGGAGCCCCTCGTCGTCGGGCTCCTGCCGTTGGATGGTGAGCGTGGCATCGAAGGGCGTGTTCGCGCGCTGCTCTGCGGCAAAGGCCCCCGCGATGCTCGTGCCGGTGGAGAGCGAGGAGATGGCGAGCGTCACCATGAGGCAGACGAAGGTCATCGACAGGTAGGTGGTGCGGATCTTGCTGTTGATCTGGCGCAGCACGAACATGTTGAGGTTGCGCAGGTAGACGCCCTTGCATTGTTGGATGAGCTTCAGGAAGAAGCCCGAGAGCGAAAGGAAGAACAGGAAGGTCCCGCCGATTGCCGGGAGCATGCCTGCGGCGAAGACCACCGCGTTCGTGAAGAAGCCCTCCTGGCCGATGAAGTGGTACGCGACGCCCAGGAGCGCAAGCGACACGACGAAGAGCACGACCGAGCGCCCGAGGCGGGGAGGCGTCGTGCCCTCGTTCGTGCGGGCGCTGGCGAACAGGTCGATGAGCTGCTGCCTGTTGACCATGACGACGTTGAAGACGAGGGTGAACAGAAAGGTCAGCCCGAAGTAGAGGGCCGTCTTGAGGACCGTTGCGGCGGAGAACACGAAGTGGTACGAGCTGATCTTGCTGCCCATCAGGTGCGCCGTCACAAGCGCCATGCCCTGCGACACGAGCACGCCTATGAGCACGCCGGCGACCAGCCCTGCGAGGCCGACGAGCACGGTCTCCATCACGAGTATCCGCGAGATGGCGCCCTTCTCCATGCCGAGTATCAGGTAGATGCCGAACTCCCGCTTCCTCCGTTTGATAAGGAAGCCGTTGGCATAGATGATAAGGAAGCACAGGACGACGGAGATGAACACCGAGAAGGCGCCCATGAAGCGCCCGAGCATCTGGAGCGCCAGCTTCTGCGAGCTGGACGGGTCCATCATGACCTGTTGGCTCTCGATGGAGTTGAAGACATAGAAGATGCAGACGCCGAAGGCTATGGTGAGGAAATAGATGGAATAGTCGCGGAAGCTCTTCCTGACGTTTCCCAGGGCGAGCCTATACAACTTCACGGCTGTCGCCTCCCAGAAGGGTCACGACCTCGAGTATCCGGTCGAAGAGCTGCCGACGGCTGTCGTTGCCCCGGACGACCTCGTGGAAGATACGGCCGTCGCGGATGAAGAGGATGCGGTCGCAGTGGCTGGCGGAGAACGCGTCGTGGGTCACCATGAGGATGGTCGCGTCGCGTTCGTGCACGAGCGCCCGGAAGCTCTCGAGCAGCGCACGGGCCGACTTGGAGTCCAGTGCGCCCGTGGGCTCGTCGGCGAGCACAAGGGTCGGGCGCGTGACGATCGCGCGGGCGCAGGCCACGCGCTGCTTCTGGCCGCCGGATACCTGGTAGGGGTACTTGTCCAGGATGTCGGGGATGCCGAGGGTCCGTGCGACCTCCTGCACGCGCCGGTCCGTCTCGGGGGGCGCGACCCGAAGGATCGTCAGCGCCAGCGCGATGTTCTCATAGCAGGTGAGGGTGTCGAGCAGGTTGAAGTCCTGGAACACGAAGCCCAGGCGCTCGCGGCGGAAGCGCGAGAGCTCCTTGCGGCCCATCGTGGTCACGTCGACGCCGTCGATGAGGATATGGCCGGCGCTCACGGTGTCGATGGTCGAGATGCAGTTGAGCAGCGTGGTCTTCCCGCTGCCCGACGCGCCCATGACGCCGATGTACTCGCCCCGCCCCACAGCGAAGCCTATCCCGTCCAGCGCCTTGGTGACGTTGCTCTTGGTGCCGTAGTACTTCTCGACGTCGACCGCCACGAGGGCGGCCTCGGCATCGACGTTCCCAGATGCGGCATAGTGTTCGTTGCCCCTACGGGCATGGGCAGCCCCCTCGTACCGACGGGTTCTCATGATAGCTTCTCCTTTACTGGTCCAAGGTGCTTCGGGAGCGTGCGGCACGCTCGTTCAGCTGTTGCACGGGGCGCCCGCTCCCCTTCAAGGAAGGGGAGCGGGCGCCCCGTGACGTTCAGCTTACCAGTTTCCCCGCAGAGGAGGCCATCGATTGTCCTTACGAGGGGCTTACGTTATGGTAAGGAAAGAAAAGAGGGGAGAGGAGCCGGCGACAGGCGGTATAAGCGGGGGCAGGCGGGCGACAGGCGGCGCAGGCGGGGGCAGGAAGCGCGGAGAGGGAGGCGAGGAGACGGTGAGCGGCAAGGAACGCAATGCCCGCAACGCCCCGGAGCGGGTCGCCATACTGTGCGTGGGGAACGTCCTTCTGCTCGACGAAGGGGCGGGTCCGCGCGTCGCCGCCGAGCTGCGGGAGAACCATCGCCTTCCCGCCAACGTCGAGGTCCTCGACCGCGGCACCATGGGCATGGCCCTGCTGGCCGACCTCAGGCGCTTCGACGTGGTCCTGCTGGTGGACGCCGTCGACTCGACCGGCCATCCGCCCGGCACCGTCCTCGACTACCTGCCCGAGGACATCGCGCCCTACGAGGCCTTCCATGGGGCGCACGACACGCGCTTCGTCGACGTGCTCGCGGCGGCGTCCCTGCTGGGTTACGAGCCCGAGGCGCACTGCCTTGGCGTCCAGGTGCAGGACATCTCCCCGCCCGAGTACCAGATCGGCCTCACGCCCGCCGTCGAGGCTGCCGTCCCCCTCCTCGTCGAATGCGTCCTCGCCTTCCTCTCCCAGCGCGGCATAACGCCGCTGTCTTAGGGTCGGGTGTTGCGGACGCGTCGGGCAACGAGCAGCGCTGCGCCGAGGAGCATCAGGAGTGCGGAGGCGTAGGCGAGCAGCAGGCCGCTGGCATCGCCGCTTGCGGGCAGGGAGGCGGGCGTCGGTACAGGCGCAGGCGGCGGCTGCTCGTCGCCCGTGGCGATGATGTCGCTGTTCGTGGCGCTGTCCTTGTCGCCTCCTGTGTCCGTTGCGGTGACGGTGTTGTGTATCGTCCCCTCCCCGACGGCGACCGTGTAGTCCACCGTCCAGCGGGCCCCTATCGGCAGGAAGCCGAGGGTGAAGCTGTCGGCGGCCAGCATGCCGTCGTCGTCCGCGTCCGGCAGGGTGAAGCCGACGGCGTTGGACCACACGCCGCCCGCCATGCCCTCGGTGACCGTCACCTCGTCAAGGTCGCGCGCAAAGGTGTTCGAGACGGTGATGGTATAGGTGACCTCGTCTCCCGCTTCGACGTCCAGCGGCTGGTCTGCGGCCGGCGCCTTCTCGACGTCGAGGACGCCCTTGTCCTTATGGACCTTGACGTCGGTGTTCGTGGCGGAGACAGGGGTGCCGGGGGTGCCCGGCGTGTTGCCGTCCGTGGTCGTGGCGGTGACCGTGTTGGAGAGCGTCTCGCCGTCCGAGGCAAGCGTCCCTTTGTCGGCGATCACCGTGTAGGTCGCCGTCCAGGTGCTCTTGGCCGGGACGGTGGCGAAGTGCAGGCTGTTGTCGTCCTGCCGGGCGTCGGCGAGGTCGAAGCCGCTCGCGTCCGACCAGGTGCCCGCCATGCCCTCGGTGACCGTCACGTCGGTGAGCGCCCCGCTGCCGGTGTTGCTCACCGTGATGGTGTAGGCGACCCGGTCGCCCTCGTGCACGTTCAGGGCCTGGTCCTCGGCGGGCGCCTTGGCGATGGCAAGGACGCCGCCCGTGGGCGCGGCGAGCACCCGGAAGGTCCCGATGACCACCTTGCCCCCGATGAGGCCCGCGCCCTGGTTACCCAGCGAGTAGTTGCCGAAGACGCCGGGGTCGGCGAGGATGTGGTAGGTCCCCACGGGGTCGCCCTGCCGGTAGTCGGTGTCCACGGAAAGGACGTTCGCGTTGAAGGTCTCGCCCGTCACGAGGTGGCCTATGGCGACGGCGTACTCCGAGGGGTCAGGGACGGCGGCGCCCACCATGAGGTCGTCGTGGGTCCCTGCGGCCGTGAGCGGGCGGGGGGTGATGTCCACGTAGCTGTCTGCCCGGGACGAGGGGAGGAAGCCCGTCGCGATGAAGGTCAGCGCGACCCTGTGGTCTCCCACGTCCGTGAAGGAGGGCATCCCGCCGAGCCAGCTCAAGGAGGCGAGGTCGGGGTCCTTGTAGAAGGGCTCCACGTTCTGGAGGTTGGCGCCTGCGTTGTAGGTGACCGCATGGGGCTGCCCGTCGTACTCGCCCGTGTAGGGGGCGACGGACACGCTGGCGTTCGTGGGCGCGGGCGTGACGGGGACGTGGGGCATGACGGGGGCGGTGTAGGCGTACTGGGCGACGTAGACGCGGTCGTCATAGACAATCGACGTGGGGTCGTAGGCGGGCTCCCAGCCGGTGAAGGTGTAGGAGGCCGCAGGCGATCCGGTCGGGTCCGGCTGCGCGTACAGCATGCTGGTGCTGAGCGGCACGCCTTTCAGGACGCAGAACAAGGTCTGCGTCGTCACGGGGTACGTGCCCTGGGTGCCGAGGTCGAAGCGCACGAGGCAGTGCCCGTCCTCGCCCCAGACGGCGTACAGGTCCGTGTCCGTGGCGAAGGGCGGGATGCTCTCCCCGTCCTCGTAGAGCACGATTGCCTGCGTCGTAAAGGGGACGTTCAGCTGGGTCGTGCTCCAGCCGAGGAAGTGGAAGCTCGTCCCCGGCACGTCCTCGTTGAACACCCGGAATCCCGGCGCGACGAGCGGGGTGCCGCTCTGGAGGAACTGGGTGGCGTCCCCCGGCGGTGTGAAGGCGCTCATGTCGGGAGCCAGGTAGTTGGCATGGTAGGTCACCCTCACGAGTGAGGGGTTCACCGGTGCGAAGACGGGCTCAAGGGTGAGGTCGCCCGTGACCGTGACAAAGGATCCGGGATAATACAGGGGCTCGGTGGTGCCCACCACCCTCCATCCGACGAAGCCCGTTGCCACGGGGCCTATGAGCAGCGTCTGTGGGATGCGCGCGCCCGTGCCGACGACATAGGCGTTGCTGTCGGTGGGAGGGGTGCCGAACATGGCATCGCCTGCGATATAGGTGATGTGGTAGGACTCGAGCTCCCAGTTCGCGTAGACCGCGAGATCCTCCGTCACGGGCATGTCGAAGGAGAGCGGGGCCGTGGCCCCAGGGCCGACGAAGACCACCCAGCCGAGGAACGTGCCCTTGCCGGGGTACGCGGTGCCTGTCGTGTACCTGCCGGGGTCGCCCACGTAGTCGCCCTGGGCGCGCGCGAGGGTCTCAAGCGGCTTGTTGCGCGTGAGGTCGTCATAGACCGTGACGGAAAACTGCGAGACCCCCCACTTCGCGAACAGCATGATGTCCGCGTCCTTCATCGTCGTGGCGAAGCTGAAGGGGTTGCGGAAGCCTGCGTCGAGGTACCATCCCTCGAAGGTGTAGGTCAGCCCGTCGCCGATCTCCTTCACGGGAGGGTCGGGGTCGAAGGGGGCGAGGTTCTGTCCGAACTTGATCTTCGTGTAGTCCATGCCGCTGTTGCGGTAGACCGTCCCGCCGTTCGTGTTGAAGTCGAGTCGGTGGATGTTGCGGTCGTAGAACAGGTACTGGTCGATGTCCGCCGTGGTGACGGACACGTAGCCGGTGCTGCGCTTGGCCAGGGACTTCGCGGTCAGCCCCGTCAGCCCGTCGATGAGCTTGAGGCCCATGGGCACGCTGCTCGAGGAGAGCAGCGACTGGGTGTACTGCTGGCTCTGGAGGTAGTACTTGCCGTTGTAGGTCACCGCTCCGGAGACGTTGCCGTCCAGGCTCTCGAACATATAGTGCAGCGTGGTCTGCACGCCGCTCGTTATCCATCGTGCGGTCACGGTCTGGGACGTGCCCGACTTCGGCAGCAGGTCCTCCGAGACCGTGAAGACCTTGGAGACGGAGGTCGAGGAGCCGCCGGTCGGGAACCAGCCGTAGAAGAGGTAGCTCGCGTTGGTGGCGGTGACCGTCCCTATGTTCGCGGGCCACAGGTTGGTGGTGTCCTGGGCAAGCTTGGCCTTGAACTGGTAGGGGGTCGTGTCCGTGTAGGTGTTGCTGCCTATCACCAGCTTCGCGTCGCTGCGGGCGAGCACGAAGGTGAAGGTGTACTCGATGCGCTTGAAGTAGACGTTGACGACCGTCGAGCCGTTGCCTGCCACGGTGTCGGTCGAGACGGCATGGCTGCGGTAGGTGGAGTAGGTCGGGGCGTGGGAGGACTGGGAGGCTATGAGCGCCTGCACGTCGAGGGAGGATGCGGCGCTGCCCGCGAGCGCCGTGCTCGTGAACTGGTACGAGAGCTGGTAGTTGAGGGGGTCGGTGCCGGGGTCGCCCGTGATGTCGGGCTTCTCCTGCCAGAACAGCACCGTGTAGCTGACGCTCTGCGCCTGCCAGACCGCGTACAGGGTGGTGTCGTCCGTGACGGGGGTCGAGAAGTCGAAGGCGCTGCCGCCGTCCGTCGTGCTCCAGTACAGGAAGCGGTAGCCGACGCGCGTGGGGGCCGCAGGCTGCGCTGCGACAGAACCCTTGTTGACGGTCTGGAAGGGCACTTGGCTGCCTGCGGAGACGAAGAACACGAAGGCGCTGCCCGTGGAGAGGACGGGCTCGATGGTCGCGTCGGCGGCAAAGCCGCCTCCCGTGTAGTCCGCGCCCTGATAGCGCCAGGACTGGAAGTGGTAGCCGCTCGGCGCCGTGAAGGACTGCATCTCCGTCGAGCTGGGCAGCGGCACGGCGGCGTTTGTCGCCACCTGCCTTGTGAGGAACACCTTGCCGTAGCCGTCGAGGAAGGTGACGAGGGTCTCGGAATGGTACCGTGCCACCAAGGTGAGGTTGCCCATGAGCGGCTGGCTGAAGTCGTAGGGCTGGCTGTCGGGCGGCTGCGGGCCGCCGCTGCTGTAGACGTACCAGCCGAGGAAGCGCAAGTCGGTGTCGCCCGTGCTCGGGACCGTCGAGCCGGGGTTGTTGATGACGGTGCCCTCCGGCAGGTTGGTGGAGGAGAACGCGGGAGTGCCTGCCTGGAGCGCCATGGTGTCCGCGTAGAAGTACACGTTGTAGCGGTCGCCCGGCGCGGCGAGGGCCCCCGTCGAGGGGACGGTGAGGCCGAGCGCGAGCAGCACGGCGAGCATGACGCGCGCCACGGCCCGCAGGGGGCCGCGCCGTGCGGTACGCACAGCGTGCGTGCCTCGCGGCCTGTCCGTTGCTTGGTTCACGGTAGTGCTACTGCGATGGCGGTCGTCGATTGATGAAGCATGTACCAGCAGTGTCCCACGTGTCATAACTGCACCCCCAGAACAATATGGGCTCCGTGCGCCACCCGTTTGTTTTATGCGCACGGATATGTCACAGAGCATTATAAAGTATATTGTGCGAATTGTCTTGTAAGTTGCGCCCGTGCTGTGGTGCCCCAGGTTGCACCCCCCATTACCATGTTTCCTAAGCCGAAACCTTGCGCACGGCTGTGGAAAACCAAGCCGAAGGGTTGATTCGGTTTTCCACAGCAGCCGTGTGGGCGTGACCTTTGCCGTGTTGTGGG
>JAISGJ010000006.1 GCA_031263105.1 Coriobacteriales bacterium
GCGTTTTCCGGGCGCTCGGGTTCCGTGGGCCTGTCGGCCCGTCCTCGCTGAAAACGCGGTGCGTTTTCCGGGCGCTCGGACCCAAGGATCCCTCGGCAGGCTCGGGATGACAGTGGGGCATGTCGGGATGACAGTGGGGCATGTCGGGATGACAGTGGGGCATGTCGGGATGGCAGTGGGGCATGTCGGGATGACAGTGGGGCGTGAACAGTGACAAAAGGTCCCCTGTCAACCCTGCACCGGAAAGGATGCAGCGATGGAGTTCGACACGTTCACAAAACAGGAGGCGCTTGCGGCGCTGTTTGCCGCCTGGCAGCCCGCACGCACGGCGGAGACGGTGGGGGTGGAGGAGTGCGTCGGCCGCGTCTGCGCGTCACGCCTGTCGTCTGTGCTCGCGCATCCTGTGGTACGGGCCTCCTGCATGGACGGCATCGCCGTGGCCTCGTCCGCCTTTGACGACGGTCGCCCGGACCTTGCGGCCTTCCGGCTTGGGGAGGACTACGTGCGCGCCGACACCGGCGACGACTTCGACGACCGCTTCGACGCGGTGGTCCGCATCGAGGACGTCACCTTCCTGGAGGGCGGCGGCATCGCGCTGCCTGACGGGCTGGAGATACGGGCCGGCATGAACGTCGAGCCGAGCGGCAGGTCGTTGGCGCCGGGGGACTTCCTGATGGCCGCCGGCTGGCGTATCCGTCCCGAGGACCCGGCAAGCCTTGTGCGCGGCGGCATCACCGAGGTGCCGGTGGTCGCAAGGCCCCGCGTCGCCTTTATCCCCACCGGCAGCGAGCTGGTTCCTGCCGGCACCGTGCCGGGGCGCGGGCAGCAGGTGGACTGCAACTCCACGTTCGCCCGCCATGTCCTTGCCGCCTACGGTGCCGAGCCCGTGCTCTATCCGATCGTCCGCGACAAGGAGGCCGACCTGGAGGCGGCGCTGGATACGGCGCTGGCCGAGACCGACATCGTGCTCGTCAACGGAGGCTCGTCCAAAGGCGAGGAGGACCTCAACGCGACCTTGGTCCGACAGAGGGGCGAGGTCGTCTGCCACGGGGTGCTGGCCGCGCCCGGCCGTCCGACGCTGCTGGGCGTCATCGACGGCAGGCCCGTGGTCGTCGTGCCCGGCCCGATGGTGGGCTGCTGCTACGTCTTCGACTGGTGCATAGCGCGCATCGTCGCCCATGCCCTGGGCATCGAGCCCGAGCAGCACCGGCGCGTGCAGGCCGTGCTGACCGGCGACCTGAACTGCCCCCAGTCGCTGGAGTTCTGGAACCGCCTCGACCTGCGCCGCACCGAGGACGGCTTTGAGGCCGAGCCGCTGTCCCTCGGCAGGGGAGACGGCCTCTATCGCATCGGCGTGACCTCCGGCCAGTACATCAACCGGATAGACGAGCAGCCCCACAAGGCCGGCGAGGAGCTGACCGTGGACCTGCTCTGCGACCCCGGCTGCCTGTAGGGGCGGGACGGGCGCTTGCATAAGGAACCGCCGATTAACATTCCCGCCGCTTTTTCATCGTCTTAGGCAGCCCGCCGAGGCGGGCTGCCCTGCTTTGGTCCCACATCACTTCCAATGCGCAGCTTAGGCAGCTGTCCCGTGCACCTTCTGCGTCCCCGTTTTGCTCTTTTGCCCTCCCGAACCATCATGAGGGCACGCCTCCTCCCTCATGTCACGTCGTGTCAAAGAGCGCAGAGCCGTCTGTCCTTCGGTTCGCCTGGGCCAGCAGGTCCGTCTTACCATTTCCATAACCCAAGCGGCGACTTTCCAACCAAAGATTTCCAAATCTGGTTCTCTGGGGGCGCTGCCCCAATCTTCACTATATCGACAAAACCATCTGGATGATTATCGGCATTTCCCCGTGATATTGGCCCTGAATATAGATCTGACTTGCTCAACTCAATAACACGAGCATCGGTATCGCTAATGGAATCGCCATATCCAAAAGCGAGAATATTGACCTCATCGAGATGGTCAGATAGGTACTCGGACAAAAGTAAGGCCGTTGATTGGGAGATGTAGTCTGCCAGAACATCTTGTACCAGCCAAACCGTTTTGGCTCCCCATGCTATCCCGGCCTGCGACTTCACGATGAGCTGGCTGACCATCCGCGCCCAAACCTGCCTGTAGTTAATGCCTGGCCCATTGTGGTTCATCCTATGCAGTATCGCGTCTTCGCAGGCCATCGCAATCTGTGTTCGTTTTGCTTTGTTGCCGCCAGTGGTGCTAGATGTCATCACCTCGATTATGATGATTGGGCCTACTGGGAAGTTGTCAACCCAGATGCCGCCATCACGAGAAGCAAGGGTGAAGCCGTTCTTCAGCAGCAGCTTTTTCGTGTCATGCAATGTAAGCTCCAAGACGGCCGCAGCATCTTCGAGCAGCATTCTAACTGACCCGGAAATAACGTAATCGAATGTGTAGTCAAAGAATTTCGCCTCTTCCTCCTCTGTGGCGACTTCAGTTTTCATCTTCACTTCAGACCAAATTAGGTAGTCAACTCCCTGAACTAGGTCAGCCAAGCCTGATAGTCTGCTACGCACAGTTGTCTGATATGCGCTCAGGTTGCCATGCTTGGCGGACAGCAATCGTCGTGGACACACAATCCAAGGCTGATCGCCTTCTCGCATTTGCATTGAGCACACGCCGCATTGGATGACATCTTTGTCAGGAATCCTTGCCTAAAGTTCAGGCTTGTCCGCAAGACTTATAGCCGATTGATAGCGATTCCCGCCACCGTCACATTCAGTATCCATGAATGGGCAGCCTGCGTTTTGCAGGTTCCTTTCAGCCGTCTCGTCCCAGAGGTCAAGCCGATGGCCGAACAGCTCATATATCTTGCTCACTCAGATACCTTTCTATTTGGCTTCCGACGGCATAGGCTAGAGGTGGGGGTACAGAGTTCGCCACTTGTCTGTGCTGGTCGAGGTTCTGAACAGAGCCTGTCCGGGAGCGAATTGGGCCACGCAACTCATAGTCGTCATCATACCCATGAATCCTCATGTATTCTCTAGGGAAGCGCCGATTTATTCCCCCTGAGCGCACCGCTTGCGTCAATCGTGTTATGTGGCCCGCCTTGGCGGGCCACATTTTTTTTGATAGGCCCTGATATCGGCAAGAACATAAG
>JAISGJ010000027.1 GCA_031263105.1 Coriobacteriales bacterium
GGGGGGGGGGGGGGGGGGGGGGGGGGGGGACGAGGTAATAACGGTAGCGGCGGCGTTCCCCACGACGGTCGCCCCAGTAGTCCAAGCAGGCTGCGTCCCCGTCTTCGTCGACATCGGCATACCGTCGTACAACATCGACACCGCCAAGCTCCAAGATGCCCTGTCGGAGAGGACGAGGGCGGTGTTCGTCGCCCACACGCTGGGGGTGCCGTTCGACCTCAAGGCGGTGCTGGAGTTCTGCGACTCGAACGGCCTGTACCTCATTGAGGACAACTGCGACGCCTTGGGGGCGGAGTACGACCGGGGCTTCGGCTTCGAGAGGACGGGCACCTTGGGGCACATCGGGACGTCCAGCTTCTACCCCGCGCACCACATGACCATGGGGGAGGGGGGCGCGGTCTACACCAAGGACAAGCTCCTGGCAAAGGTGCTGCTGTCGATGCGCGACTGGGGCAGGGACTGCGTGTGCCCTCCCGGCTGCGACGACACCTGCGGGCACCGCTTCGACGGCCAGTACGGGACGCTGCCGAAAGGCTACGACCACAAGTACGTGTACTCGCACCTCGGCTTCAACATGAAGGTCACGGACATGCAGGCGGCGGTCGGCTGCGCCCAGCTCGACAAGCTCCCCTCGTTCGTCAAGGGGCGCAGGGCCAACTGGCTTGCGCTGAGGCAGGGCCTCTCGGATGCGGGCCTGTCGGAGCATCTGCTCCTGCCCGAGGAGCCTGCGAACGCCAAGATCAGCCCCTTCGGCTTCGCGGTGACCGTCTCCGAGGCCTCGCCCCTCACGCGGACCGAGCTCGCGCAGTCCCTGGAGCGCTCCGGCGTCCAGACGCGCGCCCTCTTCGCGGGCAACATCCTGCGGCACCCCTGTTTCACGGCTCTCCAGGAGGGCGTGGACTATCGGGTGGCCGGCCCTCTCACGAACACTGACCGGATAATCGAAGACACGCTCTGGGTGGGCGTCCACCCCGGCCTCACCCCCCAGCAGCTCGACGCGATGCTCGGCGCGTTCTCAAGCGCCTACAGGGGCAGGTGAGTCGCCGTCGGCTGGGCATCCTGTCGCTTCCTGCACCTGCTATACTCTATCTGACGGTAAAGCCTTGCCCGGAAAAGCCAGAAAGGCGGCATCCTTGTCAAGCACCGAGAGCATAGCTTTGATCATCAAGGTCGAGCAGCTCGGCCTGCTGAAGCAGGCCGCCGGCCTCACATACCGGGAGGCATCCGAGGTCTTTGACCGCTTCGGTGTCTGGGATTTGGTGGATGCCGCCTACGAGGGGTTCCACGTCCAAGGCGCAAGCGCCACCTTCGAGGATATCCGCAGCTACCTGCAGGCCAAGGACGCAGGGCTGGCGATATGATAACGAGCAGCCAAAACCTCACGCTCTACCATGCAGGAAGTGAGGTCATCGAGCATCCGGATCTTGGAGTCTGCAGGAAGCAGAACGACTTCGGCCAAGGCTTCTATCTGACGACCAGTCGTGAGCAGGCCGACAGGTTCGTTCGCACTGCCATCCGCAAGAGGGGCCAGAACCTTGGCTTCGGCTATGTCAACGAGTACGTCTTGCAGGGTTTCGATGGCATCGAAACCCTAGAGTTCGCATCTGCGGACGAGCGCTGGCTGCGCTGCATCTGCGCCTATCGGAGATCCGATATCGCCCCAGAGGACACAGCAAGATGGGACATGTACGATGCCATCGTCGGCAAGGTGGCAAACGATGATACGATGACGACACTGAGCATCTACTTGTTGGGCGGTTATGGCGCATATGGCTCATCGGAAGCCGTCGCCCTAGCCGTCGGCCAGCTCAAGCCCCAGCGCCTTCACGACCAGGTCTGCCTCAAGAGCCAGGCGGCCATCGGCAGGCTGGTCTGGGTGACTTCTCACAAGGTGGTGCCGTCTTGAGCGACAGATACGTCTTGGCGGCGCGGCTGACAGTCAGCCTGCTTGCGGAGTCCCTGATGCGCCGTCACGCCTGGGACATGAACACCGCGCTCTCCAAGCTCTCGAAGACAGAAATTTACGAGCGCATCATTGACCATCGGACCCAGCTCTGGACCGAAAATCCCAGCGACCTTGCTAGCATGGTGGATATGGAGCTCAACGGTGAGGAGGTGCCCGCAGAGATGTTCTTCAAGTAAATGCTGTTACGTTTCCTTCCTTGCTTCTTTTAGTATGACAATCGCCTCTTGTGCAACAGGTTTGTCTCTGGCACTCCGTCTGCGCATCGCGCGTCGCGTTGACCCGCACATCTGGTTCCCGTATCATTAGATGGTCGGAAGATAGCCAAAAGGGCAATCCAACTAGACGGGTTTTGCCAAGGAAGACAGAAGGCACATCGAGGGCGAAGGGCGTGCAATGCTGGAACTGGACGAATTGAATACCCATATCTCGGGATTGGGCGACGAGTGTTCTCAAGCGCCTACAGGGGCAGGTGAAAGGTGAACAGCATCCTGAAGAAGGACCTCCAGTACATGCTGGACAGCTTTGGGAAAGCGGAGGTGTTCTCTGACAAGACGATCCTGATAACCGGCTTCGGCGGCTTCCTCGGCTACTATTTCACGCAGTTCTTCCTGCATCTGCCGTCGGTCGGGGTCAAGCCGAAGAAGCTGATCCTCCTCGACAACTTCATGCTGGGCCGTCCCGCTTGGGTCGACGAGGCGGGGGAAGCCGATTTTATCCAGATCGAACAGTTCGACATTGCACATGGCAGGCCGGAGGAGCATGAGTACTTCCGCGACGTGGACTACGTCATCCACATGGCCTCCATCGCATCGCCGGTGTACTATCGGAAGTTCCCCATCGAGACGATAGAGGCGAACATCCTCGGCCTGAAGGGCCTTTTGGATTATTACAAGGACGGCGGCCTCAGCGCACTGCTGTTCTTCTCGAGCAGCGAGATATACGGCGACCCCGACCCTTCGGCGGTGCCGCTCGACGAGGAGTACAATGGGAACGTCAGCTGCATCGGGCCGAGGTCGTGCTATGACGAGAGCAAGCGCTTCGGCGAGACCCTGTGCTATTACTATGCGGAAAAGTACGGCATGCCCATCGGCGTGGCGCGTCCCTTCAACAACTTCGGGCCCGGCATGAGCGTGGACGACAAGCGCGTGCCGGCCGACTTCGCCAAGGCCGTGCTCAACGGCCAGAACATAACCATACTCTCCGACGGGCTTCCCAAAAGGACGTTCTGCTATGTGGCCGACGCGATCTGCGGCTACCTCAAGGTCTTGACCCATGGGAGATACGGCTACTTCAACATCGGCATCGAGTCTCCGGAGCTGTCCGTCCGGGAGTTCGCCGCCGTCTATCAGTCCGTCGCCAAGGAGCTCACGGGCTATGACGGGCAGATACGGTACCAGACATCGAGCGACAAGGACTATCTCACGAACAACCCCAACCGTCGCTGCCCCAAGATCGAGAAGGCGAGAAGCCTGCTCGGCTACAGCCCGGGCATCGACGTGGAGGAGGGCGTAAGAAGGTTCCTGCTCTACCTGATCGAGGAGGGAATTCGTTGATTGCGGTCATCGGCTTGGGCTTCGTGGGCCTCACCACGGCGGTCGGCTTGGCAGAGAAAACAGGGAGAAAGGTGCGGGGCTACGACCTCGATGCCCGGAAGGTCGCTGCCATTCGGGGCGGTGAGCTGCCCTTTTACGAGGAAGGCCTCGGGGATGCCCTGAAGAGGCATATCGGCGGGACGTTCGTCGTCGAGGACGATCTGGGCGAGGTCATCAGGGAGTCCGAGGTCGTCTTCTTTTGTGTCGGGACCCCCTGCGGCGAGGACGGACAGGCCGACCTCGGGATACTGAAAAGCGCCATCGACAGCTGCCTGCGCTACGTGGATGGATATAAAACACTGGTGATAAAGTCGACGGTGCCGCCCTCTACGTCCGAGCGTGTGCTGAAGCCGCTGTTGGAGTCCCGGGGCCTTGTCGTCGGCGACTCCATCGGCCTTGCTAGCAACCCTGAGTTCCTGCGCGAGGGCACGTGCTGGCAGGACTTCACCGAGCCGGACCGCGTCGTGATAGGATGCTTCGACCGCAAGGACGAGCAGCGCCTCAAGGACGTCTACGCGCCGTTCGGCGCCCCCGTCGAGTGCGTCTCCCCGACGACGGCAGAGTTCATCAAGTACCTCTCCAACACCCTTCTGGCGACCATGATAAGCTACTCAAACGAGCTCTCGATGATTGCGGACGCGATCGGCGGCATAGACGTGAAGACTGCCTTTGAGGTGCTTCATAAGGACCGGCGCTGGCTGCCCGACGGCGGCGGCAGCCCCTCGGGCGGCGGCGCGGGCGGCGGTGTCCTCGCTCCCGTCGCCATGTCCGCCTACGTCTATCCGGGAAGCGGCTTTGGCGGCTACTGTCTGCCGAAGGATACCTCTGCGCTTGCGGCCATCTCTGAGAGCAGCGGCTGCGACCCCCTCGTCCTGCGGGCCGCGCTCGAGACCAACAGACGCATCAAGCTGCACATCGCGGCGAAGGTCGAGAAGCTGGCGCCCGACACGTCCACGCCCATCGGCATACTCGGCCTGTCCTTCAAGCCGAACAGCGACGACGTCAGGGACACGCCGGCCAAGCACCTCATCGAGCAGCTGCTGGCCGACGGCTACACGGACATAGTCGCATACGACCCCATCGCAACCGACGTCTTCAAAAGCCACTACGGCTTGCCGATACGCTATGCGGACACACTCGACGAGGTGCTCGAGTCCTGCGACACGCTGGCCCTTGTCACCGCATGGGACGAGTTCAAGGGCCTCAAGGACAAGGCCCCGACGAAGCGGATCGTCGACGGGCGGTATGTCCTGTAGCGCATAAGGAGGTCTTGCAGCTCAGAGGCTCAGTCGTCTTCGGACAGCAGGGTCTGCCACTCGCGGCGCCTGTGGAGGATCCTCAGTATGTTCACGGTCAGGGTCTCGTCGTCCACACGGAAAAGACTGTGTAGTTCCGTGCCAGCACCCATCGGATGCCTGTTGAGCGGTGGGGTTCGAACCGTACCGGCGCTCCGCGCTTCGGCGATTGGTCGAGCGAGAGGCAGGCTGCCTTTATCTCCGAGTAGGCACGTTCGGCTGCCAGCGGCATGAACAGGGTCCCGGAGATGTACTCGAACAGCCCGGCGAGGTCCTCTTCGACCCTGTCCGTCAGGCGCACCTCATAGGTCCGCAAGGCCGAGCCGCTCCTCGAGGGACGAGAAGGCCTCCTTGGTAGGCCTTGTCCGCCCGGCGCGCACGTCCGCCATGCCCTCGTCCAAGAGGCGCGAGAGCTCGAAGCGGCCGGCGAGCCTCTCGTACTCGGCGTTTGAGAGCACGACCAGGTCGTCCCTGCCGTTGCGGGTGATGAACACCGGCTCCTGGTGGGTGTTGCAGAAGTCGGATATCTCTCCGTACTTGTTGCGGAGGTCCGTGCTCGGTTTGATGACTGCCACGGCTGCCTTCCTCTAGGGAGGCGCCGATTAATCCACTTTCGCGCCGTTTTTAGTCGTGTTATGCCGAGCGCTTCAGCGCTCGGCACTGTCTTAGTCTCACATCGCGTCCAATTCACGCATCTGGGCGCT
>JAISGJ010000034.1 GCA_031263105.1 Coriobacteriales bacterium
CGGGGCGACGGTGGGGGGGGGGGGGGGCCGGGATGGCAGTGGGGGGCCGGGATGGCAGTGGTGTCCGTGGAGGGTGTGTCAGTAACCGGGGGCGGAAAGGCTGCTATACTTGCCCCATGGCCGACATCGCAGACAGGGACACCTCACGTAGCCTGAACAGGCGCATACTCCGCGATATGTCCGACGGCATCATGGTCGTCGATATGTCGGGGCACGTCAGGTTCATGAACGCCGCCGCCGAAGACGTCCTCGGCGTGGGGTTTTCGCAGCTGTCGGGGCGACCCTTCGCCGCAACCTTCATCACGGACGAGCGAAACGACGCCTTCAGCCAGCTCATAGTGAATGCGACCTGCGACAAGGACGTCGTCCACCGGGACAGGGTGGACTACTACCTGCCGGATGCGGCGGGGGCGGGCGGGGCGGCGGGCATGGGAGTCAGGTCGTCGTCGCGGCGGCTCCCTCACGCGGCGGCGGGCGCGGTCAAGGCGGCGGCGAAGGGGGCGGCGACCTGCAGGAGCCTCGACCTCACGGTGTCGTTCGTCTACGACGACGGCGGCGGCAAGGAGGGGATCGTCGTGCTCATCGAGGACGTGACCGACCTCGTGAGGGTGGAGCGCGAGAAGCGCGAGGGCATCCAGATATTCAGCTACGGGCTCGGCCTCATAGTGGTGTTCCTGTTCCTCTGGCAGGCCCTGAGCGCGTTCATGGAGGTCCCGAACTGGCTCATGGCACGGATCATGGAGCTTCTGACGCTCAGCCTCGCGGTCTTCGCGCTCACACGGACCTCCATGACGGTCAAGGACATCGGGGTCATCGCCACGCCCCGCCAGCTGCGCGTCACGCTCGTCAGGGGCGCGGCCATCGGTGCCGCGATAATCGCGCTCTTTGCCGTGGCCCGCCTCGTCGTCGACCAGGTCATGCCGGACGCGACCGCCTCCATCCCCTTTTTCGACTGGCACCTCGACGAGATAGCGCAACAGACCTATCCCGTTGTGGTGCCCTTCCAGGAGCTCCTCGCCAAGGGAATCGTCCTCACCGCGCTGCTCCACATATTCAACGGCACCAAGAGGATGCTCCCCTTGATACTCGGCTCGTCCCTGCTCTTCGCGGCGATGCACGTCAACTACGGAATCGCGATGATGACAGGCGCGTTCGCGCTGTGCTTCGCGACCGGGTGGCTCTACCTCAAGGACAGGAACATCTGGGGATGCGCCATCGTGCATTTCTGCCTGGGCTTCTTCGTCACGTGCTTCGGCTTCGAGCAGCTCTTCCTCATGTAAAGGAGGGCGGCGATGGGCGCAGCGGGAGAGGCGGCGGGCACAGCGGGGACGATGGGCGCGGCGGTCGGGGCAGGCGGGGCGTCGGAGACGGCGGGCGTCCTCACGATAGCCCCCTTCAACCCGCTGTGGCTTTCCGTCGTGGCGGGCATCGTCCTCGCGGCGTGGCTTGTGTGGCTCGCCTTCCGCAAGCGCCCCGAACAGGTGCGCGAGAGGCTGGTGGTCGGGCTTTGCGCGGCAGCAACCGTCCTCTTCCTTTTGGAGAAGCACTGGCTGTCGCTTGATGCGGAATACCTTGCAACGCAGGTCGGCGGGGGCTTCGATGTGCTGAGCGAGCTGCCCCTCCACCTCTGCAACGTGAACATGCTGCTCATGCCTGTCGCCCTGCTGTCGAAGCAGCGCGCGCTGCTGGCGTTCTGCTGCCTCTCCGCCCCTCTGGGCGCGTTCATGGCGCTCGCAACGCCCCTCGCGGTCTTCTCGGGGTCGAGCCTGCTCCTGCTGCGGAACATCGGGTACTACGGAACCCACTCGCTGCTCGTCGTCGCGGGCCTGGGGCCGCTCACCTTGGGGCTCTTCCGTCCCGCCTTCCGCGACCTGCTGCCCACGATCGCCCTGTTGCTGGCGGCACAGACGTCCATGCACCTCGTGAACACCGCGCTCAGGCTGAGCGGCGCGTCCCCGGGCGCGAACTACTTCTTCACCTACGGGCCTGAGAACTCGGGCATCCTGGAGCTACTTTGGGGGCTTGTCCCCGTCCCCTTCGTCTACGAGCTCCTGCTCCTGCCCGCCGCCCTGGCATACGGGTCCCTGGCGACGGCCCTCATACGGCTCGTTCAACGGGCCACGTCGAGGGGCGAGCCGAAGCGCTGACCGAGGTTACTCGATGCTCAGGATGCGGGAGAAGCCTGTGATGTCGAAGACCTCGCGCACGTCGTCCGAGACGTTGACGAGCGTCAGCGAATGCTCCGCCCCGCTGGCGATCTTCTGCCCTGAAAGCAGCACCCTCAGTCCCGCGCTGCTCACGTAGTCAAGGCCCTTGCAGTCCACAACGGTGTTCTGCCATTGCTCGCAGGAGCCCTTGAGGGTTTCCTCCAAGTTCGGGGAGGTCAGGGTGTCGAGCCTGCCGACGAGCCCTATGGACCTCGTGTCACCGTTGTCGTTGATCGTTATCTCCACTGTCCAACTCCCTTCATAGACAAGCAGGAAGAGCCTCGGCGCGACCGTTCCCGACCCGACCGTTCCCGGCTCGGCCATTCTACCACAACTCTGTCATCTCCTCCCTGCTTTTGCTATCCTGTACCAAGCACGAACCAAGCACGAAGCGTCTGAGGGTTGCTGTTCACCCCCCACTGTCATCCCGAGCCTGCCGAGGGATCTTCGGCCGCGCAAGCGGTCGACTGTGGCCGCAAGGCGCTTCGACCTGCGGTCGGCTGCCTTGCAGCCGAAGATCCCTCGACGGGGCTCGGGATGACAGTGGGGGGCTCGGGATGACAGTGGGGTGTGAACAGTAGCGTCTGGGAAGCCGGGGAAGCTGGGGGCAGCCGGGGGAAGAAGCCGGGGAAGCTGGTCGAAGGAGGCGGTTCTGAAGAAGGCAGTTCTTGCCGCGGTCCTTGCGGCGGCCGTCGGCGCACTCGCCACTGTGGCGCTCGTGCTCGGCGGATGCGCGGAGGACCCGCAAAGCGACATCACGAGCCTCGACGACATCGCCACCGCGCGCATCGCCGTCATCGAGGGCTCCATATACGACCAGCTGACGGAGCAGCTGTATCCCGACGCGCCCAAGCTGTACTACAAGACGTCGAGCGACATCATCGCTGCGCTGCGGAGCGGCAAAGTGGACTGCCTGCTCGCAAACAAGGTCGCCGCCGACGAGATAATACGGGAGACCGGCGACCTGCGCCACCTCGACGAGTACCTGGGATACGAGGATCTCGCCCCCCTCATATCCCCCTACAAGGAGGGCCTGTGCGAGGAGATAAACGAGGTCCTCGCCGAGATGAAGGAGGACGGCAGCCTGGAGAGGCTCCAGCAGAAGTGGCTCTACGGGCCCCCCGAGGACGCCGTCATGGGCAGCTACGAGCTCAGCGGCGAGAACGGCACCCTCTCGCTCGCCACGAGCAGCGACTTCGTCCCGTTCTCGTTCAGGGGCGAGAACGGGGAGATCGCGGGCTACGACATCGAGTTCATGATGATCTTCGCCTCCCGCAGGGGCTACGACCTCGAGATCACGGACATAGTCCTCAGCGGGATGCTCGCCGCCATAAGCGTCGGCAAGTACGATATCGCAGCGTCCGGCATCACCATAACGCCGGAGCGCGCCAAGGCGGTGCTGTTCAGCGACCCCATAGTCCAGGTCCCGATGGTCTGCATGGTGCGCGACGCCTCTTCCGCCTCCTCGCTGGGGCCCATCGACTCCCTTGGCAAGGGGATGCAAGCGACCTTCGTGCAGGAGGGGCGCTACCGCCTGATGCTCTCGGGCCTGGGCGTGACCTTGGGCCTCACCGCCCTGTCCGCCGCCCTGGGGACCGCGCTCGGGCTTGCGCTCTTCTCCATGAAGCGCTCCCGGCACCGCGTGCCCAGGCTGTTCGCAGGCATCGTCGACCGGCTCACGGGCGGGCTCCCTGCCGTGGTGGTGCTGCTCATACTCGCCTATGTGGCGTTCGCCTCCGTCCCGATAGGGGGCTTCTGGGTCGCGGCCATAGGATTCTCCGTCATATTCGCGTCGGGGTTCTCGGAGACGATGCTCGTCGGGGTCGGCTCCGTGGGCGGCTCCCAGGCAGAGGCCGCGCTGGCGCTCGGCTTCAAGCGCGGGGAGGCGTTCAGGCTGGTGGTGCTCCCACAGGCGATGCGCACGATAGCCCGGCTCTACGGCGGGCAGCTGGCAGAGCTTCTGAAGGGCACGGCCATCGTCGGCTACATCGCGGTCGACGACCTCACGCGGACAAGCGACCTCGTCCGCAGCGTGACCTTCGAGGCCTTCGTCCCGCTCGTCTCGAGCGCGCTCGTCTACCTCCTCGTCATCTGGCTCTTGGTGGCGGCGCTGCGTGCCGTGGAGAGAAGGACGGGCGCCGGACGGGCGAGGAGGGCGAGGGCGCAGGTGGAGGCCTTGCGGCAGGAAGCGACGAACAGGGCGGGGGCGGCGGGGGCGGCGGGGGCGCAGGGAGCCGGGGGCGGGCCGTGAAGAATGATATAATGCGGCAGGACGAGACGGAGTCCTTCCGTCTCCGGAGCAAGGCGAGACGACAGGGAAACGGGCAGACCGCACCGACGGCACGGGCCGCACGGGGCGGGCATGAGAAGGGTGCCATGATAGAGATACGCGGGCTCAAGAAAGCATACGGCGACCTCGTGGTGTTCGAGGACGTCAACCTCTCCATATCCAGCGGCGAGGTCATCTCGGTGATAGGGCCCTCCGGCACGGGGAAGAGCACGCTGCTGCGCTGCATCAACCTGCTCGATACGCCCACGTCCGGCGAGATATACATCGACGACGAGAACATCACGGCGCCCCGTGCGGACGTGTCGGCGCTCAGGCAGAAGATGGGCATGGTCTTCCAGAGCTTCAACCTCTTCAACCACCTCATGGTCATCGAGAACCTGATGCTCGCCCCCGTCAGGCTCAAAGGCATGAGCAGGCAGCAGGCATACGACAAGGGCATGGGCCTCCTGGAGCTGGTCGGCGTCGCGGACAAGGCCTTGGAGTTCCCTTCCGAGCTCTCGGGAGGACAGAAGCAGCGCGTGGCGATCGCGCGGACGCTGGCGATGGAGCCGCAGATCGTGCTCTTCGACGAGCCGACCAGCGCGCTCGACCCGACCCGCGTGAGCGAGGTCCTGAACGTCATACGCCGCCTCGCCAAGGACGGCCTCACCATGATGATAGTGACGCACGAGATGGAGTTCGCCCGGAACGTCTCCACACGGGTGCTGTACATGGACGAGAAGGGCATCTACGAGGACGGCAGCCCCGAGCAGGTGTTCGATGCCCCTGTCCGGGAGAAGACCCGCGACTTCATCCAGCGCGTCAAGAGCTTCGAGTACCGCATAACGTCGCACAGCTTCGACCTGTACGAGATGAACGGCGGCATCGAGCAGTTCATGATGAAGAACTACGGCTCGTCGCAGGCGATCAGGCAGGCCCAGCTCATATGCGAGGAGATGCTCGTCAACCTGCTTTTGCCCGCGCTGACCTCCGTCGACGTCACCTTCACCCTGAAGAAGGAGGACCGCAGCGAGCGCCTTGCGCTGCTGTTCGCGTTCCCTTCGGAGACGGCGTTCTCGATGGATGCGGGCGACAGCCTCGCGGCGGACATCGTGCGCAACCTCGCCTCCGGCTTCTCGGAGAGCTACGCCGACGGCGAGAACCTGATAACGGTGGAGCTCTGATGGGACGGACGGCAAGGGGACACACGAGACGCACGGCCCTCCTCGCACTGTTCGCGGCGCTCCTCGTGCTGGCGCTCCCGCTGACGGGCCTGGCGCTTGCGGCGGACGCGGACGATGCGGCGGGCGGGGGCGGCGGTGCCCCGCAGGCCGAGGACACGGCCGCCCCGCAGGCCGAGGGCGCGGCTCCCTCGGAACGTATCCCGATAACCTCCATCGAGGACATGGCGCATGCACGCGTCGGCATGATAGAGGGGACGATATTCGACATGATGGTCAAGGCGCGCTTCCCCGAGGCGACGCGCGTCTACCTCAACACCTCGAGCGACATCATCGCGGCGCTGCAAAGCGGCAAGATCGACTGCTTCCTGCAGAACGAGGTCTCCGTGAAGGCGATGATAGAGACCGTGCCGGGCCTGGGCTACCTCGAGGAGCCGTTCTCGCTCGAGGACTACGGCATGATCTTCCCCAAGGACGCGACGGGGCTTCCCGAGGAGTTCAACGAGCAGATAGCCCAGCTCTGGGAGGACGGCACGATAGAGGCACTGCGCGTGAAGTGGATGGACGGCCCCGACGAGGGCAAGGTCATGGACGAGATAGTGCTCGACGGCACGAAGGGCACGCTGCGCATGGCGACCGACGACGCCAAGCTGCCCTTCTCGTACAGGGACACGGACGGCTACACGGGATACGACATCGAGCTCGTCAGCATCGTCGCCAAGCGCCTGGGCTACCGGCTCGACATCAGCGGCATGACCTTCGGCGGCATCATCCCCGCCATAGCCTCGGGCAAGTACGACTTCGCCTCCGCAGGAATCGCCTACACGGACGAGCGGGCCGAGGCGGTGCGGTTCTCCGATGCCATCTACCACGGCAAGACCGTATGCGCCGTATACGACGCGCCCACGGGGGGCGCAGGGCTGTGGCAGGCGTTCATGGCGGGCATCGACAGCACCTTCGTGGTCGAGGACCGCTGGCGCCTGATAACCGACGGGCTTGCCGTCACGCTCCAGATGACCCTGCTCTCCGTGCTGTTCGGCACGATGCTCGGGTTCCCGCTCTACTTCATGGCACGGTCGCGCTTCAGGGCATCGCGCATCTTCGTGGCGGTGCTCTCCCGCATCATGGACGGGCTTCCCGAGGTGGTCATCCTGCTGGTGTCCGCCTACGTGATATTCCGTTCGCTTGCGATTCCCAGCGTCTGGGTCGCGACGATCGCGTTCACGGTGCTGTTCGCCGTGGGCTTTGCGCAGACCCTCGGGGTCGGCGTGGACTCGGTCGACGCCGGGCAGGTGGAGGCGGCCCGTGCGCTCGGCTTCGAGAACCGCCCCGTGTTCACGCTCATCGTGTTCCCGCAGGCCGCACGGAACGTCATAACGGTCTACGTGGGACAGGTGACGAAGCTCCTGAAGGCCACCGCGATAGTCGGCTACATCGCAGTCGACGACCTCACGAGGGCGAGCGACATCATACGGAGCAGGACCTTCGACGCGTTCTTCCCGCTCCTCTCGACGGCCATCGTGTACTTCCTGCTCTCCGCACTGCTGGTGATGCTGCTGCGGGCCGTCCAAAGGCGGCTCGACCCGCAGAGGCGCAGACGCGTCGTCAAGGGCGTCGAGCCCGGGCCTGCAAGGCCCTGAGCCCGGGCACAGGCACAGGGCGAAGGGATGGGCGAGGACACCCCCATGGCGACGGACGGCCATAGCGTGGCGGGCACGGACGGGCCGGCAGGCGCATCGGGCACGGCGGGCGGGCCGGGCGCGGGAAAGACCGGCGACGACCTGTTCATACGCAACGTCTTCGCGCGCTACCTGGCGGCATCCACCGTCGGCATCGTCGGAAGCTCCATAAGCATCGTCGGGAGCACGGCGGTCGCCGGGGCCGTCCTCGGGGCCTCGGCGCTGCCCGTGCTCTCGCTCGCACTGCCGTTCTACTACCTGTTCGCAACCGTCGGCGCGATGATAGGGGTCGGAGGCGCACAGGTCTGCGCCCGCCTCATCGGCTGGCAGCGGCACGAGGAATGCCAACGCGCCTTCAGCCTCGTGTACGTGCTTGCTGCGGCCCTGGGCATACTGCTCACCGTCGTGCTGCTGCCCTCCATCGATCCCCTCCTCGCCCTGATGGGCGCGCCGCCCGAGCTGCTCGGCCCCTCGCGCAGCTACCTGACCGTGCTGTGCCTGGGCGGCGTGTTCGTCATCGGGATATACCCCGCCTTCAACATGCTCAGGCTGGACGGGCAGACGACGAGGGCGGCGCTGCTGTTCATGGGGATGGGCGTGCTCACCGTGGCGCTCGACCTGCTGTTCCTGGCGGGCTTCGGCTGGGGGATCGAGTCCATCGCCGTCGCGACCTGCCTGGCCTACGGGGCCGTCTCGGTCTCGGGGGCGCTGATGCTGATGCGACGCAGCCTGAACTTCCGCTTCGTGTCGCCGCTGGGCGGCGGGGGCCAAGGTGCGCTCGGGCTGGTGCGCAGCATAGTGGGAACCGGAAGCCCCAATGCGCTCGAGGACCTTTGCATCGTGGTGCGCACGGCCGTGATAAACAACGTGGCCGCCGTGGCCTTCGGCGCCGTGGCGCTCGGCGCCTACGTCGTCCTCGACAGCGTGACCATGGTCGCACTCGTGTTCGCTGCCGGCACCTCGGGGGCCGCAATGGCGTTTTTGAGCGTGTTTTGCGCGGAGAAGGACTCGCATAACACGATGAAGGTGCTCAAACGCGGCTTCGCCTGGGGCATGCCTGCGATCCTTGCGCTCACGCTCCTCCTCGAGCTGTTCGCGCCCCAAGTGGCCATGCTGTTCGGCGCGGACGCAGGAAGCGGGCTTGCAGTGTTCTCCACGGCGATACGGGTGTTCGCGGCGGGCCTGCCGCTCCTGTTCTTCAACTACGTGATGATAACGGTGTACCAGTCGCAGGGCAGGGTGGCCGCAAGCAATGCGATCGTGCTCCTGCGCGAGCTCGTGGGCCCGCTCCTCCTCATGGGGGCATTGACGGCCCCGCTCGGCATGGTGGGGATATGGGCGGCCTTCCCCGTCGCCGAGCTCCTGACGACCGCCATGGTGCTGCTCTACGGCCTCGTGTGCAGACGGAGGACGCCGCACCTCTCCCCCGTGTTCCTCGTCGACCGGCAGGTCGAGAGGGACGGCGAGAGCATCTCGCTCGCCGTGCGCAACGACGCGGAGAGCATCATGTCGGCAGTGGGGTCCGTAGAGGGCTTCTGCGAGCGCAAGGGCCTCGGCCCCCGCCTCGCCATGGGCATACAGCTGGCCCTGGAGGAGATGTTGGTCGCAATCGGGGAGAACAGCCTGGCGGGCGCAGCGGGCCACACGATGAACGTCCGCGTCCTGGTGTTGGGAAAAGAGGTCATCGTGCGCATCCGCAGCGGCGGGGCGCGCTTCAACCCCATAGAGTACGCGGAGCGCCTGAGCGGGGTCCCCCTGCACACGAAGCTCATCGACGAACATGGCGCCGGGGAGACGGTGTCGGTCTTCCGGCATGACAAAGGCACGGAGGCGGAGGCGATGCCCGAGCGGGACGTGCCCTTGGAGCTGACGGGCGTCATGATGATACTGAGGATGGCGGAGATGGTCGACTACCGTTCCACCTTCGGGGTCAACAACCTCATGATGATACTGCGCGACCGGGGACGGTGAGGGGGGCGATGGACGGCACATGCCTCCCGAGAGGCCTGTCCGAAAAGGGGGCCTTGGGGCCTCTGGGGCTTTTGGGGCCTTGGGAGAAGACCGTGCTCTCGAACGAAGGGGGCGCGCTCCTGCTGGACGTCGCCGGAAAAGGCGACGTGAGCGAGCTTGCGCTGCTCAACCGCAGCGTCAGGCTCGACATGGCGCACTACGAAACGGTGCTGTCGCACGGCGATGCGGGCTTCGCGCACAGGGGCGGCTTCTTCAAGGTGATGGACGAGGGGGCCATCGGGCGCTGCGTGGACGATGCGCGCTCCGTCGTCTTCGTGCTGAGGGAGGCGGGAGACGGGAACGCGGCGACGGGCGGGGCGGGGCGGGGGCGCATCGTCGGGTCGCTTTGGGTGTCGTTGGACGACCCGGGCTTCGACGCGCCGTCGCCCGATCTTGTCGCCTATCTCGACGGGCATCCCCTGCTGGCAAAAGCGTTGGCCGAGGGCAGGGTGTGCTACGGCAGGGAGCTCATAGTCGCACGGGACGCACCGAGGGCGGTACATCCGGGCATGGCGCTCTTCTGCGGGGCCTTCCGTGCAATGCAGGCGGCGGGCTTCGCCTACGCGCTCTCGGAGGTCTACCGGGTCGTGGGCTACCGGGTCGGCGCGGAGGACTTCGATGCGGACATCGTGAACGAGGCCGCGCTTCGCAGCGTCGCGGATGCCGGGGGGCTTGCCATAGCCCGCAACAGTCCCCGCGTGCTTGACTTCGACGGGGGACCGGACGTTACAATCGAGCCTGTGGCAGTGCTGTTCGACTTCGCCGTCACGCTGCAACGGCTCGAAAGGCGGCTCTCGGAACAGGGGGTCGTGACGGCTCCCGTGGTGCCGTCGCCGTCGCCGGGGCCGGGGCCGTCGCCGGGGCACCCGGGCGAAGGGGCCTTGGAGGGGCACGAGGCGCAACCGGACCGACCAGGAGGAGAGCGTCATGTCTGAGACAGGAAAACCGAGGCCGCCCGGCCTGCTCGCCGGGCTCGTCGACAGGCTGCTCGGGGCCAAGGGGGGCTCCATATCCAAGAAGCTGCTCCGGGCCTTCCTCATCGTGTCGGCCGGCGGGATGATCACCGCCATCGTCGTGGTCGAGCTGATGTTCCAAAGCGTCCTCGGCGTGACGGAGCAAAGCAACCTCGACATAGGCGAGACGGCGGCGTTGAGCAGCGTCGAGGCCCTCACGGGCACCGTGCTGGCCGACACGGAGACGCTGGCGCAGGCCAAGGCAGACGTCATCGACGAGTCGATCGGACGCCTGGCCGGCGACCTCAAGACCTTTGCGGACTACGTCGAAGGGCTGTACGCGCGCCCCGGGGACTACCGGGACGTGCCGTTCGAGCACCTGCGGAACGTCCCCGCCGACACGCTCGCGCTCCAATGGGCGCTCACGCCCGGAATGGTGTCGGAGTCGCACTTCGACGTCCGCGACCTGGAGGAGGCAGGGGTGCGGGACGAGACCTACCTGCTCGGCAACATCGAGCATGTGGGCAAGGCGCTGATGTCCGACGAGCCCAGCATCTCGTCGCTCTACATCACGACGGAAAACGGCATCAACATAGGCTACGACTCCTTCGCGGAGCAGAAGTGGTCCGTCGACACCATCGACCTCAGGGAGCGGGACTGGTACCTCGGGGCGACAAGGAACGACGGCCTCTACCTCTCGGACACGTACCGCGACTCGTTCGAGCGCGGCCTCAACATCACGATGGCGATGCCTGTAAAGGGACCCGACGGCAGCTTCAGGGGCGTGGTCGGGGCCGACATCAACATCTCCGACCTCGAGAACATCGTCAAGGAGACGAACGCAGGCATGAACGGCTATGCGGTGCTCCTGAACGGCGACACGATAATCTCGGCACCCGGCCTTAACGAGGACAACGAGGACGACCTTGCCTTCTTCCTCGGCAGCGAGGCCGCAACCATACTCGGGCAGATGGAAGGCGAGCCGTCCGGCTCGGGGGAGACGGAGGCGGCCGGCACGTCCGGAGACGGTCGCACCCATGCCTTCTTCGCAGTATGGGGCCCGGTCGAGGCGACGGGATGGCAGCTTGTGATACTGGTTCCCCAGACCGACGTGACCGCCCCCTCGGTCGAGCTCCACTCCGACATAACGGCCATGACGAACGCGGCCGCAGCCTCCGCAAGCGACCGCATCATGCTTGCGAACGTCATCCTCATAGCTGTCGCCGTGCTGCTCGTGACCGTCTCCGTCGTCACGTCACGCTTTATCTCCAGAAAGATAACCCGCCCCATAACGAAGCTCAGCAAGGACGTGGACGGGGTGGGAACCGGCGACCTCGACTATCGCTCGGACATCGACACAGGCGACGAGATAGAGGCCCTGAGCCACAGCTTCGAACGCATGACGGGACAACTGAAGGACTACATATCCGAGCTGAGCCTCGCGACGGCGGAAAAGGAGCGCATCAGCACGGAGCTCAACGTGGCCGCCCATATCCAGGCGTCCATGCTGCCGAACACCTTTCCGGCGTTCCCCGACAGCGACGAGTTCGACATCTTCGCGACGATGGACGCCGCGAAGATGATAGGCGGCGACTTCTACGACTTCTTCTTCATGGACGGCGGGGCGGAGGGCGAACGCCTCGTCGTGGTGATGGCCGACGTCTCGGGCAAGGGCATCCCCGCCGCGTTGTTCATGGTCGTGGCAAGAACCCTCATAAAGAGCAACGCCCAGATGGGCAAAAGCCCCGGCGAGGTCTTCGGCATCGTCAACGACCTGCTCTCCGAGAACAACGACGCCAGCATGTTCGTCACCGCCTTCATGGGCTACCTCGACTTGGCAAGCGGCGGCTTCTCCTATGTGAACGCGGGGCACACCCCTACCCTTGTCTCGCGCTCGGGCGCAGGCTTCGAGAAGCTGGAGATGGATCCGGGCTTCGTGCTGGGAGCCTTCCCGGGCCTTGCGTTCGAGGAGAGGCAGACGGTGCTTGCGGCCGGGGACCGGCTCTTCCTCTACACCGACGGCGTCACCGAGGCGGCCTCCCCGAGCCTGGAGCTGTTCTCGGAGCAGCGGCTGCTCCGCGTGCTCGACGAGGGCGCGGGAACGGCGGGCGGGGGCGGGGCGGACGAGGCGGCGGGCGGCGGCACCCCCATGGCAGAGCTGCTCGCCCACATCAAGCGCGAGATTGACGCGTTCGCTGCCGATGCCGAGCAGGCAGACGACATCACCATGCTCGCCTTGGAGCTGAAGAGGCTCACGGGCGATGAGGCGGGTGCGGCGGCGGCCGTAGGGGGCGGCGTCCCCGACGCCCCGTCGCCTGGCGCAGCAGCAGCGGGCGCAAGCGGGGACAGGGCGGCGGCGGGCGCGGAAGAGGGCGGGACAGGCGCGGCTGCGGACGACGGCGCGACCGACACGTCCGAGCTCCGGGTGGCTGCCGAGGACGAACGGCTCCCCGAGGTTCTCGCCTTCGTCGAGTCCGCCTTCAGGAGCCACGGCTTCACGGAAAGCCAGATAAAGAAGGTCGACATCGCGGCGGAGGAGGTCTTCGTCAACGTCGCGCATTACGCCTATGCCGAAGACGCCGCCCAGCCAAAGGGCGATGTCGCAGTCACACTCGGCTTCGACCCCGGCACAGGAGCCGCAACCCTGAGCTTCAAGGACGGCGGCGCCCCCTTCAACCCCCTCGAACGCCCCGCGCCCGACGTGACCCTCGACGCGTCGGAACGCGCGATAGGCGGGCTGGGCATACACATGGTGGTCACCATGATGGACTCGGTCGAGTACGCCTACGAGAACGGCTGCAACGTCCTGACCCTGACCCTCGCCCGCCTCCCGTAGGAAGGAGCATCTGATGGGGACGTTGCGGGATTTCAAGTTGGAGGTCTACTTCGGCAGACATGAGTTCTCTGCTCCGCATCTGCTGGCACAGTCGGACTGCGAGTCGATGACGGTCTCCGAGCTGCTGGAGTTCGAACCCGAGGCGGAGCAGCGGCTGAAGGACGCCTGGCTCGGCTACACGGAGGTGCCCGGCGACCCGGAGCTGAGGGACCTGGTCGCCTCCCTGTACACGACCATGGATGGCGACGACGTACTCGTGCACACGGGCGCCCAAGAGGCCGTCTTTGCCTATATGAGCGTGCTGCTCGAGCCGGGCGACCATGTGATCAGCATGTATCCGACGTACCAGTCCCTGTACGAGGTGGCGCTCTCACAAGGCTGCGAGGTCTCACGATGGAGCCTGATGGACATGGGCAACGGATGGACGCTCGATTTCGACGAGCTGAGAGGCCTGCTGAGGCCGAACACGAAGCTGATCGTCGTCAACACGCCCAACAACCCGACAGGCTACACCCTCAACGAGGAAGAGATCCGAGAGCTGTGCCGAATTGCGTCCGGGCAGGGGATCAACATCTTTGCCGACGAGGTCTACAAGGGCCTGGACCTTGACGGGGCCAGAAGGCCGTGGGTGGCGGACGTGTACGACAGGGCGACCTCGCTCGGCGTCATGTCCAAGGCCTACGGGCTCGCCGGGCTGCGCATCGGCTGGGTCGCGAGCAAAGACGCCGCGCTTCTGGACAGACAACTGAGGTTCAAGCACTACATGAGCATCTGCAACAGCGCCCCTTCGGAGTGCCTTGCCGTCATCGCCCTCAAACAGGGCGACCGGCTGCTCGAGCGCAACAGGGAGATCATCCGGGGGAACCTCGCCCTGGCCGACGCCTTCTTCAAAAGGTGCGGCGGGCTTTTTGCCGACCATCCGCCCCAGTGCGGGCCCGTCGCCTTCCACAGGATGAACAAGGAGGTCGATATGGGGGAGTTCTGCGAGGAGCTGGTGCGGAAAAGCGGCGTGCTGCTGCTGCCCTCGACGGCCTACGAGTATCCCGGCCCCTACTTCCGCATGGGCTACGGCCGCAGGAACTTTGCGGAGTCCCTGCGCGTGTTCGAGGAGCACCTGACGGAGCAAGGACTCGTTCAGAGAGGCTGACAGCATCAGGCCACAGGGAGGCCGGCACAGATGGGACGGATGGATTCTCATGATCGTGTTACCGCTCACACACTGCCGCCGGGGGCGCGACCGCCGCCGGGGGCAGTGTGGGGCATACTGCATAAAGAACCCTACGGCGGCCGAAGCTCGGCATATACGCTGAACGAACCTCTTGGCACGAGGGATGGCCGAGCATTGGGATGATTGCGCGAAAGCAGCAAAGGGAAGCGATTGACGACCAAGCGCTACGGAGGTTACTGCTCACACCCCACTGTCATCCCGAGCCTGTCGAGGGATCTTCGGCCGCGCCAGCGGTCGACCGCAGGTCGAGGGGCCCCCTGGCCTGCCGTTGGACACTGAGTGTCTAAGGATTCCTCGGCGGAGCCCGGAATGACCGTGAGGGTGTGACCTACGAAGATGAGCCGTTATGAGAGACGCGATACAAAACAAGCTGCTGGAGATCGAAGAGGCCGAGAAGGTCCGCATTGTCTATTGCGCCGAGTCCGGGAGCCGCGCGTGGGGCTTCGCCTCCGCCGACAGCGACTACGACGTGCGCTTCGTCTATGCGCGGGAACTGCACGAGTACCTGCGCCTCGACCTCGTGCGCGACGTGATTGAATGGGAAAACGACGGGGTCTTCGATATCAGCGGCTGGGATCTGCAAAAGGCCCTCCGTCTTCTGCGCAACTCGAACCCCACGTTCTTCGAATGGGGGAGCTCCCCCCTCATCTACCGGGAGACCCCTGAGTGGGATGCGGTCAGGGCGGCAATGGGCGGCTTCTTTCGTGCAAGGCCGGGGGCCTTCCATTATCTCAACATGGCGGGGAGCAATTACCGGAAATACCTGCGGGGCGAAAGCGTGGGGCTGAAGAAGTACCTCTGCGCGCTCCGTCCCATCCTGGCGTGCAGATGGATCCTCGATCATGGCACTCCCCCGCCGATGCCCTTTGCGGAACTGGTGGAGGCCGAGTTGGAGCCAGAGGTGCTGCCAGTCGTCGCCCAGCTGCTCGAGTGGAAGGCATCGGCCCCGGAAGCGAAAAAGGGGCCGCAGATCGAGGTTCTGAACGCCTACATAGAGAAAAGCCTCACAGGGCTCGAGGAGGCGCTATCCGCCCTCCCGACCGAGCCGAAGCCGGGCTGGGACAGTCTGAACTCCCTGTTCCTCTCGCTGGTCATGCGCGACGGCATTCTTTGATACGACCGGAGCGAGCGCCCGGTCAACGACTCTGGCTGCAGCCGTATGGGCTGCCGGTCCCACCACGCGGAAGCCCTGCCCGCGCCAGTGTCGTCCGGGCAATCCAGAGTGTTGTCAATCCAATAGAGCTTCTCAATCTCTATGCTGAACATCACCACACCTCCCTTCTTCTGTGAGCGTTGTTGCCGTGCCTGGAACAATACCTTGGCGCACTCCAAGCGGCTACCGTTGTCCTGATCATTCTATGATATGATATCTGAAAGGTTACAGTTCACACCCCACTGTCATTCCGAGCTCCGCCGAGGAATCCTTGGACACGCAGTGTCCAACGGCAGGTCAGGGGGCCTCTCGACCTGCGGTCGGCCGCTTGCGCGGCCGAGGATCCCTCGGCAGGCTCGGGATGACAGTGGGGGCGTGGACCATAAAGGCAAACCTGCCATTTGCACATGAATTATTGGGTGACCTATCGTGCGTCGAGCTCACAGCACCCATTCGTTCCCGTCCTCGTCATAAAAAGACAGCTGTGCGTCAGACGCGAGCACAATGGCCTGCATATTGACCGCACGAACAGGCTTTGGCGTGAACACCGCACAAACAGACAGGGTCATCATGCGGTCTTCCGATAGATAGCCGTCTTCGGTCATGTCTATAAATAGAAAAACCGACTCAAAGATTCCGCCGGGAGGGATGCTGACTGGGATAGTAACCTTCTCTGCCTTGCAATCGTTCAAGCTGCCATCACTGGGTTTCCAAGGGAAATCTGGCGTCATAGCTTTAGAGAAATGAACGAAATCGTTAAGTTTCTTACTTTTCCTTCCTGGGCGGCGCATATACACATCCTGTAAAAGAAGGTGCTTGGCACCATGATTGAATATCCTGAGCCCGAGATAGCACTTCGTGACATCGTCATCAATCTGCACCACATTTTTCAAAGGGTCGATGGTGGTAACCTCAATACGTGTCCTTTGGGAGAAATAGCGAGCAATCTCAATGCTCAGCAAAAGCACGCCTGTCAGACAGCCGATTGCCGCTATCCAAAAAGCATAATCCATTCTTGATTGCCCACCAACCTTTGCCCAATAACCGGTGAAGGAGTTTCATCTGGCTATTATCCAGAGAAGTCGGGCTCGCAGCAACCCTTGTTACCAATGATTGACAAAGCTGGCCGCAAATCAGAGATGGAGCCGTGCGCCCTCGAGCTCAGTCCCTTCATGAAGGCAGCCAAGCGAGTGTGCTTGCTAGCACGCACGCCTGGCTGGTGCGGGTGGTGATAGGGGACTTACGCAAAGACCGCATCTCAAGTCCCATAAGAACGTGAGTTTTTCACACGGTTCTACTAATAATCCCGCTCGGTCGCCTTCTTCTTGCGCGGGCGGCCGCGCTTATGGGTAAACGTCTGCTTGGATACGTAGTCCGGCGCACAGCCCTTCGGGACAGCAAAGCCGAACGCCTCGCATATGCGCACCTGGTCGCCGACAAACGCCGTGATGTGTCTGGCCCTGCCCCTATGCTCGACACAGCGTATGGGGCGCATCTCGTCTAAGACCTCAAGGGATGACGAGAAGTGCTTGTGAAGCTCGGTGTCCTCCCAGATGTGGCGCACATAAGAGCCGATTATCATGGAGACGAACAGTATGAACAGCCTTCCGGCCTTGCCTTCCTCAGACCAGTTGCGCTGGCGGTCTGAGGCCATCTGGCTCTTCATCTGCTGGAAGTGCTTCTCCTGCTCGTCGCGCAGCCTGTAGATGCGGTATGCCTCCATCGCCGTCAGGTCAAGTGCGTGGGCGGTAATGGCAAAAAAGCCGGATGTCTTTTTTGCGCGCTCAATCTTTTTCTCATTGAGCTTGAAGGACTTGATCACAGACATACCTTCGACGAAAGCGATCTTGAAGTACCTGCAGGCTCTCTCAAGCGACTTAACGTCATCTATGGACGCACCCGTATCTGCCAGTTCCTCCAACAATGATTTCTGGCTGTTGACGTCAATGTCGAGCTG
>JAISGJ010000110.1 GCA_031263105.1 Coriobacteriales bacterium
TTGTGGTGGCCCGCCATCTCGGTGTAGGAGGAGAACATGCAGCTGTCCCAGCAGCGGAAGCGCTCCCCCTCCTGCATCCTGTTCTCCTGGCTGATGTCGAAGCAGTGGCAGGTGGGGCACACGAAGGTGCAGGTGCCGCACGTGAGGCACTTCTTGGCGACTTCGTCCCAGATCGGGTGCTCGAACATGCGGTCGAGCTTCTCCTTGATGCCCGTGGCGTCCACTTTGAGCGTGCAGGCGGAGTGCTCGGCCTGGGGAGAGCCGGCTTGTGGGGAGACCCCCGCGCCCACTCCGGTCGCAGCCGCACCAGCAGCCGCATCCGCCCCGCCCGGTGCGCCGCCGTCGTCGAGGAAGGGGCGCCACGCCTCGAGCGCCGCCGCGCCCTTCTCCGTCTGCGCGGCCACGAGATAGACGCTGCCGTCCGTGCTGGCGTTGAGCTGGATGTCCGCGCTCGGCGCGGTGTTGGGGTCGAGGCCCATGGAGTCGCAGAAGCAGGTCTCGGCGGTCTCGACGCAGCCGATGGCGACCGTCGTGAGCAGCGCGCGCCGTGCACCGTAGAGCTCGTCGTCGTAGCCCTTGGTGAGAAAGACGTCGTCCATGCACTCGATGCTGCGCGCGTCGCAGGAGCGCAGGCCGAAGAGCACGACCTCGTCCGCATCATGGGAGGCGTCGATAAAGGCGTTGCCTTCGGCGTCGCAGCCGTAGCGGTACATCTTCTGCGTCTGGGGGAACAGGAGGTCCTTGGGCGGCATCAGGGTGTTCACCGCGTCGAAGGCGGGCGCGGTCCCCTGCGCACTCCCCTGCTGGTACAGGGCGAAGCGGGTCGCCGTCCCGTTCTGCTCCCGTGCTGGCACGTAGACCCGTGCCTGCTGCGCGAGCGCTCCCAGAAGGTCGGTCATGCGTTCTTGTTTGAGCAGCATCCCACACCTCCTACATGAATTCCTCGACGTCGCCGACGTCGTAGCGGCCGAGTGCGTTGTCCAGCTCGTCGGTGAGGCCTTCCTCGCCGGCGGCGAACAACGTGCTCAGGTCCTTGATGAACTTGCGGTTGAGCTCCATGAGCGGCAGCTCCATGGGGCAGACGCGCGCGCACTCGCCGCACTCGATGCAGCGGTCGCCGATGTGGAAGACGCGCGTGAGACTGTAGAAGCGGTTCTCGTTGAGGTTGTTCTGCTTGCCCTGCCAACCGGCGCGCTGCTGGTCGACGAAGCACTCGCGGCAGGTGCACACGGGGCACACCTCGCGGCAGGCGTAGCAGCGGATGCAGCGGCTGAACGCGTCGTCGAAGTGCGCACGGCGCTCCTCGCGGCTCAGCGCCTCGATGGCCTCGACCTCCGAGAAGCGCTCCTGGGTGACGGCCTCCATGATCGCGGGGTCGGGGGTGACGGCCTCGCCCAACAGCTCGTCATAGACGACGGGGTTGGGATGGGCGCAGGCCATGCAGCGGGCGAGCATCTCGCCGGTCGCGCGGTCCTTCACGCCACGACAGGGGATGCCGAGCAGGTAGACCTCGTCGCGCCTCACCTGCTTGTCGGCAATCATGCGGTTGATGCCGCGCGAGTCGCAGCCGCGCACGCAGACGGCGACCTTGTGGGCTGGGGCGGCCCCTGCCCCATCGGCACCGGAGGCGGCACGCTCGCTGACCGCAGCGACAAGGGCGTCCCTCTCCGCACTGACATACGTGGCAAGCGTGTTGACACAGTGCTCGTTGGCGACGATGGCGCCTGCACGGGCGGCGTCCCGCACGAACAGCGGGGTGGTCTGATTGGAAAAGCGCCCGGCGCCCCAGGCGATGACCTCGCCCACCTCGCCGGATTCCAACAGCGCGCCCGCCCGTTCGCGGAGCTTGTCCTCGAGGGCTGTCATTGTGCATCACCGCCTTCGGAGTGACGTGGCGGGAGGGAGTCAATCGGCGCTTTCCCGGGGTCGGGCACGTAGGGGCCCAGCTTTCGTACCTGCTCGCAGACCGAGATGACGGTGTCGCGGAACTTGCCCGCCTCGGAACCCGATATCCAGCGCACCTGGAAGCGCTCCGGCTCGAGGCCGGTGTACTCCAAGAGGCGCTTGAAGGCCATGAGGCGGCGCTTGGCGAAGTAGTTGCCCGAGACGTAGTGGCAGTCGCCCGGGTGACAGCCGCAGATCAGCACCCCGTCCACGCCCTTGTTGAGAGCGGCGAGCGCGTGCTGGGGGTTGACGCGCCCCGAGCAGGGGACGCGCAGCACGCGCACGTTCGCGGGGTAGTTCATGCGGTTGAGGCCCGCGAGGTCGGCCCCGGAATAGGTGCACCAGTGGCAGGCGAAGGCCAGGATGGTGGGCTCGAAGTCGGGGGGCGGGGCGGCGGGGGCGGCCCCGGCACCTGTGGCGGCGACAGCTGGGGCGGGCTCGGCAACGATAGGGCCGGTCTTCTCCCCATTTATCCCTGGCATAGTGCGGCCACCTCTCTCATGATCTGTTCGTCCGAGAAGCCGCGCAGGTCCATTGCGCCGGGGCGGCAGGCGACGGTGCAGGCGCCGCAGCCTTGGCAGAGCCCTGGGTTGACCTTCGAGACGGTGCGCGTGACGTGGCGGGAGTTCTCGCGCAGGTGCACCTCTTCAAGCGTGATGGCCGTGTAGGGGCAGATCGCCACGCAGGCGCCGCAGCCGTTGCAGAGCGCCACGTCGGAGGCGGCGATCATCGCGTTGGACTCGAGCTCGTCCTTGCTGAAGAGGATGGCGACCTTCATGGCGGCGGCCGAGGCCTGCGCCACGCTGTCGGGGATGTCCTTGGGGCCCTGGCAGGTGCCCGCGAGGTAGATGCCGCCGGAGTTCGTCTCGACGGGGCGCAGCTTGGGGTGCGCCTCGGAAAGCCACAGGTCCTTGTCGCGCGTGATGCCGAGCATGCTGCCGAGGCGGTCGGCCTCGGGCACGGGCACCATGGCCGTCTCGAGCACCACCATGTCCGCATCGACGCTCACCTGCGCGCCGGAGAGCGTGTCCTCGCCCTGGCAGACGAGCTTGCCTCCCTGACGGTATATCTTCGAGACGCGCCCGCGCAGGTAGTGCGCGCCGTCGCGCTGGGTGTTCATGTAGAACTCGTCGTAGCCCTTGCCCGGCGTGCGCACGTCCATGTAAAAGACGTAGCACTTCCCGTCGGGGACCTTGTCGAGGTACTGATGGGCGTGCTTGGCGCCATACATGCAGCAGGCGCGCGAGCAGTAGCTCTTGCCCTTCTCGGGGTCGCGTGAGCCGACGCATTTGATGATGACGACGCTCTTGGGCTCGGCATTGTCCGAGGGGCGCAGGATATGGCCCTCGGTCGGCCCGGAGGCGTTGACGAGGCGCTCGAACTGCAGGCCGGTGACGACGTCCTCGTAGCGCCCGCCGCCGTACTCGCCGTACAACTCCGCCCAGTCGATGAGCTGATACCCGATGGCGACGACGATGGCGCCGTAGGTCTCCGTGGCCACCGTGTCCTCGTCCTCGAAGCGGATGGAGCCGACCGGGCAGAGCTTCTCGCACACGCCGCACTTGCCGGTCACGAACTTGCGGCAGTGCGCGACGTCGATGGTGGGCTTGCTCGGCACCGCCTGGGCAAAGGGCTTGTAGATCGCCTTGCGCTGCCCGAAGCCCTGGTCGAACTCGCTCTCCACCTTGACGGGGCACTTCGTCTCGCAGAGCCCGCAGCCGGTGCAGCTGGCGTAGTCGACGTACTTGGCCTTCTCGCGGATGGTCACCTCGAAGTTGCCCACGTAGCCGCTCACCTTCTCCACCTCGGCAAGCGTCTTCACGGTGATGAGGGGGTGCGTGCCCACGTCCGCCATCTTGGGCGTGCAGATGCAGGCGGAGCAGTCCATCGTGGGGAAGGTCTTGTCGAGCATGACCATCTTGCCGCCGAGCGAGGGCTCGCGCTCCACGAGCGTGACGGGGTAGCCGGCATCGGCGATGTCGAGCGCGGCCTGCATCCCGGCGATGCCGCCGCCGATGACGAGCGCGCGCTTGTTCACGGGGATGGTCGTGGTGAACAGCGGCGTGTCGCGGTCCACCTTGGCGGCCGCCATCCTCACGAGGTCGATGGCCTTTGCCGTGCCGTCCCCCTTGTCCTTGTGCACCCAGGAGCACTGCTCGCGGATGTTGGCGATCTCGAGCATATAGGGGTTGAGCGCCGTGTCGCCGAGCATCTTGCGGAAGGTGAGCTCGTGCATGCGCGGCGAGCAGGAGGCGATGACGATGCGGTCGAGCCGGTGCTCGATGATGGCCTCTTTGATCGACTGCTGCCCGGGATCCGAGCAGGTGTACTTGTTCGTGTCCGCGAGAACGACGTTGGGGAAGGTGCGCGCGGCCTCGGCGACGCGCTCCACATCGACGGTGCCTGCGATGTTGGAGCCGCAGTGGCAGATGAAGACGCCTATCCTGCTCATGGGGCCACCGCCTCTCTGTCGGCCTGGGGAATGGGGATGAGGTCGGGAGCGGGACCCACATCGGGGGCGGTGGAGGTGGGGGCCTCGGTGGAGACCACCCCGGCGCTTCGCGCCGCCCGGGGGCCTATCGGCCCGTTCTCGCTGGAAACGCTACGCGTTTCCCGGGCGCTCGAACCCCCTCCGAGGGAGGGGAATGTCGATGCCGCAGCGGAGATGGAAGCGGCGGGGGCGGCCGGCGCGGGGGCGGCCTCGGGGGCGGGGGCGGCGGAGGCGACCGGCGTGGGAGCCTCGGGGGCGGCGACTTCGGCGGGCTCCGTGCCTGCCGTTCTCGCCGTGTCCTCGGCCGGCCAGAAGTGGCGGTCGATGCCGAGCTGCCTCATGCTGCCGCCCATGGCGATGCCCAAAAGCTCGGTGAAGTAGTAGACGGGGATGTCAAACGGCACCGCGCCCCGAGCCGCGCGCTGCGTGTTTATCTCCTGCTCGCGCATGTCGAGGTTGAGCAGACAGAGCGGACAGGCCGTCGCTATGGCCTCGGCGCCGCAGGCGGCGGCATCCTCGAAGATGCGCTCGATGAGCCTGCGCGCGGCCTTCGGCTCGCTGATCTGATGCGAGGCGCCGCAGCATTCGGTCTTGAAGGCCCACTCCACCGGCTCGGCACCGGCGATCGCCATGAGGCCGTCCATGCTCTGCGGATCCTCGGGGTCGTCAAAGGCGCATACCTCGACAGGGCGCACGAGCGCACAGCCGTAATAGCTCGCGACCTTGAGCCCGTGCAGGCTCGACGTGAGGGCGGAGGCGATCGCCTCCCTGTTCTCCGGCAGGGCCATGACCTCGAGGAAGCTCATGACATCGGCGCACGCCTCGTAGGGCATCTCGATGAGTTCTTCGAGGTGACGACGGTTCTTCTCGCTCGCGCGGGCGTAGTGCACGGCGGCCTTGAGGGAGCTGTAGCATCCGGCACAAGGGGTGGCGACGGTAAGCCCAGGGTCCATCCGCTCGGCGAGCGCAAGCGAGCGGGCCGGGAGGGCGACGGCCAAATCTCCGTCGGTGACGAGCGCAGCAGAGGTGCCGCAGCAGCACCAGTCAGGTATCTCGGCCAGTTCCATGCCGATGCGCTCCCCCACGTAACCGGCGGAAAGCGTGAAGGAGATGCCCGTGGCCGTGGCCGAGCAACCGGGGAAGTACGCGTACCTCATGGGCGCTCGCCCCCTTCGTTTTGGTGCGCGTTCGCGTCCCGGTCGTCAGGAGGACGCGTGTCAGGGGGACGTAAAACTTGACACGTTGACGTATCCCACTGTGCATTCGGTATATCCAACGTGTCAAGTTTTACGTCCCCCTGACACGCTACGTCCCCCTGACACGCGTCCCCCTGACGACCACCGAGGGCCCTGTCCACAAGGCGGCGCACCGCCGCCTTGTCCCGCACGCTGTGTATCTTCGGCCCGATCATGCCGCGTGCCGCCATCCGGGGGGCGTTGAGCACGTCCTGGAAGAGATGGCCGGAGAGCAGGTTGTACTTGGCGGCGAGTATCGCCTCGTTCGACTTGCCGAAGCTGCGGATGTTCCCCACGAAGGCATCGTCGAAGATGTCTGCCTCGCGCACGGGGCGCAGCCCCCGCTTCTTGGCGGTCCGCCTGACCGCCAGCATGATGGCCGAGATGTCGACGCCCTGTGGGCAGCGCACCGAGCATACCATGCAGTTCGCGCATATCCAAGGGGTTTTTGCAGTCAGCGCCCGGTCGATGAGACCGAGCTGGAGCATACGGACAAGCTGACGGGGCACCAGATCCATCGCGTGGGCCATCGGGCAACCGGCCGTGCATTTGCCGCATTGGTAGCAGTCCGTGAGCGTGACATCCGCGTCCTGCTCGATCCCGGCGACGCGCCTGCGGTCCTCGTCGGTGACACGGGAGAGGTCAAGCGTTTCCACAACGTCCTCCTTCTTGGTCGGCCTGCGTCTTTGAGAAGCGCCGATGCGCCCGTTGCACCTCCAGGCAACGGACATCGAAACCTGCCGTACAAGCCGCTGTCTGCAAACCGAGTATCATGAAATTGTACGCACTGCGCCAAGACGTGACCCCACAAATCGGGCACCGGCACCTCGTATGGTACCAAGACGACGTTGCGGCTCACACCCCACTGTCATTCTGAGCGTAGGGGCGAAGCCCCGCAGTCGAAGAATCTTTGGCCGCGAAGCGGCCAACCGCAGACGAGAGGCTCCCCGATCTGCGGTTGGCCGCTTCGCGGCCAAAGATTCTTCGACTGCGGGGCTTCGCCCCTACGCTC
>JAISGJ010000152.1 GCA_031263105.1 Coriobacteriales bacterium
CTGGCGATTTGTGCGGGCTATGTGACGGCCTCCACACACACACACACACACACACACACACACACACACACACACACACACACACACACACACACACACACACACACCCACCGGTGCCTCTACGACCGAATCGTCATCAAAAGAAAAATACCAACGGCTCTATGACAGAATCGTCATCAGGAGAACGGGAGCAGACCGATGAAGATAGAGTTGCACGAACTGACTGTCCGCGAGGTCACCGAGGGCTATGCCGACAACAGCGAGGAAGGCGTGACCGGCTACGGCGGCAAGCTGAACATCCGTCCCCCGTATCAGCGCGAGTTCATCTACGACGAGAAGAAGCGCAACGCGGTCATAGGCACAATACGCAGAGGCTTCCCGCTCAACGTCATGTACTGGGTGGTAACCGACAACGACTTCGAGGTTTTGGATGGTCAGCAGCGTACCATCAGTTTCTGCCAGTACGTCAAGGGCGACTTCTCGGTCATTGCCGATGACGGAAACCCCAGGTCCTTCCACAACCTCACCGTGCCGGAACAGAAGCAGATACTGGACTACAAGCTCATGGTGTACTTCTGTCAGGGCAACGACAAAGAGAAGCTCGACTGGTTCAAGACCATCAATATCGCAGGGGAGAAGCTCACCGACCAGGAGCTCCGAAACGCCGTCTACACCGGCCCTTGGCTCTCTGATGCCAAGCTCAAGTTCTCAAAGAGCAACTGTGTGGCATTTCTTCTCGCGAAAGACTACGTAATCGGCTCGCCCATCCGGCAGGAGATATTGCAGACTGCCATCGACTGGGTAAGCAAAGGAGACATCCGAGGCTATATGGCAGAGCACCAGCACGATGCCAATGCCAATGCTCTTTGGACGTACTTCCAAAACGTCATCACATGGGTCACACTCACGTTCACCACGTACCGCAAGGAGATGAAGGGGCTGGAGTGGGGCGAACTGTACGACAAGTACAAGGACGTCACCTACGACACCGATGCCCTGGAAAAAGAAATCAAGGGCCTCATGGCCGACGATGACGTGACCAAAAAGAAAGGCATCTATCCGTATGTCCTCACACGCAGCGAGAAACACCTGAGCATCCGCACCTTTACGGACAGCCAGAAGCGAACGGCATACGAACAGCAGAGCGGCACCTGCCCGAGATGCAAGGGAAGGTTCGAGTTTGACGAGATGGAAGCCGACCACATCACACCATGGAGCAAGGACGGCAGAACCCTGCCGGAGAACTGCCAGATGCTCTGCAAAGACTGCAACCGCCGAAAAGGCGATGTCTGAGAGCAGAGACGATTACACGTTATATTCTGCGTGCCCTTGGTGTGGAGAATTATTGTGCCTTTTCAGGAAGATATGTTTGCCCGGACAAATGCGACGAGGGTATCGTAGGTCGCCGCGCCTGACGCGACGTCGAGAATCGTCTGTTCCAAGTCCTTGTGCCGTGGCTTGAAGCGGAGGCCGCTCAGGCGCAGGAACGCCATCATGAGCGCGGCGCCCGTCCGCTTGTTCCCATCGGCGAAGGGGTGGTTCTTTATGATGCCATAGGCATAGCGGGCCGCCTTCTCCTCGATGCTGGGATACAGGTCGATGCCATCAAAGGTCACGAAGGGCTGTGTGAGCGCAGAATCGAGCAGGCCTTCGTCGCGTATGCCGGATAACCCACCATGGTTTGCAATCTGTACCTCATGGATCGCCAAGACACCCTCGTATGCGATTGTTTGCATCATTTTGCCAGCGCCTCGAACACATCAAAATACTCCGCATCGATTTCGGCAGCAATACGAAGCAGCTCTGACATCTCGGCTTGCTGCACGGCTTCCGTCACCCTCTCCTCCCGCTCCTCCGCCGCCCCTGCCGGCGCTATCACCAGCCAGGGCTTGCTGTTCTTGAAGACGGTCACGGGCCTGCCGCTGCGGGCGATCTCCTCGCCGAGCCGTGAGAAGTTCGAACGTGCCTCCGACGCGCTGACGGTCAACATGGCCATGCCTTGCTCCTTATCCTAAACAATATCGCTGTAATCATATCACAAATTTACGCGTAAATTTGAAGCATGGTCATTTGCTCATTTGCTCAGTTGCCGCTCAGTTGCCCTCTATGCGCGACAACCAATAGCCTGGCTCACGTTTCTGGTGCGCCACAGCAACGACCTGGGGGCCCGTGTCCAAGATACGGTAATGGATGTTATAGGGGAACTTCGTCAGCACACAACGACGGAGTCCGTCGCGAACGGGATAGCGCTTAGGGTCATCCGCGATTCGTGCAAGCGTAGCTTCGATGGCTTCTATGAAGCGCAGGCCGACACCCTCGCTACGATCGCTATAATAGCAAACAGCCTCAAAGTACTCCTTCCTTGCCGCAGCAAGAAAATCGACCTCAGGGTTCATGCCGTCAGTTCCTTGGCACACGCAAGACGACGTTCGACCACTAGCGCCCGAGCTTCGGCAAATACCTGCTCGGCAGGAATCGCCCGCGATTCTCCTCTGTCAAACTCATCGCAGCGACGCCTGCACTCCTCTGCCCACAGCCTGTCGTATTCTTCCTCGTCGAATCCCGTATCGCCTTCCATGAGATCCATGAGGAAACAGTAGATCTCAGAGCGCGACTCCGCGTCGAGCTTTATCAGTTCGCGCTGCATCTCTTCGACGGTCACGGCGCACCTCCTTCTACGGGAATTCCACCCACATCATACCATAGGGGCCAATCGGGCACGAACAGACCGTCGCCCGCAACGCCTCGGCTTACCCTGTGGCGCTTGAGTGCTTCGTGGGGTGACGTGGGGCGACAGAGGGGCGGGGCGAGAGGAGCGGCATGCTCCTGTCACGCCCGAATCGCAGCCTCGGCCCATTCGTCGAGCAGGGCGAGGTCCCAGAGGAGGTAGCCCCAGACGAGCTCGATCAGGGCGGGGTAGTAGCCGACGGTGGCGGCCTCGCGGGCCGCATCGAGCAGGCGCTCGATGAAGCTGAGGGGGTGGGTTTCGATGAAGCCCTTGATCTCGACAACCTGCTCGGCGGTCGGTGGGGCATCGGCGAAGGCGGCGCCCCGCACACCCAGGTAGAGGAGCTCGAAGCCGAGGTGGTCCTCGAACTGGTGGCTGTCCGCGCCGGCCCTCACGCCCTCGCGAGCGAACAGCTGCCTCATCTCGAAGGTGGGCTGGCCGAAGAGCACCGTCCCGCCCTCCCGGTACAGGGTCTCCCAGGGAGGGGCGGCCGGCCTGCCGGGCCCGACGAACAGGCGGGTGTACTCGACGCCCACCTGCTCAAGGGCTTTTGTGCGGTCGGACGCAGCGAGGCCGCGCGCGCAGGCGACGAGCCCGTCGAGACCCGAACGGAGATGCCCGTCTGCCGCTTCGAGGGGAAAGCCCTCCCAGAACGCGGGGTCGAGGCCCACAGCAGACTGCTCCGCCATGACCTTCAGGAGGCTGTTGCCGAAGAAGGCATAGAGCTCGCTCCTCAGCTTCCAGGTATCGGTCCAGCTCACATCCATGGCACGGCCTCCTGTCGCATCTCCGTCGGTTCCTCGCCGGGCCCTCTGTCAGACGACCTCGGACGCGGCACTGGTGGCAACGCCCGTGGCCTTGGCCCCAGACGCGGCCTCGGACGACGGAGCCGCAGGGGCAGGCGGGACGGCCTCAGCCTCGACGAGCGGCCCGGTCTTCTCCCCGAACAGACGGGGCGCAAGGGCGACGTAGATGAGGGCGGCAAGGGCGACGACCCCTAAGACGACGACGACCTCGACCCAGGTGGGGGCATAGGTGCCCGCAAGGGCCCAGGACTCGGTGCCGGAGAGGGCCGAGCGCCCATAGGCGACTCCGGGGGCGCCCTCGACGTTGAAGGCGGCGAAGGAGGTGACGAGCAGCCACACGCGCTTGAGGAACACGCCGCAGACCACGAGCGCCGACGCGACGACGACGACGGGGGTGCTCTGCCGTGCCTTGGCGGACACCAACAGGAGGAAGGGCACGACGAGCCCGAGCACGACCTCGCCCCAGAAGAACGGCGCGCTCGTGCCGCTGAACAGCGCACCGAGGATCGCAGCCTCCTCGTGGGCGCCGGGATAGGCCATCGTGAGAACCTCGCAGCCCACCATGAAGGCATCGACGGCGACGCAGACGACGAGCAGGCCCGCCAGGCTCGCAAGCAGCTTCTTCTCTATGGCGAACAGGCGCGTCGCGCTGAGGACGACAAGCACGATGAGCAGCAGGGCGAGGCCCGAGTCGAGGGCAGAGGTGACGAACAGCGGCGCCATGATGGCAGAGTGCCAGCCCACCTTTGCTATCTCAAGCCCGAATATCCACGCGGTGACCGAATGCACGAGGATGGCGACAGGCAGGGCGACGCGCGAGGCGACGGCCAGGGCGCGGTCGCTCCGTCGCCCGGCGGGACGCGCCATGAGCACAAGGTAGACGATGTTGATCGCGAGATAGACGGTGATGACGATCACGTCCCACATGAGGGGCGACGTGAGGTTGGCGTGCGTGAGGAGGTTGAGTGCGCGCTGCACGCCGCCGAGGTCGACGAGCACGAAGGCCGCCGCCGCGACGATGCAGACGGTGGAGAGCAGCACGGCCGGCCTGGCGACCCGCTTGTACGACTTCACGCCGAACACCGAGGCCGAGGACGCCACGATGAGGCCGCCGGCGGAGAGCCCCACGAAGAACATGAAGCTCGCGATGTACAGGCCCCAGGAGGTGCCGTTGTTCATGCCCGTGACGGCGAGGCCGCCCGCGAGCTGGTAGGCCCAGGCCGCAAGGCCGCCGCAGACGACAAGGGCGAGGATGATGATGACGGGGACGCGCGCCTTGCCGACGGCCGTCCCGCTGACGGCCGTCGTGCCGACGGCCCCCGCTTCGCTGGTTGATTGCATGGTCTTCTCCTCTCCCTACTTGCAGTAGTGTATCTTGGGCTCGGTGCCGCGCTCGGGCAGCAGCTGGTAGGCGCTCTTCTCGCGAATGAGCTTTGAGACGGCGCTCTCGGGGTCGTCGAGGTCGCCGTAGGTGCGCGCCCTCGTGGGGCAGCAGACGACGCACATCGGCTCCTTGCCGTCCTCGGCGCGCTCCTTGCACAGCGTGCACTTCTCGGTGACGCCCTTGGGGCGGACCGGGACGTTCCTGTGCCCGTAGTTGAAGTCGGGGTCGCGCACGGGTTCCTCCCAGTTGAACACGCGGGCGTTGTAGGGGCAGGCCGCCATGCAGATGCGGCAGCCGATGCAGAGGTCGTAATGGATGAGGACGCGCCCCTCGTCGTCGATGTACGTCGCCCCCACCGGGCAGACCGCCTGGCAGGGCGGGTTCTCGCAGTGCTGGCAGGACATGGGGAGGTATTCGCGCGTGAGGTGGGGGTAGGTGCCCACCGCGCCGTCCATGACGTCCGTGCCGACCGTGAGGACACGGTTCCAGAGCATCCCCATCGGCACGTTGTTCTCCATCTTGCAGGCGTTCACGCAGGTCTGGCAGCCGATGCAACGCTCCTGATTGATGACTATCGCGAGCCTGGTCATGAGGCGCCTCCTTCGGTCGCCGGGGCCTTGCGCACCTCGACGAGGGTGTCGTTGAACGAGATGACGGCACCGGCGGGCAGGGCGGCGCCCCGCTCGACGAAGCCGTCGTTCGTCACGTTCTGGAGGTTGCCCTTCTCCATGAACTTGGTCCAGTTGCCCTCGACCATGCGCACGGAGCCGGAGCGCACGCACACGTTGGCGACGGCCTTGGCCGCGAAGCTCCCCCGGTCGTTGAACACCTCGACGGTATCGCCGTCGACAAGGCTGCGGGCCTCGAAGTCGGCGGGCGCCATCTCGATGCGCGGCTCCTTGAACTGCCTGATCCAGGTCGAGTCGCAGAACTGGTTGTGGATATGGAAGCGCGTGCGCGCGTTGGCCAGCTGCAAGGGGTAGGTCGAGCGCAGGGGGTTGCCCTCGTAGGCCTCGAGCGGCTCCTCCCACTGCGGGAGCTGCTGGTCGAAGGGCAGCATCCCCTCGTAGTAGACCTCGAAGCGCCCGGAAGGCGTGGAGAAGTTCCGATCCTCGAAGGCCCTGCGCGGCACCGTGGTGTCGACGCCCGTGATGGGCAGGCCGCCCTTGCTCGCCTTGAGGCCTTCGTAGGTGATGCCCGCCAGACGTTCGTCGGCCTCCGCGTCCAACATGGCCTCGATGAGCTCCCGTGGGTTCTTGGGGAGGTACTGCCCGTAGCCGAGCGCCTCGCCGATGGCGTTCTGTACCCAGAAGTCGGGCCTGCTGTCGAACAGGGGGTCGAGGATCTTCTCGTTGGTCAACACAAGGCCGTTGGCGCAGCAGATGTTCTGTATCTCGTCTTGGGCCTCGAACTTCGAGCTTGCCGGGAGGAGGATGTCGGCCCATTGGGAGCCGGACGAGGCCCAGACATCGCAGTACACGATGAGGTCGAGGGTCTTGAGCCACTCGATCTTCTTGGTGAAGTTCGCGCTCTCCTGGGTGATCTTGTCCCCGAAGGAGAAGTATGCGTGCACGTTGTTGGGCTTGAGGGGGTAGTCGTAGATGCCTGCGAGCTCGGCCGGGGAGGCGCTTACCTCCTTGGGGAGCTTCCACGAGCCGAAGCTGATGATGGGCCCGGCCCACCAGCCCACGTAGCTGCCGACGCTTCCGCCGGGGATGCCGATGTTGCCCGTCAGGGCAACGAGCACGGCGCCGACATGGCCGACGATGTCTGCGTTGTTGAACTTGTCGGCGCCGCCCCAGCCGAAGCCCAATGCCGCAGGCCCGGCAGTCGCATAACGCTCGGCTATCTCACGGATCGTCTGGGCATCGACCCCGGTGACGCCTGCGGCCCACTCGGGGCTGTAGGCCGCTTGGGCGTCCTTGAACAGGCTGAACACGGTGCGGTACTTCCTGCCGGCGATGGCGAAGGTTCCCTCCAAGGCAGCCTCTGCCGCCTTGGCGGTGGCGGGACGCGCAGATGCGGTGACGGAGTCCCAGACCATCCAAGGGTTCTCGTCCGCCGTTTCGGGCTCCTCCGCATCAGGGTCTGCCGGATGCTCGCGCAGGAGGCTGCCGTCCTCGACGTCCACGAGGAAGGGGAAGGACGTGTGGGAGCGCATCCAGTCCTCCTGGTACCAGCCCTGCTCAAGGACGACACTTGCCATTCCCAAGAGCAAGGCGGCATCGGTGCCGGGCCTGATGGGGACCCACAGGTCGGACTTCGCGGCCGTGGTGGTGAAGTGCGGGTCGACGGTAATGACATAGGCCCCTGCGTCCTTCGCGTCGAAGAAACAGCGGCTCTGCGCGAGGCTCGACTCCAGGAAGTTGTTCCCTATGTTGAGGATCGTGCGCGAGTTCACCCAGTCGCGCGGCTCGCTCGTGGCGATGGCGAAGTACACGCCCGTCCAAGAGCCCGGCGCGTAGCCGAAGGCGGGGTCGAGGCCGTTGCCTATGCCGATGTCCTGGCCGTTCGCCCCGCCGGTCTGTGCGCCGAGCAGGTCCTGGACGAAGTGGTACTGGTAGCCGACCCCGTTGTTCTCCCCCGAGAGCCTGACCAGGATGCTGTCCTTGCCGTATCTCTCCCAGAGGTCCTTGACCGTGGTCGCTATGGTCTCGAGCGCCTCGTCCCAGCTTATCGCGACGAACGCGCCCTCGCCGCGCTCGCCCACGCGCCTCATGGGCGTCTGGATGCGCTCCGTGCTGTACACGTGCTGGACCTCCGAGAGACCCTTGAGGCAGAGCACCTGGTTCCGTTGCTGCGCAAGGCTGTCGTTGGGCTCGATCAGGCAGAGCCGCCCGTCGCGCACCGTGCACTTCAGCGAGCAGCGCCCTCCGCAATGTTCCTGGTGGAACGTGTAGGCGACGCGCTCCCCTTCGTCCGTTGCAGCGTCCGATGCCTCTATCCAAGAACCGAACGAGAGCATACCGGCTGCACCGGCACCGGCAAGGGCAGCCGTGGCAGCGCCAGCCTTGACGAACTGACGCCGTGACATTCTTTCCGACATACTTCCTCCTTTGTCTTCCGTCTGGCGGAAAAACCAAAGAGTCGGCCAACTCCAATGTGGCCAGCTTAACACGATTGTCCTATGACAATCAAGGATTGTCATAGGACAATTCGGGAAATGGCTATCCTACCTTTAGGATATACATAG
>JAISGJ010000059.1 GCA_031263105.1 Coriobacteriales bacterium
GGCGTGTGCGCTTGTGTTGTCGTGCGCTCCCTTCCGGGGTTGGCGCGCCCCGCCCCCCCCCGGCCCCGGGCCCCGGCCCCCCCCCCCCCCCCGACCACGGGTTGTCGGAGAGCTTGGCCACCCCGCCGTTGAGGATGCGGCGCTCCATGGCCGCCACCTCCTCGGGTGTGTTCACGTTGACGAACGAGCCCCCTCGCTGGTCCGCCTCACGTATCATCGAGGACGTGAACTCGAACACCTCGACCTTGTCGTACCAGGCGGTGGCGCGTATCTCGCCGTCGAGCAGCGCCGCCTGCACCACAGGAAGGCAGGCCTGGCGGCGGTACACCGCATGGAAGGGCTCATAGCCATGGCTCGTGACCGGCACCGCCACATCTGCCCCGCTCCTCTCGAGCGCCCTGCACTCCGCAAGCAACAGGGGCGCCGAAGGGAAGACCATGTCACAGGCGACGACGCCCACATACGGGTTCGTGGCATGGTACAGGGCGGTGTAGAGGCCGTTGAGCGCGCCTCGGATGTCGTAGACGTCCGAGTACATCTTGAGCTTGTTGTCGAACTTCACGTTGCCGCACAGGAAGTCGAGGCTCTTCTGGTCGTTCGAGGTGACGATGAGCTCGTCGGCGGCATCGCCCAGGCGCTTCAGCCCCCGACATATGAGGGGCAGCCCGCAAAAGGAGACGAGCGCCTTGGGGCTGCCCATCCTCTTCGATTCTCCTCCAGCCTGAATCACAATCGTCAGCTTACCCATACAGAAGAGTATAGCAAGTTATGGCCAATGCTTCCACAGATGGGGGCAGGGCGACCATGAGTCACGGGATGGGAGTTTGGAGGCGACGGCCGGACTCGAACCGGCGATGAAGGCTTTGCAGGCCTCTGCCTTACCACTTGGCCACGTCGCCATAGAAAACGGCCACGCGCACCTCTGGCGCGTGGCCGGCTCGCAACTATGGAGCGGACAACGGGACTCGAACCCGCGACCCCGACCTTGGCAAGGTCGTGCTCTACCAACTGAGCCATGTCCGCTTGTGCAAGACGTTATTCTACGGAAGCCACGCCTTTGGCGCAAGCCCCCAATTTCTCAATCTTCGCTCATTCCGCAGAGAACCCCGCCGCCGCGACCGCATCCCTCAGTTCCTGGACACCCGTGTCGGCGGCATGCCTCACCTTCGCCTCGCCCTTCCCGAGGCTCACCTTCACCTTCTCCACGCCGGGGAGCGCCTCAAGCGCCTCGGTGACGGCGGCGACACAGTGCTCGCAGCTCATGCCTTCGACCTTCAACAACGTCTTCTCGCTCATATCCGCTTCCTTCCTGTCTGCGGGACCGACGGAGGGCCTTTGGCGGGGCCTCGGTCCACCTTTATCATGGTCCTCTGGAGGTACGCCTGCGGGTCCTGTACGCTGACCTCGTTCAACATATATATCTGATAGACGGGGCCGCCTCTTGCAATGCCGTTCTCCTCCATGTACGCGCCGATGCGCTCGGGCAGGTCTCCCATCTCGCCATAGCCCCCCTGCGCGAAGGCCGTCAGGTAGGTGCCGGCAGGCATGACGTCCAAGCCGTTGGGGTCAAGGGAGAAGTAGCGCTTGGGGCGCGAGGGACTCGCCTGGAACTCCTCGACCGTGTCGAAGTAGCCGCCGATGGGGTAGCTCAGGTTCACCCCGGAGCTGCGTGCCGAACGGTAGTACTCCGAGTATACCCGGTAGTAGCTCTCGTTCGAACGAAAGTCCGTGAGCGGCCCCAGGGTGAGACGTGCGTCCTCGACGAAGCGGACGGATATCTCGTCCACATCCTGGGAGATGCTGCCTTGGATGAGCGTGCGCAGCATGTGGACCAAGGAGAAGGACTCCTGCAGCATCTTGAGCTCGTTGGTCAGGTGCAGCTCATAGTGGGTGAACACCTCGTTCATGCTCTCGGGGTCGCGGGCGTGCATGATGTCCTTGATCTTCTTGAGCGGTATTTTGAGGTTGCGCAACGTGTCGATGAGCTTGATGGTCTGTATCTGTGACAGGGAATAGTAACGATAATTGTTCTCGCCCCGTGCTTCGGGCTTGAACAGGCCTATCGCGTCATAGTAGCGAAGGACGGACTGCTTGACGCCTGTGAATTCAGAGAACTCCTTGACGGAGATCAGAAGCGACCCATCGTCATCCATGCCCACCTGTCCCCCATTCTTTGATCCCCCGCTCCTTGGAGCGCACACAAAAGCTCAAGCTACTTTAAGGTTTTTCCGCCCATATTGCAAAGGGGCGGTTCCGATTTGCTGCTGAGAAATGACATATACATGGTAGTTTTATGCACTAATCTAGTATATAATACGGTATTGAGTTAAAATTATATAAATTTTAAAACTTTGAGAGCTTTTTTGAATTTCCTCTTTACTTTCAGGTTACTTGATGCCTCATACTGTTTTTTGCGTCAACAGGCACCACATGCACCACATGCACCTCCTAGGCCTACCGGGTCTGGGATGGAAACTGAATATGGGTTCCCGCCAGCTTCGCTGGCTGAACCACCCCCCCCCCCCCCCCCCTTGTATACACCCTGTTCTTCGGAGCAGGGTGTATGCTATTATGCCGAAAAGACACGAATGAGAGGGGGCGGCACTGTGAACAAGACCCGCTTGGAAGCATTCACCGATGCGGTCATAGCCATCGTCATCACCGTTCTGGTATTGGAGCTGGTCGCTCCTGAGAGCGGCAGCGTCGCCGCGCTGTGGGATCTCCGCTACCGCTTCCTCGTCTACCTCGTCAGCTTCCTCACCTTGGCGATCTACTGGAACAACCACCACCACCTCTTCCAGATATCGCGGCATGTCTCAGGAGGGGTGCTCTGGTGCAACATCGTGCTGCTGCTCTTCCTTTCGCTCTTCCCCTTCACGACCGCCTGGGTGAACGACCACCTTCTCGACCGCGCCCCCGAGCTGCTCTATGGCCTCACCATGCTCTGTGCCGACATCGTCTGGCTCGTCATGGCGAAGGCCCTCGTCAAGGAGAACGGACACAACAGCGAGGTGGCCAAGGCGCTCAAGGGCTTCGGCAAGTCCTACCTCTCGATTGCAACGATCGCCGTCGGCCTGCTCGTCGGGTGGTTCCTCCCCCCTGCGACCATCGTCCTGTGCGTCGCCTCCCTCGCTCCCTGGGTCGTTCCCGACCGCCGGATAGAGCGGATGCTCCACGAGGGAACGGCGCGGGCAGAGGGGGCGGCACACGAGGGGGGCATGCGGACGCAGGGCCCGGACAAGGCGGACAAGGACGGGTGACGGCGCAAAGGGGGCGGGCGGATGCTCCCTCAGTCGATAACGGACAGCGGCCTTACCGGCGCCGACCCTGAGCCTATGGCCTCAGAAGAGTCCTGCACCTGTAGCGAGACGGCCTTCTCAAGGGTGTCGAGGTCGAAGACGTCGAGGCAGGCCCCCGAGAACACGTAGAGGTACCCGTCGATGAGCAGGCCTCTGGTCCCGGACCAATAGGAGGAGTCCGTGCCCATCTCCAGCGCTGCCCTCAGCTCGAAGCCGCCCGCCTCGTCGTAGCGGTAGACGAAGTAGCGGCCCATGCTGTCATACCGTGTCGCAGACAGCGCGTCGGACGAGCCGTAGCCGGGGAAGCCTATGAGCCCGCGCCCCACGTCGACGAGGACGGCCTTGTGGTTGTACAGGGCCTCCGAGGCGACGGCGTCCACGCCCTGATGGTACGCCTCGCCCACCGCAAAGGGGTCGGACACGTCGAACATGCTGAGCTTCATCCCCTGGGTGACGGCGCCCTCGGCCTCGTTGCCGAGCCCGAGCAGGCGGCCTTCCCCAAAGGGGTGGAGGTAGGTGCTGAAGCCCGGTATCTTGAGCTCGCTCGTCACCTTCGGCCTGAGAGGGTCCGCCAGGTCGATGGCGAACAGCGGGTCCACCTGGCGGTAGGTGACCATGTACCCGACCGGTCCCGCAAAGCGGGCACTGTAGATGCGCTCGTCTTCGGCAAGGTCCTCGATGCCGCCGATGAGCGTCATCGAGGGGTCGAGCACATAGACCGCGTTGCTCGTCGTGCTCTCATGGTCCTGGTAGCTCTCGATATCGTGGGACTCGTCGCGCAGGAAGCGGTAGGAGGAGCTCTCGCGTGTCACGACGAGGCGCAGGTTGTCCTCGTACTCGTCAAGCGAGAACTGGTTGAGCAGGGCGCCCTCCACCGTGCACTGGGCTGCCACATCGAGCGCGCCGTCCTCGATGGCCACGCGGACGAGCTGGGTCGTCGTCCTGTTCACGTAGTCCACGACGGTGTAGACGCTCTCCTGATAGGGCTCGCCCTCCTCGGAGGCATATACGCTGGATCCCAGATAGAGGTTGCGATAGCTCATGTAGACGGTGGACGCGTAGCCAAGGACCGACTTCTGGTCGATGCGCTCGCACGCCGCGAGGTCGTATGAGGCGACTATCGTGTAGTTCGGCTGCTGGACGACGGGCATGACGTGGATGTCTGCGGCCCTCATGAGCCCATAGCTGCCGTTCTCGCTGAACAAGGGGACGAAGGTCTCCGGCTTGCTGCGGTCGGCGCCGTAAGGGAGGTAGTAGCTGCTGACGAGGTAGAGCTTCTCGCCGTACAGCCGGGAGGTCTGATAGCTCCCGCTCTGGCCGAAGCCCGCAAGCAGTGCAGGGGCCGAGGGGTCGCTGACGTCATAGAGCGTCAGCCTGGTCTCCTCCATCCCTCCCTGCACCGGGAGAATCGTCGCCACGCCGCTCGCAGACGGCCCCTCGGAGGCGCCGGTGCCGAAGTGGTACGACACGATCGCCAAGGTGGAGCCGCTGACGTACATCTCGTGCGGGCTCCCGTAGGTCTCGAGCCCCTGTTCGGCGACCGTGGTGCGGGAGAGCTCCTTCGTATCGGCGCCCGCCGCACGGAAGATCACGAGCTCGTTTTGCGAGAGCGCATAGACGTGCGTGCCGTCCGTCTTGACGATGTCGCCCTCGTCTATGCCCTTGACCTGGGTGTTGGTCTCCGAGTAGGTGCCCGTCGCACCCGACGAGGAGTCGCTTGAGAGCGCATCGAGCTCCCCTGCGGCATCCGTGGCCCCCTCCTGCGAGCCGCCCGCCGACGAGCCCTGTGCCGCTCCTCCTCCGCCCGCGCCTGCGCCTCCGTCCGCGTCTGCCGTAGCTGCGGGCGCGGGCGCGGCAGCGTTCGTCGCGGCCTCGCTGCCGTCACGCGCCGACGACGGGGCTGCCTGCGGCGCTGCGGTCGAGACGGCCTCTCCGGCACCCAGGGCCTCGGCGGTGTCGGCGAGGGCGTAGACGCCCCCTGCCTCCCCCATCCCCGCGATGACGGAGTAGAGCTCCTGGTAGTCGGCGGGGGACGCGACGGAGCCCACATCGGCGACTGCGTCGCGGAGCAGGGAGCCGGCGGACAACAGGCCGCTGTTCGAGGCCGGACGGGATGTGAGCATGAGCCCCACCGCTATGGACACGAGGAGGAACGCGGCCGCGACGGAGAGGTACAGGGCCAGCCTGCGCCGACGGGCCGCAGGCGGCCCCTCCTTCCCGGCGGCGGCATCGGATCCGGCGGGCGGCGGCTCGCCGCTTGAGTCCTCGAAGCTGTGCTGGCCGTACTGGCCCCCTGGGTCGCGTGCGTCCGGGACGTCTTGTGGGCGCCCGGGGCCTTGGTGGCCGGAATCGGCCGTCGCGTCCCCTATCGCCGCGTCGAGGCGGTCCATCGCCTCTTGCCCGGGCCTCATCTGCCCGCGCATGTCACGGAAGATCTCGTCATTCATCGAAATACTCTCCCTTCAGCTTCTCGCGCATCTGCGCGCGGCCACGCGAAAGCTGCACTTTCACGGTTCCCGCTTCGAGGCAGAGCGCCGTACATATCTGGGCGACCGACATATCCTCGAAATAGTACAGATGCAGGACGGTGCGGTACTTGTTAGGGAGTTCCTGGAGGGCGGCGAACACCGCGTCCTGCTCGTCGGTGCGAAAGCGGAAGCGGTCGTCGTGCCGCTCCTCGGAGACGTGCTCGTGGAGGGGGACGATCTTTGCCTGCCAAGAGCTTTCCGTCGCCCGCTTCGCACAGTTGAGCGTCGTCACGATGAGCCATGCCTTGCGCCGCTCGTCGTCGAAGAAGGCCAAGTGCTTGCGGTGGTAGGTCAGGAAGACCTCTTGGAAGACGTCGTCGGCATCGGTGCGGCTGCGGGTATGCGTCAGGGCGATGCCGTACACCATGTCCCGGTACCGTGCAACTGCCTGCGAGGTGTCCAGATAGGAACTGGTGTCCACGGCGTTCATTCCCCTCCGATCGTCGGCGTTTCCAGGAAAATCCCTTTGGTATAAATCCGATTTGGAGGCCAAAAGGTTACAGGAAACGCCGATATTTCTTCAATTCCCCTCGCAACGACCGTCTACCGGCCGAAAAAGACCCCAAGGCGGAGGCGCAGAAGACGTCAGGCGAGCTTGAGGTGTATCGTCCTGCCCGCCTCGCGGAACTGGTCGGCCGAGGACACGCCGGAACCGAAGTCATAGGTGACCGTCAGCGTCCAGACGGTCGGAACCGTCTCGGATGTCGTCCGTCCGCTGAAGATCTGGCTCTGCTTGACCACCTTCCGGTTCGCGGAGTTGGGGTTGTCGTACACGATGCTCTCCACCGGGTCGGGGGGGACATAGGAGAAGTCCCGGGGCTGCACGCCCGCCGAGGCAAGGGAGCCCGTCACCACCCCGCTGTCCGCCAAAAGCTCGTCGAACGACCTCTCGGGATACCCGAGCAGCTGCATGTCGCAGACGTAATAGATGTCGATGACCCTCCCCTCCTCGTCGAGGCTCGCATAGATGGACTCGCTCGGCAAGGGGACGTTCGTGGCCGTAGACGACGAGCCGCCGGTGACCGAAGGGGTATAGGAGAAGGTCGCCAACTGCCGGACGGCGGGGTTCGACTCGTCGGTGGCGGCATCCGTCCTGGCCAGCTTGAAGGAGGTGCCGAGCCGCGCCTTGGCCTTCTCGACCGTAAGGCCGAACAGCGAGACGAGGTCGGGGATGCTCGTCTCCTCGACCTTGACCTCGCTCGGTGCGTCCGGATCCGTGACCTCGACCTCGGTTATCGTAGGCACCGGCCTGAGGACGGTGCTGTTAAGGGCGGTGCCGTCCCGATAGATGGTATAGGCGAGGTAGGCGAGGGCGGCGAGGGCGGCGAAGAGCAGGACGATGACGATGACGAGGACGATGCCCGTCCTCTTGGCCCTTTTGAGGCGGGCAGGCGCAATCGGGACGTCTCCCCACGTCTCCGCCGCACTCGGGGCCTCGGTGCCGTTCGGGGCTGTGGCCGCAGCGCCACCCGCTGCCGCAGCGCCGTCCGGGGCCGTGGCATCGACCGTCCCCGGGGCCTGTGCCCCATCCGTCGTCCGATCCATGCTAGCGCTCATTTCCATCTCCCATCGAAGGACGTCGCAGGCGGGGCTGCCGTTGACAGCAGGGAAGGCCGACGCTCCTCATCGGAAGACCCAGAACCATATCAGGTATGCTATCCCGACCACCACGCCGACCAAGGCGGCCACGACGACCATCCTCTGGGCAAGCGGCATGGGTGCGCCGATGCCGACATCCTCGATGCCGTGCGCGGTCTGCGCGGGCCGGTCGGCCTGAGGCACGGCATCCACGGTGCCAGCGGCGTCCGCAGCGTCCGTGGCGTCCACGGTACCAGAGGCATCCGCAGCGCCTGCGGCGTCCACGGCGCCTATGACCATGACCTCCTCGTCCTCCCGGCACGCCGATGCGTCGGCATCCGCCTGGCCGATGGTCACGTGCGAGAACCGGGTCCGGTCCTTTTGGCTTATGTCATCCGGCATATACTGTCTTCCCAGTGCGTTTCATGTGCCCCCACAGTATACGCCATTCCTCTTGTCGGCGCGACAAAGCGCCCCGTGCGCCCCCGTGCGCCCTGACGCACGTTACTGTTCACACCGCTGTCATTCCGAGCCCCGCCGAGGAATCCAAGGATTCCTCGGCGGAGTTTATCCTGAGCGCAGCGAAGGACCTGCGCTGCGCTCGGAATGACAGCGGGGGACGTGAGCAGTAACGGGCACACGGGCGCAGGGGGCGCAGGGGGCGCAGGGGGCACACGGGGCGCAGGGGCGCGGGTCCTCGGAAGAAGAGGCTGGGGTCACGCAGCGCTGCCGGAGACGGCCGTTCCCTCCTCTATGGCCATGACGCGCTCGTAGGCCCGGGTGTCGCCGAAGACGGGCCTGCCGCTCCAGGGCATAACACGGTTCCTGCGCACCTTGTACACCTCGAAGACCGCGACGCCGATGTTGGCGACGAGGGCCAGGAAACTCACCGTGAACAGCGCGGTGGGGTTGAGGGAGGCCTTGACCGCAAATGCGCTCGTGTCGATGAAGGCAGGCATGGTCTGGGCGAACATGCACCAGATGGCCAGGGTGTGGGCCCGATGCTGGAGCCAGGCGCCCTTCTTGAGGAAGAAGGCCGCAAGCGTGCAGCTTGCGAGCAGCATGACGCCCGCATAGAAGCTGTGGTCGCCTATGCAGTTGTAGGTGTAGGCGAAGTTCCAGAGGTCGTAGGCGATTATCCACGGCCAGATCTGGTCGACCCAGAGCATATCCTTCGAGGCGCCCAGCTTGGAGGCCTTGATAGCGAACCAACCGGTGATGGTGAGGATGTTGAGGATACCGGCTGCGGCATTCATCAGATTCCAGGGGCCGGACACCATCGCCATGCCGTCGATGATCTGTCCGCTCGCCCCGAAGCTGTAGACCTGGATGTCACGGATGACGGCTTCAAGGATGTTGATCGACAAGATGAGCGGCGGAAATGCCAGCGCCAGCTTGTTCTTCTGCAACCGCGGGATATAGCGGATGGCCATGAAGCCAACGCAGCCGGCAAGCGCGGAGTAGACCTTCGCGTAATGGAACCAGT
>JAISGJ010000033.1 GCA_031263105.1 Coriobacteriales bacterium
AGTGGGGAGCGAGGCGCACGCAGCCTCATCCGTGGCTGAAGGTCTCCCGGTGGCGGATGCGCCTGCGGTAGATCTGCTCGCCGTAGTCCTTGCCTCCCGGGACGCCGATGGCGTCGGCGCGGCAGTGCTGGCAGTGGCGGAACACCGCGAGGTGCCTCTCGGCCTCGGAGCGCGCCCGGTCGGTTTGTGCGCAGGTCGGCGCGGGCACCTTCGACATCTTGGCACAGGGAATCAGCGGGATGACGTTGTACAGCCCCGCACCCGCCTCCTTGACGGCGCGGGCGACCTCCCCTATCCGCCTGTCGTTCACCCCGGGGACGAGCACGGTGTTCACCTTGACGAGCATGCCGCGCTCGACCGCCGCGCGGATGCCCGCGAGCTGTTTGGCGATGAGCATCCCTGCGGCCTCGATGCCGGTGTGGAGGCGGCCGTGGTAGACGACGTGGTCGTTGATCCGCGCGAGCAGCCCTGCATCGACCTCGTTGACCGTGACGGTGAGGGTGTCGACGCCCACCTCGGCAAGCTCGTCCATCCGCTCGGCCAACAGCAGGCCGTTCGTGCTCATGCAGCGGATCATCTGGGGGAAGCGCTCCTTGACGAGACGGAAGGTCTCCACGGCATGCGGGGTCGCCAACGGATCGCCCGGACCTGCGACGCCCACCACGGCAAGCTCCGGCGCAAGCTCCAGGGCCCGGGCGACGACCTCGAGGGCCTCTGGAGGGCCCAACACCTCCGCCGTGACGCCGGGACGCTGCTCCGTCGCATTGAGGGAGCGCTCGCAGAAGCGGCAGGCGATGTTGCAGCCGGGAGCGACGGGCAGATGGATGCGCCCCTTGTTGTTGGGCTTGCCCAAGGCGAAGCAGGGGTGCCTGGCAGAGACGAGCCCGAGCAGGCCGGTCCCCGGGCAGGGCTGCGCCCCCCGCGTGAGCGCCCCGGCCTCGGACGGGGCCGCCTCCTTGGTGCAGCCGCATCCCGCGCACGACCGTTTGCTCTCCCTATGCACGGTCTCCCTATGCATAGCTGCCCAGAACCACGTCGTAGAGGTCCTCGATGACGCGCAGGCCGCCGCTGAAGCCTACGTAGTTCGTCGTCAGGACGAGGCGGTAGGGGCATGGTGCGGCGGCGGGGAGAAAATCGTAGCCCTTCTCCTTCGCAAGCTCCTTGTCCCAGCCGCTGCCGATGATGAGGCCGCGCCCCTCGTGCGCAAGCCCGCGTATGACACGCTGGGACGTCCCTGCGTCGGGGTCGAAGACAAGCGGTATCTCGCGCCTCGCGCTCGTCGCGGCGAGGTCGGAGCGGATGGCGGCCTTGAACTCCTCGGGCGTGTTGTCGACGACGAACTGCTCCTTGGGCACGATGCCGACCTCGTGCAGCAGGAACCTCGACAGCCCCACGACGTAGCCTGCGTCGTGAAGGATGTGGACGTGGTTCGGCAGCCCGTAGCGGAACTCGAGCAGGAAGGTGGCGAGGTTGTCGATCTCCTCGTAGAAGCCGTGCTCCTCGTGCGCGATGAGGGCATGCACGCGCCGTTCGTCGAGAGGTGCGCCCTGTGCTGCGGCAAAGGCGGCCAGCCCCTCGAGGAAGCGCGTCGTCTCGTTCGCGCCGATGGGCGGGTAGCCGAAGCGGTAGAAGGGCTGCCCGTACTTCCGTTCGAGATGCTCGACGATGGGCAGGCCGTACCAGGGCGACACCAGCACGTTGAAGTTCGCCGCAGGGATGGACCGCCACTCCGCAACGCCGCCGCTCTCGGGCCCGAACAGGATGTTGACTTTGAGGCCCATGGCTTCGAGCAGGCGCTTGTACTCGCGCAGGTTGCCCTTCCAGAACGGGTCCTGGTACGGCAACGAGGCGAAGACGTTGACGAGCGCCTTGTCGCTGCGCGGCAGGAAGTCGCCCACGAAGCCGTCGACGTACTGGTCGACGACGGCGCAGACGACGTCGGAATGCGCCACGAAGTTGTTGTGCTTGAAGCCTGCGGTCTCCACATGGACGAGCGGCCTGCCCTGCTCCGTGAACTCGCCCGCCACGCTCGCCACGTCGTCGCCCACGATGTCGGCCGTGCAGCCGGTGAGGACGACCTGCAAGTCGGTGTCGAGCACCCGGTAGGTGTTCGCGATGATGCTGCGCAGGCGCTCTGCGCCGCCGAAGACGACCTCCGTCTCGCTGAAGTTCGTGCACGGCGAGGTGCTGCCCCCTGCGTATCCCGTCGAACGCTCGTAGAAGCCCTGCACCATCGTGCCGCAGCCCGGGCCCGAATGCAGGATGGGCACCGCACGCGGGATGGCCACGACGGATTGCAGCGCACCGATGGCGCAGGTGTAGCGTTCATGTTCGATGAGGCCAGAGGCAGACACGGCTCGGTCCTTTCTCGGTCGGATTCTTGGCGCGGCCCAGGTGCGGGGCGGGTGCGCTCCGCCCGGATGCGCTCGCGTGCCCGGCGGCCCCGTGCCCGGCGGCCCCGTGCCCGGCGGCCCTGCTCAGGGTACCGGCTCCAAAAAATAGGAGGGCCGCTGCTCGAGCCACCATGCGGTGTACGGGTTGACCGCGTGACGGGCGAGGTTCGTGACGAACTCGTTGTTCTCCATGACCTCGAGGATGGCCTTCCCGTAGTTCACGACGCCCCGGTAGCCCATCCCCCACTGTTCGTCCCCGACGAGCAGCGACGGGATGCCGAGCTTGGCGCCCCACAGCGTCATGCCGCCGTGACGGGCGAGGAGCACGTCGGGGCGCATGCGGTTGAGCACGTTGACGAGCTCGAACTCCTGCTTGTTGCAGATGCTCACCTGGGGCACGTCCCCATAGTCGCGCACGCGTGCGACCAGCGAGTCCGCCTCCTCGGAACCGATGTCGTTGATCGGGTCGTGGTGGAACAGCGCCGCCCCCCGTGCCGTCATCCCCAGCTCGCCGAGGAGGGCGAGAAGGGCGTGGCCGTGGCCGGCGCCTGCCGTCACGTAGGCGGTCCTGCCCTTGAGCCGTTTGCGAAGCCCCTCGATCTGCGGCAGGAACTCCTCGCGCTCTGCGGCGATGATGCGCTCGACCGCCTCGGGCCTGCCCAACAGCTCCCCGAGGGCACGCAGCCAGCGCTCGGTCGCCGGCACGCCGTAGGGCGGCGCCGCCCTGAGCGCGGGCACGCCGAACTCGCGTTCGAGCACGCCGCTCAGATACGAGCCGAGGGTGGTGCATATCTGCACGCTCGCAAGCGCCTCGCTCGCGTGCTCGAGCGAGTCGAGCGTCGCGTAGGGCGTGAGGTAGCTGGCCTCGACGCCCAAGGGCTCGAACCAGCGCGTGAAGACGTCGCTGCCCCAGAAGTTGATGACGTTGACGACAGGGCGCTTCTTGCGCGGGGGCTTGATGAGCTTGCGCGCGATGCCGTGGTAGCCCGCATCGAAGCCGCTCGTCCAGACCTTCGAACGGAAGCCCTCGCAGAATATCGCCACCACCGGGATGCCGAGCTCCTCCTCCGCCTCGTTGGCGACGCCCTCCACGTCGTCGCCGATGATGCCCGAGGCGCAGGTCGTGATGATGAAGACGACGTTGGGACGCTCGCGGCCGTAGACCTCGCGGATGGCTGCGGCGAGCTTCTCGTTGCCGCCGAAGACCGTCTCGTCCTCCGTGAGGTTCGTGGAGTAGATATGGCGCTGTGTGGGCCTTTCCACCCCGCGCAACGGCGCGTTGACGCGGTAGGTGAAGGCGAACTCGTGCAAGCAGGCGCTGCAGCCGACGGGGCCGTGGCTGATGACGACGCCGTCCTGCTCGAGCGTGACCATGCAGGCGGCGTTGCCCGTCGAGCAGCCGAGGCATTGCGTGAAGCTGCGCTCGCGCTCGGAGGGGCCGCCCTGACAGGACTCCCTCACAAGCGCCTCGGCACTGCCCTCGAAGCCGGTTATCGTGTTGAGCCTGACCTCCCGCACCGCGACCGCCGGCACCTTCAGGTTGACGGTCGGCGTGCGCGGGCCGGCGGCTGCGGCGCACGGCGTGCGCGGGCCGGCGGTTGCCGTGTCCGGGTTGACGGTCGTCATACGCTCCTCCCTAGATCGCTTCCTGCTGGCCGCGGATCTCGCCGCTCTCCATGGCGACGAGCTGGTCCGCCCAGAGCGCACCCCACTCCTTCAGCTCGTCCGTCGAAAGGGGCACAGGCACCGTCGACGCGGCATGCCCGTCGATGCGGCGGGCGAGCTCGCGGTAGACCTTCGCCTGCCCGCTTTCCGGCGCGGCCTCGACGACCGTCTTCCCGGAAAGCTCGCTCTGCGTGACCGCAATCGAGCGCGGCACGTACTGCATGACCTGCGTATGCGTGCGCACGGCGAAGTCGTCGACGATCTCGCGCTGGAAGGGGTGGCTCATGCTGTTCGCGATGACGCCGCCGAGCAGGGCCCCTCCCGCGTTCGAGTACTTCTGGATGCCCTTGAACAGGTTGTTCGCTGCATAGATCGCCATGAAGTCGGCGCTGGTCACCGTGAACACGTGCTGGGCGATCCCCTCGCGGATGGGCACGGCGAAGCCGCCACAGACCACGTCCCCCAGCACGTCGTAGATGACGTAGTCCAAGTCGAGTTCCTCGAAGATGCTCTGCTGCTTGAGGAGCTGCACGGCCGTGATGATGCCGCGCCCCGCGCAGCCGACGCCCGGCGCAGGCCCGCCCGCCTCGACGCAGTAGATACCGTTGTAGCCCTCGAAGATGGCGTCGTGGGCATCGACCTTCCTGTGTTCGCGGAGAAGGTCGAGCACCGTGGGGATGTAGCTGCCGTCCCGCAGCGTGTTCGTCGAGTCCGCCTTGGGGTCGCAGCCGAACTGCATGACCCGGTAGCCCTCGTCGGAAAGCGCCGCCGACAGGTTGGAGGTCGTCGTCGATTTGCCGATGCCGCCCTTGCCGTAGATGGCTATCTGTTTCGGCTGTCTTCTGCCTTGTGGTGCCACGGGGCTTCCTTTCATCGTCAAGGAAACCCTATTCTATACTATTCTTATAAGATTGCAAGGTAAAACTTGGCAGGCACGCCCTTTGTCACACCGGATGTTACTGTTCACGCCCCCACTGTCATCCCGAGCCTGCCGAGGGATCCTCGACCGCGCAAGCGGTCGACCGCAGGTCGAGGGGCCCCTGGCCTGCCGTTGGACACTGCGTGTTCAAAGATTCCTCGGCGAGCCTCGGAATGACAGTGGGGTGTGACCACATATGACCCTCGCCCCTGTCAAGTGGCAATAATGGGCCGGCCCCCCTGACCCGTCGGAAAGGGGGTCGGCCCGTATATCCATTCCCTGCTTTCGGAGTCCAAAGTCGTGCCTGTCGCAGGCGCCCGTCTGGCACTCACATATTCGTGGATACGGCCTTGCCGCCCACACTACAATGCTTCGGCTGGGGCTCTTCGCTTCAAGTGGTAAGTCAGTAATCGTGCATACCGAAAAGTCCGGCGCACGTGGGCCGGTGCCGCGCGCGACTGGTTCTCCGCCAACGGGTCCTGCAACATCTTCGACCGTGGGGCCATCACGGGCGACCCGACGAACGGCAACGTGGGCGACGCACCGGACCAGCAGGGCGGCGGCAACATGAACTTCTGGTGGCCGGGCTCCCAGCCTTTCCTGCGCGTCAATGCGTTCGGCCAGCGCTTCTGCAATGAGGACGGCCCCTATGACGTGGCCTTCAACCTGGCCTGCATGCAGCCGGGGCATTTCTGGTGGCAGGTTTTCGACGATTCCAGCTGGGAGGACGTCGTGGCCTTTGACACCACGATCTGCAGCCGCGTCGTAGCCAAGGAAGGCGCCAAGAACTGTCTGCTGCTGGGGCAGTTCTACCCCTGCACTTCCGACGAGGAGTGGCATTCCGTGTACCTTGACCCCAATGTTGAGAACGGCGTGCTGATCAAAGCGGACACGCTGGAAGGGCTCGCGGACCTCATGGAGTTTGATGAGGATACCAAGGCGACCTTCCTGGCAACGGTAAAGCGTTACAACGACCTGGCAGCCGGAGGTGCCGACCTCGACCACGACAAGGCGCCTTGGCGCATGACCTCCCTCGATGCGCCGCCGTATTACGCCTGCAAGCTGACAGGCTGGCTTCTCACCACCCTCTCGGGCATTCGGGTGGACGGTCGCTACAACGCCCTCACTTCTGAAGGCGTCCCGATCCCCGGCCTTAAAATGGCAGGCCTCGACCACGGCGGGTTCTTCAGCGGCATGTACGCCCAGTACTACGGAGGCCTCAATATGGCGCACAACCTCCTTGCCGCCTGGCTCGGAGCAAAAGACATCATGGGCCTTGAGCCACCGGTGGCCCTGCCCGGCGTCCAAGCCGCATACCAGGCCTGATTCTCTCAGCGCGAAAGGAGAGTCGCTTCAGAAGGGAAGGTGCGCTGGGGAGGCAGGGATTGATCATCGCCTCCCCAGTGAGAGCAGTCACGTAACCTACAATACAAAGGGATTCAGCAGCTTTACTCCAAGAACCGTCTGACCGTGCGCCATGTCCTCGGTGTAGACGACTTGGCAGCCGGCCGATGCCGCCGCTGACAGTATCAGGCTGTCATAGAACGAGTAGCCGGACACGAAGTGAAGGTCTACGGCCTCCTTGATCATCGCAGGCGTTATCTGGACGATGTCGAGTTTGAAGAACTCGTCCAACAGCAGCAGCATGTCGGCTTCGGAAAGCGAGAGCTTCTTGATGCAGGCGTTTGAGAACTCCTGCAAGACCTGTGTGGAGACAAGGATCCGGTGCGCATCGGCCGCATCCCGTATGAGGTCTCTGGCTATCCCCTGCTTTCTGGCATCTGCGGCGTCATGGGCATAAAAGAGGATGTTCGTATCGAGGAAGACCTTCTGCCTACCGCTCATGAAGCTCCTCGCGGTCGAACTGCCAGCCCTGTGAGTCGCCCTGTATCTGGTGCGCGACCGCATGGTAATGGGAGTACCAGCCGCCTTGGCCGTCGGCGGTGACGTCTGCGAGGAAGCCACGAATCATCTCGTTGAGCGACGTGCCGTTCTTCTGGGCGACCGACCGCGACTTCTGCAAGAGGTCGCCGTCGATGGCAAGAGTGATATTGCTCATACGCTGCTCCTTTCTGTTGCACATAGTACACATAAGGCATATATGTGTCAATATGCGTGCTACCTGCACCGTTAGGTTATAAATGGCGACTATGAAACTTCGAATAAGGTTACATCCGACTCTTTGACACCACTGCCTACAGCACAGGCGCTCCTTTCAAGCCTGTACTAGTTCCTTGAGAGGACGACCGGCGCTCGTACCGCAGAGAAGCAGCGTCGTCTTTGACTATGCCGACGAGAACCTCTTTACTTCCGAGGTAAAGCGCGTTCAAAACATGGTTGCAATGGCCGAGGCAAGCGGCGAGCCAATGAAATCCTGTTTTAGCTACGCCGAACTGGAAAAGGTATTGGAGGACGCAGGGTGGCTCATCTACGGGCATCTATCCCCCGCAGAGATTGAAACCCGCTACTGTGCTACACTTTCCCCATGAGACTTCCTACTGGATACTTTAGCGCTGTTCAAATCGTTGCTTACATCAACGAGACGCTTGGCGGTGCGTCCAATCAAGACGACATCGACGCGGTTTTGCGGGTACTCCCCAAGCTGATCTATGATTGGCGCGGCCTTACCGATGATGAGTTGGCCGTTGCGATCGCCGAGCCGCCCTTGTCGGGGTGCCCTGAGTTCGATGCGCTTTTTGAGGGCATTGTCGCCTATTTCTTCCACATCGAGTTGCGGCGAAACGCTCCCGAGTGGGCAAGCCGCACACGCTTGACGAGACAGTGGGTTGCTCGTCGCAGCCAAGTTGAAAAAGGCGGCGAGCGACTCTACTTCAAAATTTGGCAAAACACGCCGATTGAGATGCTGGAGCGCGGCCTGCTGTTCTCCCGTTCAGAGTTGACCTTGCTATGACGAACGCCGGCTCTTTCCCTGCTGCGGAGTTTGACCATGACGTCTTGCTCGATTTGCTTCAATCCTTTGATGAGAAATTGGGGCAAGAGGGCTTTCACGGCAGTATCTTTATAGTCGGCGGAGCAGCTATGGCACTTGAGTACAGCGCGCTTCGTGTTACAACGGACATAGACGCCATCTTTAACCCGAGAAGTGACATTGAGGGGATTGCAGCGTCGTTTGCCGAAGAACGGGGGCTGCCAAAGGATTGGCTCAACACTCATGTCTCGGGAATGCTTGGCTATTTTAAGACTGACGAGCAGGCACGCACTGTTTTCAGTGGTGAGAACCTGACTGTTTCTGTTGCTTCCCCTGAGTACCTTTTCGCCTCCAAGGTTATTGCGGGACGAGACAAAGACCGTGACGACGCGGCTATACTTGCCAAGAAGCTGGGGGTGTCTACCGTCTCTGGTATGCAGGTCATTGTTGAAAGATATTATCGCGGCGAAATAACTCCCGGTGAGTATCGCGGAGATGTGATTCTCTCGATGCTCCAAGACATTGAGGATATGATTGCCGACCCTGCCAAAGACCACGATTGACGGTAGGGGTGGGGTATGGATGATAAAAGGGGGACGGGGCTACTGTCCCACTTGCGCGGCGACAACCGTTTGGAAAAAGCAAATGCCCTGTTCAGGATAGGGCTTTTGAGAACTCCGAACTAAACTCAAAATCTAATAGTCAACGAAACGGGTGATACCGGCTGCGGTATCCGACGTCCCTTCCGCTGGTATAATTTTCCTGCCAACAAAGAATTTGCCCAGGCATCCAAGCTGCCGACACCTTGAAGATAGCGCACTATGCGAAATCAACGTTGTGACATTTTACGGTATTCCCTCGGCAGCAGACCGGTTATTTCTCTGAACAACTCCGAGAAATGACTGGCGTTTTGATAGCCTACCATCTGGACAACATCCCCGATTGAAAACCCGGTATGGGCAAGCAGGTACTCGGCGTGGCTCACACGCCGTTGCTGTACGTATTCCGTAATGGTGCAGCCATGATGACGCTTGAAGGTGTTCTTCAGTTTCGTTGTTCCCATACACGCGATTTTGGCCAACCGTTCAATCGGGAGGTCGTGAGCGAAGTGGTCGTTGATGTATGCGGAAACATCCTCGATTCGTCGGGAGTCCTCAGAAGATAAAGCCGCTCCACCTGATGGGCGGTGCTTGCAGAACCCGACCATCAAAGAGATTGCTTCCGCCACTTTGCCTTCGTAGAACAGCTTTGCCTCAATCCCATCCCCGCGATAGCTTTTCACCTGTGTAAGCAGGCGAACCATCTCAGGGAAATGCTCTGTTTGGTCAACCGCTTGGAACGCATGAACAAGGTTCTCGAATTCTTTTGGGTATTGTTTCAAAAGATACCCTTCGTAATATCCGGGGGAGACTTCGATACCGATAGACCGGACAGGGATTTTCTTATGCATCAATACACGGTACGGCGTTTCCTTGCCGATAAACGCCTTGACGCACCCTGCGCTCACCCGCCGGTAGGGAGAAAGCTCATCGGCAGAGAACGACTCGTAATAGGTGATCCCCAGGCAGCCCGGCAACAAGAATTCAAACAGGGAATCCTCATGGAGATAGAAATCATGTATTTTTATGTTGAACAAATCCTTTTGCCCGTATATCCAAAAGGTTCCGTCGCCTGTTTC
>JAISGJ010000134.1 GCA_031263105.1 Coriobacteriales bacterium
GTCTTCAGTCCGCTCCGCTCTTGACATCTGTCGCTCTTGGCATCCCTTCATCAATGGCTCTGGTGGTTCACTGTACACACCGTCCTGTCATTCCGAGCGTAGCGCAGCGCAGCCGAGGAATCTTTGGGTTCCCGCGCCCGCAAAACCGTCGGGTGGACTGTTTTCAGCGAGAACGGGCCGACAGGCCCACGGAGCGCGTCAGCGCCCGACCGGGCCAGTCGGACACTGCGTGTCCAAGGATTCCCACGCTGTGCGCCCTTGCGGGCGCTCCGCTCAGAATGACAGCAGTGTGAACAGCAACCACCCACGCGCGACACCGTTACCAGGCACCGGAGCTGAGGTTCTTGCCCAGAAGATAGCCGAATGTCGTGCAGGCGCCGCCGAGGTTGATGCCAGGCACACGGTAGTCGTACACATCGCCATACATATCGCCCACCACGGTGCCGATACCGTACAGCCCCTCGATGGGGTCGTTGTTGGAGTCGCAGACGTGCATCTGGATGTCCGTGTTCAGGCCCCCGGTAATGCAGAGCGTGTAGGGCTCGTTCTTCACTCCGTAAAACGGCGGGGTCTTTACGGGGAGCAGGAAGCGCTTGTTCTTGTGGAACTCGTCGTCGAGTCCCGTCTCGCAGTAGCCGTTGTAGCGTTCGACCTGCGCGAGGAAGGCCTCACGGGGCAGGCCCAGGCCGTCGGCCAGCTCCTCGAGGGTGTCGGCCTTGACTGCGGTCTCTGCCATGGTGGCGTCAAAGCCGGCGTACTCGTCCGTGGTCGTCCAGTCGGTGTCTGGGTCGAAGAGGGCGGCCATGGCGTCGTACACCTCCTGGGTGTCGCGCGCATCGCCGCCGACACGGTCGCCCTGCCAAGGTGCGGAGGCGGCGACCCAGGCATCGTCCCAGACAAGGTAGGCGCAGCCGTCGGGCTGGACACGCTGCGGATAGGGCATGTAGCCATAGGTGCAGTTCTCGTTGCTGTAACGCAGGCCCTTGTTGTTGACGAGAAGTCCCGGAAAGGTCGTGAGCGCTCCTTCCGCCCACCAGCGACAGGGCAGGACCTCGTCGCCCATCGTGGCGAGCATGGGGGCGTTGGGGGTGTACTTCTGCCACGCGGCACCGATCCACAGCGCCATCTTGAGGCCCGAGCCGTCGTAGACCCCGCCATTGCCGAATGGCAGCGCGATGGGGCAGTACTTGGCCACCATGTCGCGGTCCTGGGAGAAGTCGCCGGTGGCCAGAACCACGCCTTTGGACGCCGTGTAGCGCACGTACTCGCCTTCCTGTCTAACGACGCAGCCGGTCACGCGGCCCGTGTTGTTGTCCGCACGGTCGAGCTGCACGGCAACCGTGTCGTAGAAGATCCTGCCCTTGCCCTTGACGATCTCCTCGGCAAGCGCCTCGACCACGATCTGCTGCGAGGCACCGGCCGCCTGATTGCCTTCGGCGACAAAGGAATGCGAGACGTTGAGGGTCTTGAGCGGGCCGTCGCCGTCTTGCTGGTTGTTCTCGATGACCGTGCTGATCCCGTATGGCACCATCTTGTCCATAAGCCAGTTCAGGGCCATGCCGGACTCGTCGAACACAAGCCACCACTTGTCCTGGTCGAGACGGAAGCTGTTGGCCGCGAAGATCGACTGGAAGATCGGTTCGATCTCCTCGCGGGTGTAGTCCAGGCCGAGCTCGTGCGTGAGCCTGGTATTGAAGGCGGCGTTGGAGCCGCCGCGCGACACCGGCCCCGAGCTCTGGGCCACGATGACGACGTCCGTGCCCTCCTCGACAGCCGAAGCCGCAGTGACCAGTCCGCTCACCCCGGCACCGATAACGAGGATCTCGCAGTCGACGCTACGGGCGATCTCTTCTTCCGGCACGGGGTCCGGTGCGATCTCGAAACTCCATTTGGCGCCCATGAAGCTCTCGGCGTCGAGGATGAGTCCGCCGCCGCCGCCGCCGCCTGCACTCGCCGCCGCAGGTTCCCGCGACGGGGCGCAACCGGACAGGCCCAATGCTCCCGTCGCAGCCGTCGCGGCCACTGCCGCTCCCGCCACGCTTGCCCCTTTGAGGAAACTGCGCCTGTCCATCGAGGTGCCTGTGTCCATGTTCGTTCCTTTCTCGCATAGCTTCGTCACCTTGGCGGTCCGTCGGGTCGTGGGACGCCAAGCCTTTCGTGCCATGCAGCCTAGGGCCGTCCGTCCGCTGTCGCGTCGCCCAAAACAGCGTAAATGGTGCCGGTGCCCGGATACCGCAAAAGGTAGTATACTTGCCTGCCTGTCGTCCGCTTGCCTTCATGTGCGTCTGCCGGAGCACAGGTACCAAAGCGAGACGTCCGAGGCGAAAAGGAGATGCGCACAGAGCCATGCCCGAGAAGCGTCCATCGGTTTTTCTGCACTTCACCTTTGAGGATGTGGGACTTGGGGCCCTGCTCTTCTTTACCTCGCATATGGTCATCCGAATCATGTATCTCATCGGCACGGGATGCAGCCAAGACGACCTTGTCGTGCTCTTCGCCGTCGTGGTGGCCGCCCTTCTCCTTGCCCATCTGGCCTCTCCTTTCCTCATACGCCTCCGCCTTCTGGCTGCGGAATACTTTGACGTCCCCGTCGTAAGCATGCTGGCCACGGCGGGAATTGCCCTGATGCTCATCTTCTGCATGCCGTCTGCGGGCATCGCGTTTCTCTTTGTCGGCGGCTTTCTTGTCGGGTTTTCCTGCGGATGGGCGGTCTCGATCTGGCTGACGACCCATCATGTGCGAGACCCAAGCCCCAGCCTCTTCAAGGCATCGCCGGCACTTGTCGTCGCAGTGCTCGCCTATCTTTGTTTTCGGCTGCTCAGCTCCGTCTCCGAGGCTATGGGAGACGGGCTGATGATGGCCTTGCCCCTGATAGCGATTGCCTGCATCCTGTGCCGATCCCCAAGAAAGGGCACGGGCAGTGGAGAGAGCTCCGAGACCGGGCTTTCGGGCGGTGGGGGAAAATCCGAGGGCGGTCACTCGAAAGACGGGGAAAAGCCCAAGGGCAGGCATTCGGACGCCGGAGAGGAATCCGAGAACAGGCGCGCTCTTTTAGCGCTTGTCGCTGCGGCGGCCACGTTCGCCTTTGCCGGAGGGGTTGTCGCACATCTTTCGGGAAAACCCATTCTGCCCATGAGCGCCGAGATCAGCTTTCAGGTGGTCTACGAGCTCATCGCGGCAGCCTTGATGCTTGGAATCTGTCGGCTTCTCTTTCGTTTCGCGACACGCATGGACTTTCCTCCTTGGACAGGGGCCTTCGTGTTCGCCCTCCTCTGCATCCCGCTGTTCTCGGTCGGCCTCCTCATCGGCCTGATCGACCTGCCCAACGCCAGTTCCGGCGTGCTTTGGGAGTGTTCGCTGTGGGTGCTCGTCATCGCGGTCTTCGCCTACGATATGCGCACTTCCCCCTACGCGGTGAACGGTCTGGGCGTCGCGTTGCTCTTTGAGGCCCTGGTCGTCGGCCAGATGCTGTCGAGACTGATGCTCCTCGCAGGATTCGCTTCTCCCGCAGTTGCCCTGTGCGTGGGCTTTGGCCTGGTTTTCTTTGTGGGCGTGGGATTTCAACTGCTCGGCGGCAGATGCCATGGCGATCGCGCGCCTCGTGCCGCGCACGGCTCCCCTGTCCATGCGGATCCCAAAGGTCCGGGCGCCCCCGGCAGCGCCGCACTCGATACCGGCGTCATCGAGCGCTATCGGCTGACCCTGCGGGAACTCGAGATCCTCGACCTTCTGGCCCATGGCCGTAGCGTAAAATACGTTGCCGAGGAGCTGACCATCTCGTATCACACCGCACGCACCCATGCACGCCACATCTACGAGAAACTGAACATTCATTCCAAGCAGGAACTCATCGACTTCGTCGAGCTGCTCGGCCGCCAGCCGCTTTAGGGAAGCGATGATCAATCGTTGCACACCGTCTTCCGGCTACTGTTCACACCCCCACTGCCAGGGAGGCGATGGTCAATCATTGCACGCCGCCTTCCGGCTACTGTTCACACCCCCACTGTCATCCTGAGCGAAGGGGCGAAGCCCCGCA
>JAISGJ010000139.1 GCA_031263105.1 Coriobacteriales bacterium
ATGCCGGCGAGGATGGAGGCTATCACGTCGTCGGGGGTGCGGCCCGAGACCCGGGCCTCGTGGGCGAGGGAGAGGCGGTGGCGCAGGACGTGGGGGGCGAGGGCCTTCACGTCGTCGGGGAGCACGTAGCCCCGGCCGCGCGCGAGCACGTAGGCGCGCGCCAGCGCCAGGAGCGCGATGCCGCCGCGGGGCGAGGCGCCGACCTGCACCTCGGGGTTGTCGCGCGTCGCCGTGACGATCTCCACCACGTAGCGCATGATCATCTTGGAGGCGTAGACCTCGCGCGCCGCGGCCCGCACGGCCAGCACGTCGTCGCTCGATGCCACGGGGCGCACCGCCCGCTTGGCGTCGTCGCCCAGCTCCAGCACGTGCACCTCCTCGTTGAAGTCGGGGTACCCCATGGAGAGCTGCGCCAGGAAGCGGTCGAGCTGGGCCTCGGGCAGCGGGTAGGTGCCGAACTGCTCGATGGGGTTCTGCGTCGCCAGCACCATGAAGGGCTCGTCGAGCCGGTGCGTGGTGCCGTCCACCGTCACCTGCCGCTCCTCCATGGCCTCCAGGAGGGCGCTCTGCGTCTTGGCGGAGGCGCGGTTGATCTCGTCGGCCAGCACCAGGTTGCTCATCACGCCGCCCGGGCGGAACTCGAAGTCCTGGGTCCGCTGGTTGTATATCGAGAAGCCCGACACGTCGGAGGGCATGACGTCGGGGGTGAACTGGATGCGCGAGAAGCCGCAGTCCACCGACCTCGCCAAGGTTGAGACGAGCGTGGTCTTGCCCGTGCCCGGCAGGTCCTCCAGCAGCACGTGCCCGCGCGCCACGAGGGCCAGCACCACCAGCTCCACCACGTCGTGCTTGCCCTGGATGACGGAGTCCACGTTGAACACGATGCGCTCGATCACCTCGCGCGCCGCATCGACCCGCGCCTGTTCCAGTGCGACCGCAGGGCCGGGGGCGGATGCCGGAGCAGCCGGGGCGGGCGGGGCAGGGACCGCAGGTGTTGGGTCGGTCGCCGCAGGTGTTGGGGCCGCCGGGCCGGCCGTGCCGGCATCCGCAGGTGTCGGGGCCGCAGCGTCAGGCGGCGGGGCGTCGGGGACGCCGCCCCCTACGGGTGCTGCGCCTGTCGTTTCCGGGCTGGTCGCCGCCTCCGCGCCCTCCGCGCCCGCCTTGCTCCCCATCTTTGCCGCCTCTTCCATAATCGCCACTGTCCTTTCCTCAGAAGACCGGTGCGCACATACGCATGATCTCGCCCTCACGGGTCATGAACTCGACTATCTTCACACCGACGCCGTAGGCGTCGTGCATGTTGCGCTCGGTGATGATGTCCACCGCACGCCCGAACTGCATGGCCTTGTTGCGCTGCAGCAGCACCACGTTGGAGTTGCACATGAAGGCGTGGTCGGGGCTGTGCGTGGTCATGATGATCCCGTAGCCCCTCTGCGCCAGCTCGCGCACCTTGGCGATGACGCGCACGACGTTGCCGTAGTCCAGGGCGGCCGTGGGCTCGTCGAGCACGAGCAGCTGGGGCTGCTGGGCAAGGGCCCGGGCTATCATCACCAGCTGGAGCTCGCCGCCCGACACGTCGGTGTAGGGCTGGTCGCGCAGCTCGTAGACGCCCATGTCGTTGAGCGCGTTGTCGACTATCTGGTAGTCGCTGGCCGAGGGCTGGGCGTAGCCCATCTGGTTCGTGCGCCCCAGAAGCACGACATCGCGCACCTTGTACGGGAAGGGCGGGGTGTGCCCCTGGCTCACATACGCCATCACGGACGCGAGCTTCTTGGGGCCCCAGCGCGCGATGTTCTCCCCGTCGAAGGACACCGAGCCCGCCTGGCGCGGGATGAGCCCCAGCACCGTCTTGAACAGCGTCGACTTGCCGCAGCCGTTGGGCCCCAGCACGCAGCAGATCTCGCCGGACGCCACCGCGAAGTTCACGTAGCGCTGAACGGGCCTGCCGGGCTCCCACCCACACGACACATCTCTTGCTTCCAGTTTCATGCGTACCTTCCTACTACAGTCCCACTATCATTCCGAGTGCAGGGGCGCAAGCCCCGCAGGGCCACTGTCATTCCGAGTGGAGGGGCGCAAGCCCCACAGCCCACTGTCATTCCGAGTGGAGGGGCGCAAGCCCCGGAACCGAGGAATCTTTGGACACGCAGTGTCCAAGCGGGCCGGTTGACTGCTTCGCAGTCAAAGATTCCTCGGCTTCGCTTCGCTGCGCTCGGAATGACAGTGGGGGGCGCAGCCGAAGGGCCCGGGGCGGCGGTGTGACAGGGGGTGTGAGCATGCGATACCTCCTCTCCTACAGCCTGAAGGACCTGAAGAAGTATCTGAGGCCACCCAGGTGGGTGCGGGCTGCCTTCCAGAATGCGAGGTAGTAGGCTGCGAAGGGGACCACGTCGTCCTCGGTGGGGACGCGGCGGCCGTAGGCGCAGGCCTCGTAGGCGTGGGTCAGGTCGGTGAAGGCCACGCGCGTCTCCTCGGTGAGCATGTCCATGGAGCGTGCCGAGTTGGCCGCGTACTCGCGGAGCGTCATGCCTGCGGGCACCTTGAAGCCGAGACGGGCGAGACGGTCGAGCGCAAACAGGTACAGCGACTCGACCTGCTCCCTCGGCTCCTGGGAGAGCATGTGCACAAGCCGCCGCCTGCGCCAAAGCCTGCGCCCGACGAAGTAGCCGACGACAGCGAGGGTGACAAGCGCAGCGGTGACGAGGGCGGCTATGATCATCGGGAAGACCTCGGACCAGGAGAGCGGGGCGAACTCCTCCTCAAGGGACTCCGGGTCGAAGGCGGTGTTCTGCCCTGAGCCTGCGGCGGCGCTCTGCTCGACCTCCTGCCGGAGCTGCTGTTCGAGCACCGATGCCGCGTCGATGGTCACGGCGGCGTTGGGGTCCGTCTTGAGGTCGTCGGTGGTGTAGGGGAAGCCCTCCACGAGGTTCTCCGAGGTCATCTCGAAGTTGAAGATGGGATGCTCGTCGGCCGTGCCCTTGTACTCATCGATGGGGAGGCGCCGGTAGTCGGTGAGGAGGGTCACCTTCATCACCGAGGGGTCGAGCGGGGCGATGACGGCGAACCAGGCCATGAGCGCCAGGGCACCCGCCGCCAGCACCGGCAGGGCCGAGGTCACGAAGTTGCCCACGTGGGAGGGCCGCCGCGCCACGTCGGCGTTGGCGAGTCCCAGCCGGAAGTTGCGGTGCACGATGAGCGCCAGCGCAGAGAGGGACGCGGCCACGCTCATGGCCAGCTCCCCGCTCTCGTAGAAGGCCTGCACCACCGTGCAGGAGAAGGCCGAGGCCAAGAACCACAGGGCGCTCCCGGCCAGCGTGCGCGTGAGCAGGAAGCCGCCCGTTGCGGCAGCGGCCATGACAAGCGCCAGGTAGAGGTAGTTGCCCTCCGCGTCGTCGTAGGGGTTCTCGCCGCTGGAGAGGGCGATGGCGGCCCCCACCAATCCGGCCAGCACAAGCAGGTAGACGACCGCCCCCACCGCCAGACGCTTGCGGCGGTACGCCGCCGCGTACAGCGCCAGCAGCAGCACCGCGCACGCCGCCAGCGCAAGGCCCGCACGGGCCGCATAGCCCGAGGACTCCAGCAGGCCGTCCAGGAAGTAGGCGTTGAAGCCCACCACCGAGACCGACCATACCGACAAGAGCAGCAGCAGGTACTCCCCCACGTTCTGCCTGAGATAGGCTCCAAAGCTCACAGGATGCCCTCCTCTCTTGTCCCACCACTGTCATCCCGAGCGGAGGGGCGAAGCCCCGGAACCGAGGGATCTTTGGTCGCAAAGCGACCAACTGCGGGCGAGGAATCCTCCGACCTGCGGTCGGCTGCGCCGCAGCCGAAGATCCCTCGACTGCGGGGCTTCGCCCCGCCGCGCGGGGTGACAGGGCTCATAGGCCCGCCCCCGTTGTCGACAGTGCGCATAGGCCCGCCC
>JAISGJ010000177.1 GCA_031263105.1 Coriobacteriales bacterium
GACTGTCGCGGGGCGAAGCTGCGAAGCAGCGGGTGAGCCCATGGAACCGACAGGCCCACGGAACGCGAAGCAGCCAACTGGCCCGGTTGGGCGCTGATGCGCCCAAAGATTCCTCGGCTTCGCTCGGAATGACAGTGGGGTGTGAACAGTAACCACATTCACCCGCATTCATCTGGACGTCCGTTGTTACACGTCACACCCCCACTGTCATTCCGAGCTCCGTCGAGGAATCTTTGGACACGCAGTGTCCAACGGCAGGTCAGGGGGCCCTTCGACCTGCGGTCGACCGCTTGCGCGGCCGAGGATCCCTCGGCAGGCTCGGGATGGCAGTGGGGGCCCGGGATGACAGTGGGGCTCGGGATGACAGTGGGGGGAGTGAACAGTAACGCACATTCACCCGCATCCACACACGCGCATCCATCTGGACGTTACGCCTCGGTTATGCCTCGAGCAATCGGTAGATCTCGTTGATGGCGTCTGTGGGCTCCTGGGCAATGACCGTGTCTGGATACACCTTGCACTTCCGGTTCCTTAGAGCCATGAAGGCGCCTTCGGAGTCGACCGTGCCCCCCTTGGCAACGATGTCCTCTTGCAGGCAGTGGAGAACGGCCGCAGCGATGAAGGCGAGTATCAGGTGCCCGCACGAGGTCTCCCCCTCCTGCAGCCGCAGCGGTCTCAGGTCGGCATCGCCTGTGCCGATGTCGCAGGGCTGCCCTGTCCGCTGCCCCGCGTAACAGAGCGGCAGCAGCTGCGACGCGGGGACGTCCACAGATGCCAGAGCCATGAAGAGCCTGGGGGGCGGCACGCGCCCGTCGGCCTCCCCGGCCTCCTCGGCAAGCGCACCGTCCCCATATGCGAGGGCGGCGTCCCTCCGCTGCCGACGAAGGCCGCGCCACCGACCACGGACATCCGCCGCTGGGCGGGCCTCGTCGCCCCTGTAGGCAAGGAGGGCACGCGCCATCTGCTGGTTCCTTTCGTGTGTAGTGAGAATTTTTTTACCCTCTATGGCCGAGGCGACATCCATGGCCAGATAGGCGTAGCCGTCCTTGCCGTAGACATCGACCCGCGCCTTCCTCGTGTACAGGAGGCGGTCACCGAGCCTCACCTCCTTGCCCAGCGACATCAGGCCTTCCAGCACAGAGTCCGCAGCCTGTCTGAAGATACCGCCATGAGGAGCGAGCCTGGTGATGAACGGGATGCCCGCAGCATCCAGCTCCCGCACCGTGCCCTCGCTGAAGCAGGCGGGATCCACGACGGCGTAGTCGACTGACACGCCATACTTGCCAAGGTCTCCCACAACAGCCTTCAAGGTGTCTGCGCCCACGATGCCGCCCGGGCAGCAGCTGAGGCACAGGGGCCTGCCGGTGACACGATCCAAGACGTAGACGAGCTTGGCGCCCCCGACCGTCCCGTCCCCCCTGCAGGCGCCCAGCGGGGCCACCGACATCCGCGAGGCTTTCGGTGCACTCGAACCGTCGGGGCGTGCGCCCGCAGCGGCGACGCCGTAGAGGCAGCCCAAATAGCGGTCGAAGAAGCGCTGCCGCACCGCCTCGTCACCGAGCCTGCCAAGGAACCCGTCGACACACGGGCCTTCCAAGTCGGCATCCGGGAGCAGCACGGACGCATAGCTGCCCTCCCACCACGTCTTGGCATGGCAAACGGCCTTGCGGTCGGCCAGGATCCGATGGCAGAGCAGCGCGAGCAGGGTATCGTCCTCACCGGGCAACAGTCCGACGAGCGCCTCGTAAAACGGCAGGCTTCTCATGTAGTGGTAAAGGAAGTGCACATCACCGAAGTCCAGAATCAGGCCCTCCTGCTCCGGGCCTTCACTGCTTGGAGCACGGTAGCGCTCCGGGGCGTCCTCGAACCCGCCCTCGACGGTAAAGCGGAACACGCCGCGCTCACGGCTCTTGAACACGCCCTCGTCGGCGTCGATGACCCTGCCCAGGTTTGCCACGTACTCCTGCTTGACGCGGCCGCCCTCCCTGACGGATCGCACGAGAGATGCGTACCGTATGCCGTTGCCCTTGTCACTGTAACGTATGTACGGCATAGCCTGCCCCTTCCGACCGACATGGCAAGCGTTCAGAGGACATCCGATGCGTAGGCGACGGCGATGCAGAGGCGGGCGAGGGCCTCCAGGTCGGCGACTGCAAGGGACTCGCTCAGGCCGTGCACGTCGGTCATGCCGGTGCCCAGCACCAGTGCGCGCATGCCTTTCTCGGCAAAGACGTTGGCGTCCGAGCCCCCGCCGCTCACGGCGGTCTGCGCCGGCAGGCCGAGCGAGCGCGCCTCCGCAAGCACGAGCTGCACGAGGGGGTCGTCCTCCCCTATCTGGAAGGCGCGGTACTCCTCCTCCCACTCGACGGCCACGCTGCCGTCCGTGCCGCAGACGGCGGCATCGAGGGCCTCTGCAAGCTGCGCCTTCACCTCGCGGGCGCGCCCCTCGTCCATCGCACGGAACTCGCCGGTGACGACGCAGCTGCCCGGCACGATGTTGAAGGCGTTGCCGCCTGAGATGATGCCCACGTTCGCCGTCGTCCGCTCGTCGAGGCGCCCCAGCTGCATCGCCAGCACCGCCTTCGATGCCAGGGCTATCGCGGAGACGCCCCTCTCGGGCTCGATGCCCGCGTGTGCCGCCCTGCCGGTGAACGTGGCCTCGAAGAGGTAGTGGAAGGGCGCGCCTGTGACGACCACGCCCGGTGCGCCGCTCGCGTCGAGGACGAGGCAGGGGGCGCAGCCGAGGTCGCGGCAATCCATGGCATGGGCGCCGCGCAGCCCGATCTCCTCCCCCACCGAGAGCAGGGCGCCTATCGCGGGATGGGGCCTGCCGCTGGCGGCGGCCTCGGCGAGGGTGCGCACCGTCTCGATGATGGCGGCGACGCCCACCTTGTCGTCCCCGCCGAGGACGGTGTCGCCCGCAGACGTGATGACGCCATCGGCGATGACGGGCTCGATGCCCTCGCCGGGAGAGACCGTGTCCATGTGGGCGGAAAGGTACAGCGACGGGGCGGGGGCGGAGGCGTCGCCCGTGTCGGGGGCGGCGGGGAGGAGGGCTACGAGGTTGCCGGTGTCGGAGCCGGTCGTGGGCGCACTTGTGTCGAAGCGGACGGTGCAGCCGGCCTCTTCGAGCGCCTGCTTGCAGTAGGCGGCGACATTCGCCTCCCGCAGGCTCGGCGAGTCGATCCGCACCAGGTCGAGGAAGGTGTCGAGGAGCCGCTGTGCGTTCATGCGCTCATCCCTTCGGCCGCGCCGCCGACACGGAGGGCCGCTTCTCCCTCTCGCCCTTCTCCTTGTCCCGCCTGCCACGCAGGGCAAGCGCCGCCCCCACCAGGTCGCGGAACAGGGGGTGCGGCCGCGTCGGGCGGCTCTTGAACTCGGGGTGGCCCTGGCTCGCGACGAACCAAGGGTGGTCCGCCAGCTCGATCATCTCGACGAGCCGCGCGTCGGGCGAGATGCCGCTTATCACCAGCCCTGCCTCCACCAGGCGCTCGCGGAAGGTGTTGTTCACCTCGTAGCGGTGGCGGTGCCTCTCGTAGACGATGGGCTCGGCATAGGCCGCGAAGGCCCGCGTCTTGTCCTTCACCTTGCAGGGGTAGGCGCCCAGGCGCATGGTGCCGCCCATGTCGTCGATGTCCTCCTGCTCGGGCATGAGGTCGATCACGGGGTACTCGAGCGAATAGGGCACCTCGTTCTCGAACTCCGCAGAGTTCGCGTTCTCCATGCCGGCGACGTTGCGGGCGAACTCGCAGACCGCCGCGTGGAGCCCAAGGCAGATGCCGAGGAAGGGGACCTTCTTCTCGCGGGCGTACCGCACGGCGGCGATCTTGCCCTCGAAGGCCCGGATGCCGAAGCCGCCCGGCACCAGAATGCCGTCCATGGGGCCGAGCACCTTCTCGACGCCGTCGTCCTTCAGGGTCTCCCCGTCGATGAGGTGCACGTTGACCTTGTGCCTGTGGAACACGCCGGCATGGCCGAGCGCCTCCACGACGCTCAGGTACGCGTCGGGCAGCGAGACGTACTTGCCGACCACCGCGATATCGACCTCGCCCGAGAGCTTGCCCATCTTCTCCACGTAGGACTTCCAGTCGTGCAGGTCGATGCTCGCGGGCGCAAGCAGCAGCGCCTCGAGCACCTTGGTGTCGAAGTCCTGCGCGTAGAGGGCGAGCGGCACCTCGTAGATGCTCGCGGCGTCTATGCAGTCGATGACCTTGTCTGCGCGCACGTCGCAGAAGAGGGCTATCTTCTCCCGCACCTTGCTGGGGAGGTCGTGGTCGCAGCGGCAGACGATGAAGTCGGGCTGCACGCCGATGGAGCGCAGCTCCTTGACCGAGTGCTGCGTGGGCTTGGTCTTGACCTCGTGGGCGGCGGCGATATAGGGCACGAGGGTCACGTGGACGAAGAGCACGTCGCCGAGGGGCTTGGACATCTTGAACTGCCGCGCCGCCTCGATGAAGGGCAACGACTCGATGTCGCCTATCGTGCCGCCTATCTCGGTGATGACGATGTCGGCGCTCGACTGGTCGGCGATGCGGACGAGGCGGTCCTTGATGGCGTTGGTCATGTGGGGGATGACCTGCACCGTGCCTCCGAGGAAGTCGCCGCGCCGCTCACGGGAGATGAGGGACTGGTAGATGGAGCCGGCGGTGAAGTTCGACTCGCGCGTCAGGCTCTCGTCGATGAAGCGCTCGTAGTGCCCCAGGTCGAGGGCGCCCTCGTGGCCGTCGTCGGTGACGAACACCTCCCCATGCTGGAAGGGGCTCATGGTGCCGGGATCGACGTTGAGGTAGGGGTCCGCCTTCTGCATCGTGACCTTGTAGCCCCGCGCCTTGAGGAGCTGTCCCAGCGATGCCGCCGTGATCCCCTTGCCCAACGAGGACACCACGCCCCCGGTTACGAAGATATGCTTTGCCATGTCAGTGCTCCACTCTTCTTTCGTCCGTCGTGCCTCTGTCTGCATTTACGTCCACGTCCTTCTTCCTCCCCCATTCGTCCAAGGTGGAGAGGAGCCTGTTGGCCCCTATCAGCTTCGAGAAGGAGACGCGCTCGCTCAAGAGGTTGACCGCCGCCAGCGCGACGACCGCGACACCGAGCGCCCACGTGGGAAGCGCCGTCGCGTAGAGGAAGCCCAGGAAGGCCCCCATGGAGTTCGCCCCTGCGTCGCCTATCATGCCCCTCTCGCCGAGGTCGAAGCGCCAGACCGCCACAAGCGGGCCTATCGCGGCAAGCGCCAACGCGCCCAGGTCCCAGCCGTAAAGGCCGAGCACCCCGAACGCGACGATGGACACGAACGCGAAGACAAGGCCGAGGAGGTACATCTTCTGCGCCCTTCCGGGACGCAGGTCGAACAGGTTGAGCAGGTTGGCGCTGAGCGCGATGGTGCAGGTCACGAGCAGCACCCGTGGCAGCGACGCCGCCCCTGTGTAGTACAGCGACAGGGCGAGGAACAGGCTCAGGAACCCTATCCCCAGGAACTTGAGGCCCCCCGTCGTGAGGCGGCCGTGCGCAAGCGCCCTGAGGTGGCCGCTGAAGCCCTTGGTCGTGTTGCTGCCGGCCCAGTCGTCGAACAGCCCGAACGCGCACGACCCGGCAAGCAGCGGGAAGAGCGGGACGAGGTAGCGCACCCAGGCAGGCTGGTCGATATGCAGGGTCGCGAGGAGGTGTGCCCCCACCCAGAAGGAGATGAGCCAGACGAACCAGACGATGCCGAGGCCGTTGTACACCAAAACGCCGCGAAAGTTGCCGGCCTTGGGGGCCGTTCGCTCAAGTGAGGGTGCCAACATCGCCATCACGACGAACGGGATGGCCACACAGAATACGATGGCTGCAAGTACGCCGACCACAGATGACTCAACCTTTCGTCCAGCGGAAAACCACTGGGTATCAAGTCTAACAGTTCCACAGCCGCCCCGCAGGGCACAAATCCGAGCGGCCTTGGCGTCGTGGGGCGGCGGCGTGGGGCGGCGGCGCGGCAGGCGCGCTGCCAGCAGCTTCAACTTTGCCTTCCCTTCCTCAACCAACGGTTGTAGGCAAAAGCCCCCTGATGCCCCTGCCTGCTTCCTATAATGGCTGGGGCGAACCGACGTGTTCGCAGACAAGGGAAACCACGTGAACGGAGGTCAGGTATGGGCAGCACGGAACAACATGACGACAAGGGCACGGCTGTTGAGGAGAGGGGGGAGGCGGAAGCGGCAGCGCGGGGGCTGTCCCGTCGCAGCTTCATCAAGGGCGCGTCCTTTGTCGCGCTGGGAGCCGGAACCGGCTTGGCGCTGGCGGCCTGCTCTCCGGCAGCCTCTGAAGAGCCGGGTGCCGCATCGGATGCCGGCCCGGCTCCCAATCCCGAGGCATCGATGGCGGCCCCTGCGACCGAACGCAGCAGCATCTGGGACATAGGGGAAATCGGTGAGCCGACGCAGAGCATTGAAGCCGAGGTCTGCATCGTCGGCGGCGGGGGCACGGGCATGGCGGCTGCCGTGCAGTGTGTCGAGCTCGGCCTCAAGCCGGTCGTCATCGAGGCCTTGGGCGGCTACGGCGGGTCCTTCATCGGAACGGAGTTCATCACCGCCGTAGGAAGCGAGCAGCAGAAAGCGACCGGAGCGTCCGACTCGGTGAAAGACGCCGTGACCGACCACCTGACGTATCACCACTGGATTCCCAGACGCAAGCTCACCGAGGCGTTCATAGGGCAGATGGCCGATACGGCCGAGTGGCTTGAGGACCACGGAATCGGGTTCGCTTTCACAGCCGGCTATCGCAACCGCGCCTTGGCCTACGACGACGGCGGAGAGGCGATGCGCGGCCTGAACTTTGTGAACATACTCGGCGGGGAGGCCGAGCGGCTGGGAGTCGAGGCCCACTTCAACATGCGTGCACGCAGGCTGCTTGTCGAGGACGGGGCCGTCAAGGGCGTTCTTGCGGAAGATGCGGACGGACGCATCGTCGAGTTCCGCTCCTCCGTGGTCATCCTAGGCACCGGCGGGTATGCCAACAACGAGGAGTTCAGGAAGGAGGTCGCTGCCTGGGACATAGGGAACGCCCAGGCCCTCGGCATGAACTGCCGAAACGCCGACGGCATCAAAATGGCAGCAGACGCCGGCGCGGCGATGGCCGAAAGCCTGGGAACCGTCATGTGGTGTGGCCCGGTGATCGTCGGCGCCATCTCGGCCAGCTGGCAGACCGGGGCCTATGTCGCCGGCGTGCAGCCGACGCTTTGGCTGAACCAGGATGGGGAACGCTACCTGCGTGAGGACCTGTTCCAGGAGAACTTCTCCGGAACAGGGGTGTGCGTGCGCAATCAGAAGCGCACCTTCGTCCTGTTCACCGAAGAGGACCTTTTGAATTGGGAGACAAGCGGCTCGTATGCGTTCCCCTTCTCGTTCGGCCTTCCCGGCACACCGCTTCCGGACATTCGCCCGACCCTGGAGCCCCTTGACTCGGTGCACGTGAACGAATCAATAGAGGCCGCAGCGACCGAGGCCGACCTTGACCCGGCAGCCGTGAAGGCCACCTTGGATCGCTATAACGCCCTCTGCGACGCTGCGGAAGGCCTGGACGGCGAGGACACGTCGGCGGACGAGGACTTCGGAAAGAAGGCACAGTACCTTCGTCCTATGAGGGAAGGCCCCTATTGGCTTTGTGAGGTGGCAGACGGCTTCTACACAACAGTCGGCGGCATCAAGATAAACGAGAGGACCGAAGTGACAGGCACGGACGACGAGGTCATCCCCGGGCTCTATGCCGGCGGCTGTGACGCAGGCGGCATCCATGGCGACAGCTACGACGTGATGTACCTTGGCGGCTCCGGCGCAAGCTGGGCGATCAACTCCGGGAGGCTGGCCGCCAAATCGGCAGCAACGTTTCTGGGAAAATAGTCGAGGCATCCTGGCGTTGGGAGCCACCGTCATCCCCACCGTCACCCCTCCCGGCCCCCCGCTGCCGCCCCGGCCCCCCCACCGTCACCCCTCCCGGCCCCCCGCTGCCGCCCCGGCCCCCCGCTGCCGCCCCGGCCCCCCGCT
>JAISGJ010000178.1 GCA_031263105.1 Coriobacteriales bacterium
CCACCCCCAGCCACCACGCCCCCCCCGAGCCACCCCGGTCATTCCGAGCCGGCCGAGGAATCTTCGACCGCGCCAGCGGTCGACCGCAGGTCGAAGGACTCCCCGACCTGCCGTTGGTCGCTTCGGGATCAAAGGTTCCTCGGCGGAGTTTATCCTGAGCGCAGAGAAGGACCTTCGCTGCGCTCGGAATGACAGTGAGAGAGTGTCTTCCAGCCGACGGCTCCCTAACCTTCCAGTGCCTTTCTGAGGACCTTCAGGGGGAGGAGGACGCAGTCTTGGCGCATCCGTCCGATCCGTTGTTCGCCGTACCAGCCGAGCATCTCCTCGCCCGTCAGCTCCAGGACCTCGGCGACCATGCGGCCTTTGACCTCCTCCATCAAACGGTCGGCGGTGCCGAGGCAGAGCTCGCAGCCATAGCCGCTCCAAGAGGCGTCGACGATGCGGGCGCCTGTCACAGGCGCGGTCACGCACCCGCCTTTCGCGCTTGCGCCCTTGCCATCTGCGCCTAGCGCAGCCATGACGGCACCGCCGCCTGCGACGGCCGTGCTTATGCCCGCCTCCGCGCCCTTGCCATCCGCGCACACCGCAACCACGTTGGCAACGCCGCCTGCGACGGCCGTGCCTATGCCCGCCTCCGCGCCTGGCGCGTCCGTGACGACGGTGACGGTCACCGTGTCCCCGCACAGCGGGTTATCGCCGGTTGCGGTATGTTCGGGCATCTCCCCTCCTCTCGCTGAGGGTGGCCATGGCACCGAGCAGGACGTCCACGTCGGCCTGCGTGGAGTAGGCCGCGAAGCTCGCCCGTGTGCTTGCGGGCAGGCCGAGCGCCCGGTGCAGCGGCATGGCGCAGTGGTGGCCGGCCCTAACGGCGATTCCCTCCTCGTCGAGCGCGGCGGCAAGGTCGTGGGGGTGCAGGCCGTCGAGCACGAAGGAGACCAGCGAGCAGCGGGAGGCGTCCGCGCCGCCCAACACGGTGACGCCTTCCAAGGAGGCAAGGCCGGCCGTCGCCCGGGCCACGAGCCCTGCGGTGTGGCGGGCCTGCGCGTCGAGGCCGATCTGGGAGATGAAGGAGAGCGCCCTCCTCATGCCGACGACCGCCGAGATAGCAGGCGTACCGCCCTCGAAGGCTGCGGCGCCCTCGGCGCAGGTGAAGCCCTCGCGCGTCACCCTGCCGACCATCCCGCCGCCGCCCATCAGCGGTTCCATCTCGGCCATGCGCTCCGGTTTGCACCAGAGGAATCCCAGACCTAGGGGGCCGTAGGCCTTGTGGAGGGAGGCGACGGCGAAGTCGACGTCCAGCTCGGCGAGGTCGAGCGGCATGTGCCCGAAGCTCTGGGCGCAGTCCAGCAGCACGGCGGCCCCTGCCTCGTGGGCCTCGGCGACGAGCCGCCGCACCGGTAGCTCGGTGCCCAGCACGTTGGAGACGTGGGTGAGGGCGATGAGGCAGGGGCCTTCCTCGAGCGCACGGTACCATGCCGACCCGCCTCCAGGCCCTCGGGCATCCTGCATGTCCGGCCCGTTACAGGTCACACCCCCACTGTCACCCCGGGCCCCACTGTCACCCCGGGCCGGGCGAGGAATCTTTGGGTCGGGGGGGCCTTCGGCCTGCGGTCGACCGCTGGCGCGGTCGAGGATTCCTCGGCAGGCTCGGAATGACAGTGGGGCCCGAGGTGACAGTGGGGCCCGGGGTGACAGTGGGGCCCGGGGTGACAGTGGGGGCCGGGGTGACAGTGGGGTGTCCGTGGAGGGTGTGACCAGTGACCCCAGCCCACCTCCAGGCCCTTGGCCGTCCTCCGTCGCCCGGCCGCTGCTGGGCCCTCGGGCACCTTTCGCCGTCCGGTCGTCGCCCACCGCCAGGCCGTCCTCCTCCCCCTGCTCGTCCCACGCGAGGAAGCGCACGGCGGGGCCGCCGCGTGCGGCCAGCATCTGCCAGGGGACGATGTTGGCGTGATGGTTCTCCTCCGCGACCAGAACAGGGCCGCAGGGCCTCTCCGAAAAGCGCCGCCATCCGCGCGCGACGAGGTTTATGGACTCCGTGGTGCCGTGCGTGAGTATGAGGGACTCCGGCCCCACGTTGAGGAAGGCCGCCAGCTCCTCGCGCCCCGCCTCGTAGGCGTCCGTGGACTCCTCGGCCAGGGTGTGGATGCCCCTGTGGATGTTGGAGCGCCCTGCCCGCTCGTAGCGGTCGAGCTCCTCTATGACGCAGGCGGGCATGAGGCTCGTGGCAGCGGAGTCGAGATAGACGAGCGGCAGGGCGCGTGCGCCTATGCGTCGGGAGAGCACGGGGAACTGCGCACGGACAGACGCTGCGAGGGCGGAAGACGGGGTTGTGTCGCCCACATAGGGAGCGGCGGAGTCGGGAGCGGCGGTGGAGACCACCCCGGCGCTTCGTGCCGTCCGTGAGCCTGTAGGCTCGTTCTCGCTGGAAACGCTTCGCGTTTCCCGGGCGCTCGAACCCCCTCCGAAGGAGGGGAATGTCGATACCCCGGCCGTCTCCTCTGTCCGCATTGTCCCGGTCGTCTCCCTCATCTCAAGTCGGCCTCCAAACGGTGCAGGTCGGCGGGGGTGTCCACATCCTCGAAGACCCGCTTGTCGTCGCAGGGGACGGGGCAAACGCGCAGCCCGTGCCCCTCGGAGGCATCTGCGAACAGGCGGCGTGCGCCCTCGTCGCCTTCGAGCGCCTTGAGGGCGTCGAAGCTGTGCGCGTTGAACAGGCAGGGGTTGCCGCGACGTACGCCCGCCTCGGTCACGAAGACGTCTCCGGGACGGATGCGGTAGCACTCCATGAGAGCCCGCAGGTGGGAGGCCTCGACGAAGGGCTGGTCCGCCACCATGACGAGCAGCGCGTCGAAGCCGCGCTGCTCGCAGAAGCGCACCGCCGTGCGGATGGAGGTGGACTGGCCCTCGTCCCACTGCGCATTGCGGACGACGGCGACGCGGGCCTCAGAAAGCCGTTCACGCATCTCGCCATGATAGGCACCGGTCACCACAAAGACAAGCCCCGCCCCGCTCTCCTGCGCGGCCTCGACGGCGCGCCCGAGCAGGGTCGAGGCCCCGAAGGGCACCAGCAGCTTGGGCACGCCCATGCGACGGGAGGCGCCCGCCGCCAGCACCGCGACCGCCACCTGTGCTGCCGTGCGCGCTGCCGTGCACGCCGAGGGGCCTGCCGAGGGGCCTGGCGCTGCCCGCACCGATGTCACCGCCCCCTCCAAGGAGGCGGCAGGCAGGCCGTTGCCCTCTCGGGGAAGCTCCGGGTGCCTCATCGTGCCCCCGCCCCCGAAAGCGCGAAGGGGACAGGGCCGCAAGCCTCGCGGGCGACGCAGAGCTCGCAGTCGCGGGCGATGCGCACGGCGATGCGCTCCCAGGGCACCGGCTCGAAGCCCACCTTGGGATAGAAGCCCTGTGAGGGCTTGCAGGCGACCAGGCGCAGGCCGCCCCGCTCCTCGAACGCGTGCGCTACGAGCGCACTCGCCACGCCCCGGCGCTGCCACGCCCCGAGCACCGCGACGGGATAGACGTAGGCGCCGTTGGCGGCGGGCCGCGTGTCGTCGGTGACGGTCTCGATATGGATAAAACCGACCGGCAGGCCCTCGTCGCCGACCGCCACGCTGACATCCGCGACGTCGGTGAGGGAGGCAAGCCCTCCCTCGTCGCAGATCAGCTGGATATACGGCAGATCCCGCTCTTCGGCGGCCCGTATGGCGAAGGTGGCGTCCACCGCTCTCCTCCTCACATCAACGGCGGCAGGTATATCTTGTTGCGGCTCTGGGGGATGGCCTTCGCGCCCAGCTCCCTCAGGCCCCTGACCACCGTGGGCATCAGCGACGCGGGTATCCCCATGAACATGAGGTCGTCGCTGACGTCGCTGGAGGCCCGACAGCCGTAACAGCCGAACGAGATGTTGGGCTCGCCGCTGGTGTAGGGTATGAGCGTGGTCTCGACGCACTGCGCGTTGTAACCGCTCGCATGGAAGTCGAAGCGGTGCCCCGTGTAGTACGCGGCGCTCATGCACAGCCACATCACCTGCTCGGGCTGGGCGATGACGGCGACGACCTGCGGCGTGCACGCGGCCTCGGCAAGGGGGGCCACCACGGTCGCGTCGATGGTGCGCGGCTCGAGATGGGGCCGCTCCCGCACCATGGTGCGGGCGGCCTCGACGGAGTCGAGCTTGCGGAAGAGCTTGTACAGCTCGCCCGATGCCAGCTTGGGCGGCAGGTCGGTCAACCCCAGGATGGCGGTGCCGTCCGGACAGGCATGGCGGTTCGCAGGCATCATGAGGGAGCGCCCCCTGCGCGCCGCCATGAGGCTCTGGCAGTAGCGGAGGCGCTCGCTCGGCACCGGCACGTCGGGCAGCGGGTCGCCCGCAGGTATGAGGCTCACGGCGACGGGGCTCCAGCGCAGGCCGAGCACCTCCTTGAGGACGCCTGCCCACTCGCGGTAGAGCGCGCGCTCCTCCTCGGGCAGCGGCGCGGCCTTCTCCCGGTTGACGAAGGGGTCGCCGCCGCCGTTCAGCGCCACATGGACGGCACCGGAGGGGCACTGGCCCACGCAGGTCTCGCAGCCCCAGCAAAGCTCGGGACGCGAGGCTGCGGGGGTGGGCCCTGCGCCCTGCGCCTCGAACACCTCGACGGGGCAGAAGGCGACACAGAGCCCGCAGTTGGTGCAGCGCCCGACGTCGATCGTCACCGAGTACGTGACCGCCGAAGGGGCGGGGGGCGGCTTCATCGGTCGGCCCAGCTTACAGCGCCCTGTTCGTCGGTGGGCATGCCCCAAGGGGCGTGGACGCGCATGCCGGTGCAACTGGTGAGCTGGTAGGAGCAGAAGGGGATCAGGCGACCGTCGGGCATGGTGACGAACATGGAGCACTCCTCCATCCGCTCGAGATCCATGGTGAGGGCGTCCATGTAGTTCATGATGATGAGGGAGAGGCCCCGCGCCGGGGAGAGCCCCTTCTTCGCGAGGATGTCGCCGAAGACGGAGCCCTGGGGGGAGGCGGGGTCGTAGAGGGCGAGGTACTCCTCGCGCGTGAGGCCGCGCGTGACGGGGACAAAGGCGGGGCGCGTGGGGGCGGCGGGGGCAGGCGGGACGGGGACGAGGGGGACGGGGGCGCTCTTCTCCCCCTGCTCGAAGACCTCGCGCGGAACGAGGAAGGTGCCCGTGTCGCACAAAGGGTGGCTGCAACCGAGCGGCCAGATGTCTGCGGCCGTGACGAGGCCTGCGGTCTGCGCTTCGAGCATGAATATCACGTCGCCCATGTTGAGCGGCGCGACGCGGCCGGCCTCGAAGCGCCCCGAGGTGAAGGCCGGTTGCAGGGCGACGCCGGCGACGACGTCGATGTTGTCGAGCGCGTAGTCGATGACCGCGCCGACCTCGTGGTCGTTCACGCCGCTGACGATGGTCATGGCCAGGACTGCCTGCACCCCCGCCTCGCGGCAGCGCTCGACGGCCCGCAGCTTGGTGCCGAGGAGGTCGGCCGCACGTATCTGCCGGTAGGATTCGGCGCTCAGGCCGTCGAATTGCAGGTAGATGCCCGTGAGGCCCGCTTCGACCAGGCGTTCGAGGTAGCCGTCGTCACGCGCTATCGCCACGCCGTTCGTGTTGACCTCGATGCCCCAGAAGCCGCGCTCGCGGCCCATCCTGACGATCTGGGGGAGGTCGTCGCGCACCGTCGGCTCGCCGCCGGTTATCTGCACGCCGACGTCGAGGGTGGCGGTGTCGGCGATGGCATCGTAGAAGTCCGCGAGGCGCACGAGCGGCACGTCGGTGTGGCGGGCGTCGGCCTCGGCGCTCATGAAGCAGACGGGGCAGCGCAGGTTGCAGCGCTGGGTGACCTCGATCTCGACGAGGGTCGGCCTGCGCTGGTGCCGCTGGCAGATGCCGCAACCGGTGGGACAGGGACGCGTCGCCTCATGCAGCGCGTCACGCGCAGGCAGCACCTTGGGGAAGGCCAGCGAGGTGATCCGGCGGTAGTGCGCGGCATCCGGCCAGATCTCGGTCTCGAAGCCCCCGTGCTCAGGGCAGGTTCGGGCCATCCACACCTTGCCGTGCTCGTCGGCGGTTATCTGCGCAGGCAGCACGCGCATGCACTGCGGGCAGAGCGCCCGTGTGGTGTGGAGCGTCGATGTGGAGGGTGCGCGTGACACGTCGCTCCCTTAGACGTCGATGCCTTCGCGGGAGTCGCGGTCCTCGTTGGGAGGGGTCCCCGCCTTGATGCCCCGCCAATCGACCCAAGCGAGGAAGCGCTGGGGAACGTACAGCTCGGGCTGGAACTGCTGGCTGTAGCGCACGGCGCGGGCAAGCGAGACCGCATGGGCAAGGTCGCTTATGTCGTCGATGTCGGCCACCGGCAGCAGGGAGACGAGGGGTATCTTCCCGGCCATGGTCTTCTCGACATAGGCATCGAGCGCGGGACGGCCCGTCATGTTGTAGTAGACCTCTTGGTGGTCGATCGCCGTCGTGCGCGTCCAGCCGATGAGGCTGACGCCGACCTCCTGGCAGGGCGCCTGGACGACGCCGCCCGTCTCGCTCGTTGCGAGGAAGTGCTGCAGCCAGCGGAAGCCGTTGGTGATGTGCTCGCGCGGCAGCAGGGGGATGTCGGCGCCGACGCTGAGGACGCTGTCGAATCCCGCGTCGAACACCTGCTGGAACGCGTTGTCGAAGTGGTCGTCGAAGGTGGCGCCCTCGTCGACGATGTAGGCGAACTCGCGCGGCCACTCCCCTATCTCCTCGAAGGCGGCGCGTATAACCTCGACGTTCTGTGCAGGCGTGGTCGAGATGAAGAGCCGGTACTCGTGCCCGTCGGCGGCAGGGTCCGCCGCACGCGCAGCCTCGTCCTCCTCCTCGAGCCCGTGCAGGGCGAGGCAGCACAGCTCGGCGACGTCGAACATGCTCCGGCGGAATATCTCCGCAGCCTCCTCCGCAGAGAAGGGGCCGCCCTTCTCCCGCGTCAGGCGCGTCTTCACGAAGCCCGGGATGGGCGGTTTGGTGAACAGCAGGAGCGCGTGTCGTTTCATAGCCATGGCAACCCTTCGACCTCCCGTGGGGTTTTGCATACCAAGAAGCGCCGATTCGATGCGTCCCGCCCAGCGCTTCCCTGAAAGCCGATGGGCGCTCGTCGCCCCCATCGCCTCCCTTGCAGTATAGCGGATTGAGACGGTCGCCGCCTTGGGCGGGGCGGGACAGACGTGGGGCAGGGAGACGGAATCGTTACTGTACACACCCCACTGTCATCCCGAGCCTGTCACCCACTGTCATCCCGAGCCTGTCACCCACTGTCATCCCGAGCCTGTCACCCACTGTCATTCCGAGCCTGTCGAGGAATCCTCGGCCGCGCCAGCGGTCGACCGCAGGTCGAAGGGCCCCCTGGCCTGCCGTTGGACACTGCGTGTTCCGTGGGCCTGTCGGCCCGTCCTCGCTGAAAACGCGGTGCGTTTTCCGGGCGCTCGGACCCAAAGATTCCTCGGCGGGGCTCGGAATGACAGTGAGGGGTGCAACACGGAATCGATACCCCGGTCAGCGAATCCTCAGTGCATAGGAGCTGCCACGGCCGTGGCCGAGCTTCTCCAGCCTCCCCTCTTTGAGCATCTGCGACAGGACGACCTCAATAGTCCGCTCGCTGACACGTGGGCAGCGCTCCCTGATGTCCGCCTTCGTGAAAGAGCCGAGGTTCCCCTCGATCGCCTGCCTCGCAAGCTCCGATTTCGAGGATCCCTTCCCCCCTGACAGAAGCGCCCTTTCCTCGAAGTCCCGATAGGCGGCGAGGAGCACACCGAGGGAGTAGGCAGCAAACTCCTCATAGTCGTTGTCTCCCTCGTGCCAGCCGACAGAATCCTCCCGCAAGGCATCGTAGTAGCTCGCCTTGGTACGCTCGATTATCTTTTCGATGCTGATATAGCGCCCTACCGCATGACCGGCCTGGTAGAACAGAAGCAGAGTGAGAAGGCGGCTCATCCTCCCGTTTCCGTCATTGAACGGATGGATGCAGAGGAAGTCGAGCACGAACAGGCAGGCAGGCAGCAGCGGATCGACGCGCGAATCCTTCCGGATCTGGCCGAGGGCCTCGCAAATCGCGCCGACCGCGCCGGGCGTGGCGACCGCGCCCATCGGCTGGAACCGGATGCGCACCTCCCCGTCGGCGGCAAGCTCGGCTATGGCATTGTCACTGTCCTTGAACCGCCCACCGAAGGAGTAGCCTGTGTAACGATAGAGGTCGCGATGGAGCTGAAGGATGACGCCAGGGTTCACGGGTATGTGCTCACTGCTTTCATGGACGGTCGCCAGCACGTCGCGATAGCCGGCTATCTCCTCCTCGTCGCGCGAGCGCGGCCTGGTCTTTTGCAGCGCGAGGGCCCGAAGGCGGGCGTCAGAGGTATAGATGCCCTCTATCCTGTTCGACGAGTCGATGCTCTGTATCTTGGCAAGCTCCAACAGCCTGTCCAGCTGCTCGATGCCCCCCATCGAGAGAAGCCCCATTCTGGCCTTATGCTCATGCAGCTCGGTGAGGAGCGAGACGATACGAGGCGTAAGAAGCTTCTCTGCAAGTTTCCCATAGTTGAAATCGCGCATGTCTGCCCTCCCGGTTCAATTGCACAGTCATCACTTTAATTGCACATTATAGAACAAACATGTGCAATTCAGGAAGCCGTGCTGACAGGCACAGTGCCGGACACAGTGCCGGACAACCTACTTCCTGGTGAGGCCGTAGGCCAAGGAAGGCAGGGGCGAGCTGCTTACAGCAGGCCCAGGCCCAGGCTGTGGTTGGCTGCCTTGAACGCCTGGTAGAAGCCCGGCCCGACCGTTCCGCCGGGGCCGGGGTAGATCGAACCCACTATCGACGACGTGGAGTTGCCGCAGGCGTAAAGGCCCTCGATGGGCTTGCCAAAGGTGTCCAGCACCTGGGCGTCGGTGCTGACCTTGAGGCCCCCGTTCGTGCCAAAGGCCCCCGGCCCTATGCGCACAGCGTAGAACGGGGCGGTCGAAATGGCCTCCAGGCAGCAATTGGCAAGATCCGGACGAGGCTCGAAGCTCTCAGTCTGGATGCTGTCGTGCAGCCATGCGCCCCGCCCGAAGTCCGCATCCACACCGTCGGCGCACAGGGCGTTGAAGTGGCTTATCTCCTCAAGCAGGCCTTCCGGGTCGATCGAGCAGGCCTGGGCGAGCTCCTCCAAAGACGCGAACTCCGCCACCCATTCCGGCTTCTCCTCCGCGAACGTGGGCCAGCTGTAGTGCTCCACATGATTGGCGTCAAAGATCATCCACGCGGGAATGTTCTCGAAGGAGTAGGTCTTGGTCGAGTAGTTGTACATGGGATTGACCACCACGTCATAACCCGCCGCCTCGTTGCAGAAGCGCTTCCCCCTGCTGTTCACATAGACCGCCCCGGGGAGGCCCGCGTACATCCCGTAGTCGGCCAGCGGGTTCTGCGCAGGGTCGTCACCGATGATGTAGAAGGGGTTTCCCCAGATAGAGGACATGTTTCCCAGATCGGCGCCTACGCGCATGCCCATCTTGTGCGCGTCGCCCGTGTTGGTGCTCGGCGAGGCCATGCCCTCCAAGGGCCCATAGAGGTACTGCTTGCGCATCTCCTCGTTGTGCTCGAAGCCCCCGCAACCCAAAAGCACGCCCTTGTTGCCCTTGACATGGATCTCCTTGCTCCCCTGCAAGGCCTTGACGCCTATCGCGCGCCCGGCCTCGTCCTGGATGACTGCGGTGACCTCGGTGTTGAGCAGGGCCTCTATGCCCGCCTCCTCCACTCGGCCCAAGAACACCTCTGCAAAGGGCTCGTCCATCCCCACGTTGCGCTCATCGACCACGCTGTCGACGAATCCCAGCGAGCGCCCCAGCCCCATGGCACCGGGGATGTCATAGTAGTCGCAGGTGGCGGGGAATATCCCCTGCTCCATGCCGAGGCTCTCCTCCATCCAGCGAAAGACCTCGCGCGCGTTCTTGATGTAGTCCATCCTCAGCTCGTCGGTGCCTCCATCGGAGACGTCGGCGCGCTTCAGGTATGCCAGCACCTCCTCGTCGGAGACGTCCGGCCCATAGCCGAGGCCGGCCATGACGTAGTTGCCCGGCACCCAGCAGACGCATCCCGACAAGAGGGTCGTTCCGCCCAGGAATGCGCCCTTCTCAAGCAGCATGACAGAGCTGCCGGCGTGGTCGGCGACCAGCGCAGCCAGCACTGCGGTCCCCGACCCTGCCACCACCAGATCGACCTCGTGGTCCCAAGCGATGTCGCCCGGAGCCGGGGCCCCGCCGGGACTTGCCGAGCCGGGCGAGCTGGGCGCACAGGCGAAGAGGCCGCCTGCGGCAAGCGCCCCGCCTGTCAGCGCGGCACCTCTCAGAAAGCCGCGACGCGTCAAGGGTTCGAGCGCTCGCTCGGGGACGAGTTCGGGGACGAGTTCGGGCGTTTGTTCGGGCATGGGGTTCCTCCTTCATAGTGTCGGCAGGCACGGATGGCCTGTTGAGGCCTTGGGGCTTTGGGTGATTCGAGGATTCGGAGACAGGGGCCAGGGGCCAGGCTGCGCGGCTTTGACTGTCGCGGCAAACCACCCCGCCCCTTCGGGGCGCTCAGACAAGGCCAAGGCCCATGGCGTGATTTGCGGCGCGGAAGGCACGGTAGAAGCCTGCGCCCACCGTCCCTCCCGCCCCGGGGTAGCATGAGCCAAAGACGCCGGCCGAATTGTTCCCGCACGCGTAAAGCCCTTCAATGGCAGTGCCGTCAAGGCCCAACACGCGCGCATCCAGATCGGTTTTCAGGCCACCGGAGGTCCCACAGGTTCCTGGGCCCACCTTGGCTGCGAAATAGGGAGCGGCCGCAACCGGCGCCAGGCAGGGATTGGCAAGCTCGGGGCGCTCGATCCCGTAGCTCTCGACGTCGATAGGGCCGTATATGCCGCCTCCCCTGCCCCAGTCCTCGTCGGTTCCGCTCTCGCAGAAAGCGTTGAAGCGGGCGACCTCGTCCAGCAGGGCGACCTCGTCGATGCCGCAGGCGCCCGCAAGCTCCTCCAAAGACTCAAAGGGGGCGAACCACTCCGGGCGCTCGGACGCATAACCCGGCCACCCGTAGGAATCGACATGCGCCTGGTCACAGATGAGAAAGGCGGGCATGTTCAAGTAGCGGTAGTTGTCTGAGTCATACGCGTAAAACGCCAGGTTCGCCGCGCCGTATGCGGTGTTCTCGTCGCAGAAGCGCCTGCCGCGCGGATTGACCACGAGCGCGCCCGGCAGGCCTGCGTACTCGAACCAGTCCGTCGCGTTGGGAAGGTCGTCGGGCGTGCCGATGTCGTAGAAGGGCAGCTGCCACATCGACCCCATGTTCCCCAGCGCGGCACCGATTGCCATGCCCATTTTGTGACCGTCGCCGACATTGGTCTTCACCGAGTTGGCCCCCACGACGGGACCCCGCAAAAAGTCGTTGCGCATCTGCTCGTCGTGGTCGAAGCCTCCGCAGCCCAAGAGGACGCCCTTGTTGCCTTTCACGAAGAGATCCTTCGAGCCGTCCGAGGCCCTTATGCCGACGACGCGACCGGCCCCGTCCCGGAGGAGCTCCTTTGCCTCGGTGCCCGTGAGGACCTCGATGCCGCGCTCTGCGATCATCGGCTCGAAGACGAGGTCGTACAGGCCTCCTCGCTCGTTGGTGAAGTAGTTCATCGAGCCGGTGATCTGGTCGCCGTCGCTGTTGGATGCTATGAGGGAGCGCCCTTGCGCCTTGCAGCCCGGCAGATCGAGATAGTCGCCGAGAACATAGACGGTCTGCCCTAATCCCCAGTTCTCGTTCGCCCAGGAGAACACGGCGGCCGCATGGGCAACGTAGTCCTCCTTGTCCTCATCACGGGAACCCTTGTAGAGGTCCGCCGCCTTGAGGTAGGCGACCACCTCGTCCGCAGAAAGGTCGGCCCCGTAGCCTTCGGCCTCCTGGATGCCGTTCAGCGGCGTCCAGACCACGCAGCCCGAAAGACGCGTGGTGCCGCCTATGGTCAGATCCTTCTCGATGATCAGGGCGCTCCCACCCTGTTCGGTCGCCGCCAAAGCCCCGAATACGGCCGTCCCCGAGCCGACGACGACGAAGTCGACCTCGTGGTCCCAGGCGATGTCGCCCGGAGCCGAGGCCGCAGGCCCGTCCTCGCGCTCAGTCGTCTGGGGGCTGCATCCCGCAGCGAGGCCCAGCGATGCGGCACCTCCTGCCAAGGCGGCGCCCAGGGCGGCGCCCTTTATGAAGTTGCGTCTTGATAGCTTCTCTGTCATGATTCTCTCCGTCTCCACTCTTTGAAGATTTTCTGCTCTTCCTCCCTGTCATTCTAGGCAGAGCATCACCGTGAGGGAATAACGGATAGGCTTAGCCGCGTGTCAGGTTAAAACCTTACACGACAGGGAGCGTGCCTGCGGAGGTGCCTCATGACCGATGTCCAGTTGCGCTCTTTCATCCTTGCCGTCCAAATGGGCAGCTTCACACAGGCCGCGCGCTCGTCGTATATAACGGTGCCGTCCTTCTCCCAGCAGATCAGGCTCCTGGAGGGAGAGCTGGGCTTCTCCCTGTTCAATCGCAGCCCCCAGGGAGTCCGCCTCACGAGGGCCGGCGAGTCTTTCTACGCAACGACGCATGAGATACTCCGCGCCCTTGACGAAGGCAGGAAAAGGGCGCAGGCTCTCGCCGGTCCCGCACGTCCCATGATCCGCATCTCATACAACAGCATGGAGCCCTTGCCGACCTTCCTCTCCAACATCTCCCTGTTGTTCAACGAGCGTCATCCCGACATCGACCTCGTCTTTTATGCATCTGATTACCGTGTCTGGCTGGAGGACGTGCGTGCCGCGAAGAGCGATCTGTGTTTCTTTATGCCGCCGGACAAAGAAGTGTCCGCAGGATTGTCCTTCGTGGAACTCTATCAGGACCGATGGTTCTGCTGTCTCTCCCCGCATGACCCGCTGATCAAGAAGAGCGTCATCGAAATCGAGGATCTCAGGGGCAAGACCCTCTTCATAGACGGTGCCTATAACGAAGCAAAGGCATACGGCGGACTGTTCAACCGTGAGGACCTGGGCTTCGTGTTGCGCGAGGAGTCTTTCAGCGTCTCCCAGGTCATGCGGGCCGCCCTGGACAAAGGCGTCATCCCCACACCGGAAGGCTATCTGTCGAGCTGCTGCCCCCCGCTGTTCGCCGTGCCGCTGAACTGGCCGCTCTTTCGACAGGGCCTGGTCTATCGGGAGGGCTCCTACGACGACATCAGGGAGTTCGTCGAAGTGGCCCGCCTTTACTTCCAAGGGCGCTAGGGAGGCAGGGCTGAGGCCCCTGCCTCGCACCCTGCGCCGTGACGCCGCAAGGAGCGGAACAACGAGGGTGTGTGGACGAAAGCGAGCAGGACCCAAGGGTGAGATAGTTCACCCTCGTGCAGCTCACCACAAGAGCCGGATGGCGCTCGGCAGGCTCATGGCCCTTTGAAGGATTGAAGTCGATGCGCGCGCTCCTCCCCCAGCTACCGACCGTGTCGGGACACCTGTTACACGTCACACCCCCACTGTCATTCCGAGCCCCCACTGTCATTCCGAGCCCCCACTGTCATTCCGAGCCCCCACTGTCATTCCGAGCCCCGCCGAGGAATCCTTGGACACGCAGTGTCCAACGGCAGGTCGCAGGGCCCCTCGACCTGCGGTCGACCGCTTGCGCGGTCGAGGATCCCTCGACAGGCTCGGGCTGACAGCCGCCTTCTTTTTTGCGCCGTTATTCCTTGTTAGTGCCACCTGCGTTATCCGCGTCGTCGGCTACGCCTTCGATCATGCCTGTTACAAGCGTATCCAGTTGCGTAGCGTTCTTTGAGGTGATAACGGGTCTGCCCGTGTCGGCCTCGATCTCGCGGCGGGTGTTTCCGGCGATTCGACCGCCACGGCGCGCCACCTGTGCAAGCCACATCCTGAACGGCTCAGCTTTCTTGCTGGGAATGGACTGGACAAGGCGCAGGATGCCCTCAGCGTTTGCGGCAGTGATATGGCGCATCTTCCCATCTGCCGCCACCATCTCAACAGGGGTACAGATTGTACCCCACTTCGAGTTAAGCTCTACATCACGGTTGCGCATCTTCTTGATGTATTGCTTCACGTCTGCGCTGTCGGTCAAGACGGCCACGACATCGGAAACAGAAAAGAACCATTCCTCTTTCTCTCCATCCCACGCCGTGCGGATACGCCTGTTCTCGAACAGTTCAATTTTGTTGCCCTCATCCATTTGGAACTCCTTTTTGTCAAAGACGTTATATCGCAAACCTGCGTTTGCGGCAATCGGAGCCTGCAATTCCGTACTGCGCTCCTGCGGGTCGGGAACGAGTCAGCCTCGTGGCAGCCTTGGGTCAAAAACGAGCCATCGCCGGGTCAGGGCGGCCTGCTACGCTGGGGGCGCCCGTGCCCGACGACGCCGAGGAGGAGCCCCGTGGCCCGCTACGCCCCGTGTTCGGGATAAACGTCTGCGACTTCGACCTGTTCCCCGGCTGCCCCGACCCCTTGCGCGGCTTCAGGCCTTTTGATACAACGTACCAGACGGAGTTTCCGGGGCCGCCGCTGCACGTGTGCTTCCTGCAGCTGCGGAAGGAGGCCCTGCCGGGCCAGGAGGGCCTCGCCCGCTGGCTGTCGTTCTTCAGGGGCGAGGAGCCCGCCGAGGGTGCGCCCGCCTACATCGGGAGTTACTGTTCACACCCTACTGTCATTCCGAGCCCTTCGGCTACGCTCAGGGTAAACTCCGGGGGCGAAGCCCCGGAGCCGAGGAATCTTTGGGCGCATCAGCGCCCAACCGGGCCAGTTGGCTGCTTCGCGTTCCGTGGGCCTGTCGGTTCCATGGGCTCACCCGCTGCTTCGCAGCTTCGCCCCGCGACAGTC
>JAISGJ010000201.1 GCA_031263105.1 Coriobacteriales bacterium
CACTGTCATCCCGGTCCCCACTGTCGCCCCGACCCCCCACTGTCGCCCCGACCCCCCACTGCCACCCCGACCCCCCACTGTCATCCCGAGCCTGCCGAGGGATCCTTGGGTCCGAGCGCCCGGAAATCGCACCGCGTTTTCAGCGAGGACGGGCCGACAGACCCACGGGACGCGAAGCAGCCGAGCGCGGGCCGAGGCGCTTTCTGGCCGCAGTCGACCGCTTGCGCGGTCGAGGATCCCTCGGCAGGCTCGGGATGACAGTGGGGGGTCGGGGTGGCAGTGGGGGGTCGGGGCGACAGTGGGGGGTCGGGGCGACAGTGGGGACCGGGATGACAGTGGGGGCCGGGATGACGGTGAGGGTGTGACGAGTACCATGCAGTGGTTATATTTGGTACTTTACAAACTCCTTTAGCCTATAGTATGATGCTAGTATTAAATAATATTCCTCTACTCGAAAGGACTGAGAACATGAAACGATGCGTGCGCAATGTGCTCATGGCCGTCGGCCTGAGCGCGGTGCTTCTTGTGTCGGGGCTCCCTGTGGGCGCCCAGGCAGCCGATGCGGTGGCAGTCCCACCCACGAGGGAGGGAGCCGTCGCGACCACCTCCCCAAGCTCTTCAAGGGGCGACCTGTCGACGATGGCGACCTCGCTCGGCATCTATGTGCTCTCGTTCGACTCCTGTGGAGGGGCCCAGTTCGCACCACGGCTCGTGGTCAAGCATGTCAAACTGGGGCTCCTGCCCACTCCCGTGAAGACCGGTTACACCTTCCAGGGCTGGTACACGAGCGAGAGCGGCGGCAGCAAGAAGACCGCCGCGTCCACCCTCACGAAATCCACCGTCCTGTACGCACACTGGAAGGGAAGGACGTACACGCTCAGCTTCGACCCCAACGGGGGGATCCTGAACGCGAGCAAGAGCAAGAAGGTCACCTACGGCAAGGCCGTAGGCAGGCCTCCGACCCCGAAAAGGGCCGGATACCACCTGACCGGATGGTATACCGCAAGGTCGGGCGGCCTGAAATACGATGCAGGCACAGTCTACCAGCAGCTCAAAGACACGGTTCTGTACGCCCGCTGGACAGCGAACCGCTACACGCTCAGCTTCGACCCCAACGGGGGGACGGTCTCTGCCTCGGCAAAGGAGCTGACCTTCGGTGCGGCGGTCGGGAGCCTGCCGACCCCTGAGCGCGAGGGCTACGGCTTCCAAGGCTGGTACACCACCAAGACCGGCGCGACGAGGATAGATGCCGGCACGAAGTACGGCTTCAGCAAGAACACCAAGGTCTATGCACGGTGGGCGGCGAACAAGTACACGCTCACCTTCGACCCCAACGGGGGGACGGTCTCTGTCCCGTCGAAGAAGGTGACCTTCAACGGGAAGATCGGGAACCTGCCGACCCCCAAGTGCACAGGCCACAGCTTCCAAGGCTGGTACACCGGCAAGGTGAAGGGCACGAAGATAGGAACCACCGCGAAGTACCGGCACAGCAAGGACATCAGCGTCTACGCGCACTGGAAGAAGCTGGCGACGAAGAAGTAGCCTACTTCCTCGCCTTCTTGCGGTCGTTGGCGTTGAGGATGCGTTTGCGGAGGCGGATGCTTCGAGGCGTTATCTCCACCAGCTCGTCGTCCTCGATGTACTCGAGGGCCTCCTCGAGGGTGAACGTGACCGGCGGCGTGAGCTGGATGCCCTTGTCCGCCGCCGCAGAGCGCATGTTCGTGAGCTGCTTGGCCTTGGCGACGTTGACCACCATGTCGCCATCCTTGGCGCTCTCCCCCACGATCATGCCCTCGTAGCATTCCTCGCCCGGGCCGATGAACAAGGTGCCGCGCGCCTGGAGCGTGTCGAGCGCGTATGCGACGCTCTTCTCGTTGGATAGGGAGATGAGCGAGCCGCTCTTGCGCCCCGGCAGCTCGCCCCGGTACGGGCCGTACTCGGAGAAGCGGTGGAACAGGATGGCCTCGCCCCGCGTGACGTTGAGGATGCGGGTCCGGAGGCCCATCGTGCCGCGCGTCGGTATCCTGAAGACGAGATGGGTGTGCTCCTCGCGCTGGGACATGTCGATCATCTCCCCACCGGCGGCCCCGAAGGTCTCGATGACCTTTCCGGCGTACTCGCTCGGCACGTCGACGGTGGCCTCCTCAACCGGCTCGGTCCGGTTGCCCTGCGCATCCTTGCGGAACAGCACACGGGGACGGCCCACCTGGAACTCGAAGTCCTCGCGCCTCATGGTCTCCATCAGCACGCTCAGGTGCAGGACGCCTCGGCCGGAGACCTCGACGCCGGCGCCGCCTTCGAGCGGGGTGATGCGCATGGAGATGTTGGACTCCGCCTCGCGGGCGAGCCGCTCGTTGATCTGGCGCGCACCGACGATGGAGCCCTCGCGCCCGACCAGCGGGCTCGTCGAGGCGGCTATGACCACCGCCATCGTCGGCTCCTCCACCTTGATGGGGTCGAGCTCGAGCGGCGACTCGCGCGAGGTGAGCATGTCGCCGATGTCTGCGTCATCGACACCGATGACCGCGACGATGTCGCCCGCCTGGGCCTCGCTGCACTCGACGCGCCCCAGCGCCTCGAAGGTGAACAGCTGCTTCACCTGCGCGTTGTAGCGCGTGCCGCCGCTCTTGATGACCAGTATGCCCTCCCCTTTCCGCAAGGTCCCGGAAAAGAGGCGGCCGACGCCGATGCGCCCCACATAGTCGGAGTGGTCCACGGTGCAGACCTGCAACGCGACGGGCCCTGCGGGGTCGACGTCGGGGGCGGGCACGAAGCGCAAAATGGTGTCGAGCAGCGGCGTCATGTCGTCGTTGTCGTCCTCCGGCTCGTAGCGCGCAAAGCCGTTCACCGCCGAGCTGTAGACCACCGGGAAGTCGAGCTGCTCGTCCGTGGCGTGGAGGTCGAGCATCAGCTCGAACACCGCATCGAGCACCTCGTGGGGACGTGCGCCCGGGCGGTCGATCTTGTTTATCACCACGATGGGCTTGAGCCCGAGCTCCAACGCGTGTCGCAGCACGAAGCGCGTCTGCGGCATGGGTCCCTCGAACGCGTCCACGATGAGCAGGGCGCCGTCGGCCATCTTGAGGACCCGCTCGACCTCCCCGCCGAAGTCGGCATGGCCGGGCGTGTCGATGACGTTGACCTTCGTGTCGCGGTACGTGATCGCTATGTTCTTTGCCAGTATCGTGATGCCGCGCTCGCGCTCCTGGTCGTTGGAGTCGAGCACCCGTTCCGCCACCTGCTGGTTCTCGCGGAACACCCCCGTCGCGTAGAGCAGGCGGTCGACCAGCGTGGTCTTGCCGTGGTCGACGTGCGCGATGATGGCTATGTTGCGGATATGATCCTGGAGCATGCTGTGCCTTTCAGTTCCTGATGGGTCGATGTACACGTTACTGCCGACGAGACGCAGGCGGGCGGCGGGGGCGGGCCGCCGGTGGGCCGCCGGTTGCATGTGCGCCGCCGCCGCCAAGTTGCGTCCGCGCACCGCCGCCGCCAAGCCGCCCCGAAGCCGAGCCGCACGGGCCGCCGCTACAGTTCCTCAAGCTCCTGCTCGCACTTCCTGCGTCCACGCTCAAGCTCGGCAAGGTGGCCGTTGATGACCTTGATGTTCGCCTGCGAGCTGAACAGTTGTATGACCCCCCACACAGCAGCGACGGGGGCGATGGCGAGCAGGGGCCGCAGAACGCGGCCGACGAGCGTCCCGACAACGCCGCCGACGGTGAGGTATATCCCCACGCGCCGCCGGTCGAGCTCGGTGTCGAGCTGCGCGGTCAGCTGCACCCGCGCCGCAGCAATGCCTGCGAGCCGCGCCCTGAGAGCGGACGCACGGTCGAAGCCGCCCCCGCCCGAGCCGCCGCCCGCCGCACCCGAACCCGCCGCGCCGCCCGCACGAGCGCTGCGCGCGGAACCCGGACGTGCGGAACCCGCGCCCCTGCTCCTGCGGCGCGACGCGCCCCTCCCCAACAATAGCTCCCGTGCCTCGTTGACGTGCTTGAACTGCTCGGTCGCACGCTCGGCAAGCCGCTTGTTGTCGACATACTTGTCGGGATGGAGTATCTGTGCCATCTCTTTGTAGGCGAGCCTGATGTCCTCCTCGGTGGCATCCTCATCAAGCCCAAGAAGCCGCAAGGCCTCGTCATACGTCATAGAATATGCTCCTGGATGGGATCCGTGCCTGCATGAACCATACTACCGCAACCACGCCGACACGGATACCCACAAGGCGGTTTTCCCCTTTGGTTACTGTTCACGCCCTCACTGTCATTCCGAGCTTGCCGAGGAATCTTTGGGTCG
>JAISGJ010000035.1 GCA_031263105.1 Coriobacteriales bacterium
TGCTCAAGGCCTCTTGCAGGCGCTCCGCTCAGAATGACAGTGGGGTTCCACGCTGACAGCAAAAAAGGGACGGGGCCGATACCTCCTAGCGGCCTGTTTGGGGGCTGCGGCGGGCGGTCAGGCCGAGGCGCATGCTGTAGAGTATCACGAGGACGAGTACGCCGACGTCGGCGAAGATGGCCATCCACATCTGGGCGATGCCGAGGACGGCGAGCACCATGACCGCTGCCTTGACGGCGAGCGCGAAGGCGATGTTGGTGTGGATGGTGGCGACGACCTTGCGCGCAAGGCGGAAGAACGCGGGCAGCACCTCGATGTTGCTTGCCATGAGCGCCACGTCGGCGACCTGGATGGCCGTGTCGCTGGAGGCGGCGCCCATCGCGATGCCCACGTCGGCGAGCGCGAGCGCCGGCGCGTCGTTGATGCCGTCGCCGACCATGGCGACCGTCCCGTACTCGCGCTTGAGGTCCTCGATGCACCCCATCTTCTCGCGGGGGAGCAGGCCGGCGAACACCTGGCCGATGCCCGCCTCGCGTGCGACGGCCTGGGCGGTTGCGGCGTTGTCGCCGGTGAGCATCACCGTGTGCATCCCCAGGGAGCCTTGGAGCCTTCCGAGCAGCGCAGCGCTCTCCGTGCGCACGACGTCCCTGACGGCGATAAGGCCGACGGGGACCGTGTCCGCAAGCACCACGAGGACGGTGGCGGCGGTGGCCTCGAGCGCGGCGACGCGCTCGCGGGCCTCGGGGAAGTGCCGATCGAGTGCCTGTGCGCCAGACGGCGAGCCGATCAGTGCCTCTCTGGGGGCGGGGCCCGCAAGACCGAACGCGTAGGAGGGGCTGCCGACGGTGACGGCGACGCCCCCGACCACGCCGCTGATCCCCTGCCCTGCCACCTCGGCGACCTGCTCGGCCTGCGGGACGGACGCCTTGTCCTGCACGGCGGCGACGACGGCGCGGGCAAGCGGATGGGCTGAGTCCTGTTCGAGGGCCGCAGCGAGGGCGAGGACGGCCTCGGGGGAGGCAGGGGCGGGGGCGGCGGGGCGGGGCGGCGGCGGGGCGGCGGCGGGGGCGGCGGCGGCCGCAACCAGGGCGACAGGCGCGCCCAAGGAGGCGCCCGACGCCTTGGAGCCGCCCGTCGCCGGGGCGTCCGCCGCCGGGGCGGCGGACGCCCCGAGCAGCTCGACCCCGACGACCTCCGGCCTGCCGTAGGTGAGCGTCCCGGTTTTGTCGAAGGCTATGGCACGGACCTTCGACCCCAGCTCGAGGAAGGCGCCGCCCTTCACCAGCACGCCCATGCGGGCCGCGCGCGAAAGGCCGGTGACGACGCTGACCGGCGTGGCGATGACGAGCGCACAGGGGCAGGCGATGACGAGCAGGGCGAGGGCACGGTAGCCCCACGTCCCTATCCCTCCCAGATCGAGCGGGGTCAACAGGCTTATCGTCGTCGGCACGAGGGCGACGAGGGCCGCGATGGCGACGACGAGCGGCGTGTAGTACTTCGCGAAGCGGTTTATGAAGCGCTCGTAGGGCGTGCGCTTGCCCTGCGACTCCTCGACGAGGGCGACGATGCGCGCCAGCGTGGAGTCCGCCACGGTCGCCGTCGTGGCGAACTCGAGCTTCCCGTCGACGGAGAGCGAGCCGGCGTAGACGGCGTCGCCCTCCTGCTTCAGCACGGGGACCGACTCGCCCGTTATCGGGGACTCGTCGACGGACGCGCCGCCCGAGACGACGGTGCCGTCCAAGGGGATGCGGTCGCCCGCACGGATGGCCACGATGGAGCCGAGCGGAACGGCCTCGGGGGCGAGCTCGAGCGTCTCCCCTCCCCGTCTGACGCGCACGACCTGCGGCGTGAGATCCATGAGCCGCTCGATGGAGGAGCGGTTGCGCTCGATGGCGAAGTCCTCGAGCCACTCGCCGACACAGAAGAACAGCACGACGGCCGCAGCCTCGACGAAGTCGCCGAGCAGCCAGGCTCCGACGACGGCGATGGCCATGAGGATGTTGATGTCGATGGAGCGCCTGACGACGGCGCCTCGGACCGCCGGCGCGATGATGACAAGGCCGACGACGGAGCCGAGGACGGCAAGCACGGTCGTGAGCGGGGTCAGGAAGGGCCCTGCGGCACCGCCGATATGCAGGGCGGCGCTTGCGAGGGTCGGCACCGCGCAGGCGACGAGCATGAGGAGCGCCCGACGCCTGGAGCCGTCGTCCTCGGGAGCGTCCGCCGACGCGCAACAGGCGCAGGGGGCGCCGTCGTCCTCGTCGGATGCGGCGGGCGCGGGGGCGGCAGGGCCGGGCGCAGCAGGGCCGGGGGCGGCAGGCGCGGCGGGATGCCCGGGATGGGCCTGCTCGTGGCAGCAGGCGCAGCAGGCGCCGCCCTGTTCGGCCGCCATCTCACACCTCCCGCTCTGCGGCGTGCTCAAGGCCGATGAGGATGAGCGAGCGCACGTGGTCGTCCGAGAAGCGGTAGACGACCCGCTGGCCGTCGCGGCGGGAGCTCACGAGGTCGCGGTCGCGCAGCAGGCGCAGCTGGTGGCTGACCGCCGACTGCGAGACCTCGCATATCTCGACCAGCTCATGCACGCACAGCTCCCCCGCCGACAGCGAGCTGAGTATCTTGAAGCGCGTCGAGTCCGCCAAGGCGGCGAATATCTCCGTCGCACGGTAGATGAGCGTGTCGCTCGGGATGGCGCCGCCCTCCCCGTACAGGGACTCGCTGTTGCGGATGACCGCGCCGCAGCAGCTCTCGTCGTACTCGCAGCCCCCTCTGGTGCCCTGATGCCCCCGATGCCCCTGTGCGGGCCGCAGGGGCTTCCGCCCCGACACAGGGTTCCTGCCCTGCTTCCTCAGCTCTGCCCCGGCCTTGCCCGCCTCTGTCGTCTTGTCGGCTTTCGTCATCGTGCCCGCTCCTCTCGCCGTCGTCCTTGCCTGGGGAAGCACCGGTTACGCGCTTGGCGCTTCCCTGGGCCGCCCCTGTGGAACCTGTCGGCCCCTCGCAGCGCGGCCTTTATAATGAATATATGAACATCTGCTCATATGTGCATTATAAGGGCACTCGGACAGGATTGCAAGCGTTTGTTTTCCAGAAGCCGTGCCGGAGTCCTCCCTCCGTGTTACAGACTCACGCCCCCGCTGCCATCACTGCCCCGCTGCCATCACTGCCCCGCTGCCGCCCCCCGCCGCCGCTGCCGCTGCCGCCCCGGCCACTGTCAACCCGGCCCCCACTGTCATCCCGAGCCCCCACTGTCATCCCGAGCCTGCCGAGGGATCCTCGACTGCGAAGCAGGCGACTGCGGCCGGAAGGCGCCTCGACCTGCGATCGGCCGCTGGCGCGGCCGAAGA
>JAISGJ010000042.1 GCA_031263105.1 Coriobacteriales bacterium
CACAGCCCGCGCATGCGCGGGCTGTGACAAAACAGTACCGTCCCCACTGTCACACAAAACAGTACCGTCCCCACTGTCACACAAAAGAACCGTCCCCCTGTGCCCCCCTGACACATCAGCCATCGAGGAGTCCCTCCTGCATGTTGTGCTCGCGGTCACAGATGCCTTCCATGAAGTCGAGGTCGTGGAATATCCCGAGCATCGTCGTGCCGTCCTCCTTCAGGCGCTCGATGAGCTCGCGCACCTTGAGCTTGGAGGCGTTGTCGAGCGAGGCGGTCGGCTCGTCGAGCAGCAGCAGGCGGGGCCTCTTTATCATGGCCATAGCGATGTTCAGCCTGAGCTTCTCGCCGCCCGAGAAGGTGCGCGGGTACAGCCCCCAGAGGGTCGTGGGCAGATCGAAGTGTGCAAGCAGCCGCCGTGCCTCGCTCCGTGCGCGCTCGAGCGCATCCTCCCCCTGCTCCTCCACGGAGTCAAGGGCGCTTTGCAGCACTGCGTCAAAAGCCGTCGTGCGCGGCAGCACCGAGAGGAACTGCGAGATGTAGCCTATCTCGAAGCGCCTGAGCCAGACCATCGACCGCTCGTCCGTCCGCGCCAGGTCGATGCGCCCGAAGCGCGCGGAATCGTACCAGATGCTCCCTGCCTGCGGCAAGTTGGTGCGGTAGACGCTGCGCAGGATCGTCGACTTGCCGCTGCCGCTCTTGCCCGTGATGCCGACGAACTCCCCGGGACGCAGCCTCAGATGTATGCCGCAGCAGGCGACGACGCGCCGGTTCGCCTCGTGCAGGTCGAAGCGCTTGGAGAGTCCTGCGATCTCGAGCAGCCAAGGGGTGCCGTCGCCTTGGCACACGCCGACCCCTCCGTCCGCGCTCGGGGCGCTCATGCGCAGCGCTCCCGCCGGACGAGGCAGGGATAGCACGACCGATAGACGACGTGGCCGTCCACGAGCGCCCGTTCGACGAAGGGCGTCCCCGGGCCTTCTCCCTCCCCCACACCCCAGCTTTCTCCTGCGTCCGCGCCCGACCCCGCGCCCACGTCCCGGCCCGGCCCCTCCCCTGCGCCCCGGCCCTCCCCGATGCCGTCGTGCTCCCGTATGACGAGGAGGTCGGCGCACTTGCCGACGGCGACCTCGCCCAGCTCGTGCGCGATGCCGGCCGCGCGGGCGGGGTTCACGGTCACCAGCGCAAAGGCGCGCGCGAGGTCGATGCCGCAGCAGCGGTTGAGCGCAAAGACCGCCGAGAGCAGGGCGGCCGGACAGTAGTCGCTGCACAGGATGTCGGTCGCCCCGGCGCCGATGGACTCGCGCGCCGAGAGGTTGCCGGAGTGCGAGCGGCCGAGCAGCACGTTGGGCGCGCCCGCGATGGTGTGGAGGCCCCGCGCCCGCGCGGCCTTGGCGATGTCAAGCGTCAAAGGGAACTCCGAGATGGACACGCCGATCCCCTGCATGGCCGCAAGCTTCGCTGTGCTGTCGTCGTCGTGGGAGGCGACGGCGATGCCGCGCTGCTGCGCGATGCGCGCCAGACGCCCCATCTGCTCCAGCGTGAGCCTCGGCGCCGCCTGCTGGGCCGCCACCACGTCGTGGACCTCCGCATCGGACAGGGAGGGCCGGTAGCCCTTGAGCGTGTCGCCGAAGACCTTGAGGTCGCGGTACTGCCCCTGCCCGGGGGTGTGGTCCATAAAGGAGAGCAGGTCGATCCGCCCGTCCCGAAGAAGGCCCTCTATCTGCTCCAGCCGGTCGACCGCGTCGGCCTCGACGCGCAGGTGGACGCGGTGCCGGACGAGGTGCCGTCGCGCCTCGCCCGCACGCATCCCGTCGATGAGGGCGACAAGGCGCGAGACGTTCTCGAAGCGGCGGATGGGCTTATGGTCGAAGACGAGCATGCGGTAGACGGAAAGCGAGTGGTAGATGGTCGTCACCCCGTAGGCGGCCATCTCGCGGTCGGTGCCGAACAGGGCCGCGCCCAGGTCCATGAGCACGCCGGGGCGCGGCGACGCCACGCCTTCCACGTAGTCGGAATGGATGTCAATGAAACCGGGCGCGACCCAGGCGCCCCGAGCGTCGATGACCGCGGCGCCGGGCGGGGGCGGGGCTGACAGCTTGTCTGGGCGGGCCGGGGGTGCGTCTGGGCGGGCCGGGGCGGAAGCGCTCGGCCGTATCCCCACGATGCGCCCCTCCTCGACCACCACGTCATGGGCGTAGGCGACGCGGTCGGCCAGCACCACGTTGCCGCCGCGTATGACCGTGGGGCCTGCCGCTCCTGTGCTGCTCATAAGCTGTTCCTTTCCTGCTCTGCCACGCCTCGCGCCGCCTCGCTCAGAGAAGGGAGTCGACGAGCTGCTGGGTGTAGCGGTGCTGGGGGTCCTCGAGCACCTGGTCGGTCAGCCCGCCTTCGACGATGCGGCCTTCGAGCATCACGAAGGTGCGCTGTGCGAGCATGCGGACGACCCCGAGGTCGTGGCTGACCACGAGCATGCTCACCTTGAACTCGCGCCGCAGCTGCAGGACGAGGTCGAGCACCTTGGCCTGCACGGACAGGTCGAGCCCTGTTGTGACCTCGTCGAGCAGGAGGATGGGCGGGCTGTTCGAGAGCGCCTTGGCTATCTGCACGCGCTGCTGCATGCCGCCCGAGAACAGGCGCGGCGGCTCGGCGGCGCGCTGCGAGGGGATGTTGACGCGCCCGAGCAGCCAGAGCGCCCGCTTGCGCATCTGCGAGACGTTGCGGTGCCCGGCGGCTATCATCTGCTCGGCGATGTTGGAGAGCGCACTGTAGTCCATGCGCAGGCCGAGATGGGGGTTCTGGTAGACCATGCCGAACACGGTGTCGCGTATGGCGCGCTTCTGCTGGTCCGTGCAGGCGAGGAGGTTGCGGGCGCCTCCCTCGACGGGGGCCGCACGGACGTCGCCCTCCGTCGCCTGCTGGTCGAAGCAGAGGCAGCGCATGAGGGTCGACTTGCCGCTGCCCGACTCGCCGACGATGCCGACTATCTCGCCGGGATACACCGCAAGCGAGACGTCACGCAACGCGTGCACCGTCCCGCATCGGGGACAGAGCGCTCGCTCGGGGGGCGTCTCAGGGTCCAGGCAGTGCGGGCATCCGGGCCCGAAGCGGCAGGAGAGGCCGCTGAGGGAGAGGGCGGGCGCCTCGACCTCCCAGCTCATGCCGGCACCTCCTCCTGCGCCGTCCGGCGCGACAGGCAGCGGTCCGTGTCATTGCACTGGTAGCGGGTCGCGCCGTCGGCATCCACCGTCTCGTCGAGATACCCGCAGGTCGCCCCGCAGAGCCGGCAGGCCGCCCCTCCGAAGGACTCGACCGCGAACGGATAGTCCTCGAAGTCGAGCGGCACGACGTCGGTGAAGGGCGGAATCGCGTATATCTTCTTCTCCCGGCCCGCGCCGAACAGGGTGAGGTGGGCCGCCTGATGGAGCCTCCGGTTGTCGAAGCGGGGGATAGGGGAAGGCGCCATCACGTAGCGTCCCCCGACGAGCACGGGATGGTCGGCACCGGTCGCCGCGCTGCCGAAGCGCACCACCTGCTCGAACAGCTGCAGCCAGGCACCCGTGTAGTCGGCCTCGGCATGGAGGCGGCGCGTCTTAGTCTCGCGCGGCTCGATGGCACGCAGCGGCTCGGGGGTCGGGACCTGCAGAACCAGCAGCTGATGCTCCTCCAAAGGCTGCTCGGGCACCCGATGGCGCGACTGTATGAGCGTCGCTGCCGCCGTGCGGGTGGTGACCTCCACGCCCGTGACCATGGTGACGAGCCGTTTGATGCTCACCGCGTTCACGCTGTCGTCATGGCCCTGGTCGATGACCTTGAGCGTGTCGTCGGGCCCGATGACGGCCAGGGTTATCTGGAGGCCGCCCGTGCCCCATCCCCGCCCGATGGGCATCTCGCGCGAGGCGAAGGGCACCTGGTAGCCGGGGATGGCTATGCCCTTGAGGATGGCGCGTCTGATCTCACGCTTTGAGCCCTCGTCGAAGTATGCGTAGTTATACATCTGTTCCACGGGCAACGCCCCCTTCTGTCAGGTCGTCGGGTTCCTGCATGGAGCCCTCCTGCACGCAGGGCGGGGGCATGTCGTCGTCGGGTTCCCGCTCCGCGTTTCCCTGCGCACGGGTCGTGCGCACGCTGTCGAGCTTGGACTGGAAGGTGACGTAATGGGGCAGCTTGAGATGGGAGACGAAGCCCGTCGCCTCGACTCCGTCCACGTGCAGGAGCACGAACTCCTCGTCCTCGGTGGGGAAGCCGCCGCCCGTGCCGTCCCCTGCGCCACCGCCTGTGCGCTCAAGGCAATGGTCGAGCACGCTCATCGCTATCGCCTTGCTCTCGCAGCGGCCGAGCACCATGCCGTAGCCGATGTCGAGGGAGAGCGCGCCCCCCGCTGCATCCTCGACCTCGAAGAGGCTCTCGACCTCCGTCACCGGGACCGAGCCGAGGTAGCAGGCGTCCTCGCTGCCACCGGTGCAGAGCGGGTGGTCGACCAGGACCTCGACGCTCCCTGAGCACAGCTCGCCCACGGTGGGATGGGCGGGCCCGAAGCCCCGGATGGCCGCATAGCCCAAGGCGAGCACCGCCTGCGTCATCCCGCGCGCAAGGGTCTGGAGCCGGGCCGAACGGGGGGCGGGAAAGCTCAGCGGCTCCATCGTGACGTCGCAGGGCTCGGTGTCGTCCGGGGCAGGCGGCACCATGAGCCCCTGCTCGACGAGATAGGCGCTCACGCGCGGCAGCCCCGAGAAGCCCGCCCTCCTCACCAGCTCCTCGGGCACGACGCGCGGGGCAGAGGCGAGGGTGCCCACATCAGCGACGGCGGAGGCCGCAGCAGCCGGTGCGGCCTCGACGTCCAGCGTGAAGTCCAGCAGGCGGTGGCTGTAGTCGCGCGTCAGGCCGAGGAGCTGGCCGCCCGGGACGTCCTTGAACGCCGCCGAGATGCGGCGGGACACCTGCATTCCGTCCGTCTCCACCACGCGCGAGGCATAGGAGCGCTCCAGCGTCGAGCGGAAGGCGCGCAGCAGGAACACGGCCTCCTCGACCGAGCCGCCGCCCTGCCTGAGCGCCAGGGCCGCAAGACGGGGGGCGTACAGGGACCCCTCCCCCATGACCTGGTCTATGAGCTCGGGGACGGCTGCGGCGAGGGCGTCGAGCGGGAGAGGGCCGGGGGCTGCGTGCAGCTCGTCGCACAGGAGCCCAAGGCTTGCCGCTATGGCCTCCTCGCCCCCGCTGACGGCGACATAGGCCATGCCTACCCCTCCCCCTGCAAGGCGCGCGCACCTGCGGAGGCCGCCGCTGTCGAAGCGCCGCCGGGGCCCACGCCTGCGGGAACCGCCGCACCCGAAGCATCGCCGCCGCCCTCCCCCTGCAAGGCGCACACGCCTGCCTTTATCCGTGCCGTGCGCGGCAGGCCGACAAGGTTGCCCTGGCGGTCGACGAGGAGCAGGTCGATGCCGCAGGGGAACTCGTCATGCCGGCGCAGGCGCCCGGCGAACCAGCCGTCCTCGCTGCTCGCAAAGAGCTGATGCGACCTGACGCCGGGGCCTGCGACCTCCCACAGGAAGCCCTCCGCGCCGTCGTGGGGCCGCTGGCGCCCCACGTCGCCGGACGCCCGCTGGCGCTCCGCAGCGTCGGACAACCGTCGGCATTCCACGAGGGCCGTGGCGCCGCGCTCGGGGGAGAGGGCAGTGCCGCCCGTGAGGGCTGCGATGAGGGCCGCCTGCTCGGCTCTCGGGACATCGGCGGTGAGGAGCGCAAAGGAGGCCCGGTCGGGCGCCACACGTGCCGCAGAGGTCGTGAGGCCGACATGGGCGGCGACGTGGCCGGCCAGTTGTGCGCCCCCGTCCGAGGCGCACGATGCCACGGCGAAACCGCAATGCCGGTCGAGGAGCGTCCGCACGATGCACTCGAGAAAGGGATTGGCGAGCTGCGCGCCTGGGAGCGTCGGTACCCGGAAGATGCGCCCGGGACGCGCCAGGGCGTCCATGAGCGCACGGAAGGCGCACTGGGTGACGAATATGCGAGGGTCGTGCGCTTGCACAGGGGCCCTTTCTTGGTCATACATCGCTCGTCGCCTCCCTCGCCATCGACGAGAACTCGACCCGGGTCCGCCCGATGCGCTCCTGTCCGATGCGGCGGGCTGCGGCCAGCCGGGCCTCCTCGGCTTGGAGCAGCGCGACCCAACCGGACTCCTCGGGCAGGGGCGCGGGTGCGCTCATCACTGCGTCGACGACCGCCAGCGCGAAGGCTCGCTGACGCTCGGAACCGAGCAGGAGGCCGATGCCGGGCAGCTCGCCAAGGCGCACGCGGCATTCGGTCGCCAAGGCCTCCCCCAGGTAGAACAGGCCGCCCCGGGCGCTCTCGCGCACCTTGAGGACGACGAGCATCTCGTGCGGGGCGGCCAGCGTCACGACAGTGTGGCGCCGAAGGGCCTGTGCACAGAGCCGTGCCGAGAGGCCGGGGTCGCCCTCGACCAGAATGCGCGTCCTTTGCAGACGGCCCATCCGAAGACCTGCGGCAACGCCTCCCACGCAACTCGCAGGCTCGTCGCCCTTGCGGCCCGAAGTCCCCTTGTCCGCACGCCCTGCGCCCCCGCCGCCCATCCGAGACTCCTCGCTCATGACCGAATATACCTCCTCCTCAGCCGCGTCGCAACGAGCTCGAGCGCCGCTGCGACCGCCAGGCAGAGGTAGACGATGAAGCCGACCTCGTGGATGTTGTGGTAGAAGCTGCCGGCAAGGAACAGTTGCAGCCCTATGCCCCCTGCCCCTGCGACCGCACCGACGGCGACTGCGTTGACGAAGTTTATCTCGAAGCGGATGAAGCCCCACGAGAGCATCTCGCTCGTCTTCTCGGGGACCACCGCCTGGAACACGGTCTGCCACCAGGACGCGCCGCTCGCGCGCAGGGCCTCGATGACACCGGGATCGACCTCCTCGAAGCTCTCGGAATAGGCCTTGACGAGGAAGGCGACGCTGTGGAACAGCAGGCCGCAGACCGCCGCCTCCGGCCCCAGGCCGATGGCGACCGTGAAGATGAGGACCCACAGTATGGTCGGGACGGCCCGGAAGAAGGACATGACCGCCTTTATCCCATTGCTGACAAGGCGGTTCGAGAGGTTCGCCGCCGCGAGCAGGCCGAGCACGAAGGCGAGGGCTGCGCCGACGAAGGTGGTGAGCACGGCGAGCCCCAAGGAGACGAACAGTCCCCCCGTCACGTCGCCGAGGCCGAAGTGCTTGTCGATGTAGGGCTGCGTCATCATGACGAGGAAGTCCCTGAGCATGGCGGAAAGGGCCGCAAGAAAGGGCGTCTTGCCGTAGTCGAGGGCCAGCATCGTGTACGCGGTCAGCAGGGCGAGCACCACGACCACCGCGCCGAGCATCACGTTGGGCCGCGAAAGCGTGCGGATGCGGATAAGGCCGTGCCGGTTGTGCAACACGACGCGCCCCACCGCCTCGTCAAGGCCGCGTGCGCCCCCGACGGCGGCAAGGCCGGGAGCCGCAAGGCCCTGCCCAGGGCCGGGGGCGGCAAGGCCCTGACGGACGATGCCGTAGGTCACCGTGCCGAGCGGCAGCTGGGGGACGGGCGGGCGGCCGTTCGCAAGGGGCGGGCGGACGTTCACAGTATCGCCCTTCTGACGAGGTTCGACGTGAGCTCGAGCGCTATGACCACGACGACGACGGCGAGCACCACCAGGCCGGCGTTGTCGTAGCGGAAGCTCTTGTAGTAGAGGTCGAACACGAAGCCGATGCCCGTGCCCGTGAGGATGCCGACGAGCGTGGCGTCGCGCACGTTGGTCTCTATCATGAACAGCACCCAGCTGACGACCGCGGTCGCGCTCAGGGGCATGACCGCCTGGGCGACCAGCTGCCCGTAGGTCGCGCCGGTCGCGCGCAGGGCCTCGACCGCACCGCCGCTCACCTCGTCGATGCTCTCGAGGAAGCAGCGGGTCAGGTAGCCGAGGCTGCCGAGGAACAGGGCAAGGTAGCCGGTGAACTCGCTTTGCCGAAACGACAGCAGCAGAAGCAGCGCCCAGGCGACCGTGGGGATGTTGCGCAGCAGCGACGCGACGGCGCGCACGGCAAGGGGGACGGGCCCTCCCAAACCGACGGAGCGCGAGCCGATCACGGCGAGCAGCAGCGCAAGGACGGCCGCCGTGCAGCTCGCGGCGACCGAGACGAGGACCGTCGAGGCGAGCTGGGAGACGATGGTGCCCAACTTGGAGAAGGACGCGACGGTGGGCATGAAGTTCGAGAACATCCAGACGATGCCGCCCGGAAGGTCGTGCAGGGCCGCCGGGAGGTCGAATCCGAGCAGGGAGCCGATCGCCCCGTTGAGCACGAGAAGGACGGCGGCCGCAAGCGCGACGAAGAGCGTGCGCCTGCGGAAGAAGCCGACGGCCCTCTCCAACGCCTCCGCGCTCCTCGATGCCTCCGCCTCCATCAGCATGCCTCTCTGTGTGCCGACAGCCTGGCCTCCATCAGCACGCCTCCGCAGGCACCAGCGGCCTGGGCTTCCCGGCCTCGGCGGGCCCCATGTCGTAGACCCTGCGTATCGTCTCCTCGCCCATGGCCGAAGGGGCGCCGTCGAACACCACGGCGCCGTTGCGCAGGGCGATGATGCGGTCGGAGTAGTCGAGCGCGTAGTCCACCTGGTGCAGGTTCACCAGGCAGGCGATGCCGAGCGTGTCGGCGATGGCGCGCAGGTAGCCCATGATGACGCGCGAGGACTTGGGGTCGAGGCTTGCCACCGGCTCGTCGCAGAGCACGAGCAGCGGGTCCTGCACCAGGGCGCGTGCGATGCCCACACGCTGCTTCTGGCCGCCGGAGAGCCGGTCGGTGCGCACGTAGGCGAACTCGACGATGTCCAGCTGCGCCAGGATGTCGAAGGCCTTGGCCTTCTCGGCCTCGGTGTACAGCCCCACCATGCCCGCGAGCGTGGACTTGTAGCCCAGGCGCCCATGGAGCACGTTCTCTATGGTGGTGAGGCGGTGCACGAGGTTATAGTGCTGGAATATCATGCTGATCCTGCGGCGCAGCATCCTCAGCTCGCGTCGGCCGAAGCCTGTGACCTCGCGGCCGTCGAAGACGATGCTGCCGGCGTTGGGCTCTATCATGCGGTTGATGCACCGCAGGAGCGTGGACTTGCCCGCCCCCGAGGGCCCGATGACGCTGACGAGCTCGCCCCGACGCAAGGTGAGGCTCACCTCGTCGAGTGCGGGACGCGTCCTCGTGTAGCTCTTGGAGAGCCCCTCGATGCGGAGAAGTTCGGGCGAGACGGCGGGAGCGGCCGTCCCGCCTGCCCCCGCCGCACCTGTCGCCGCCGCCCCGTCGCCGACCGCCGCGCCTGTCGCGCTCACGCTCACGCTCGCGCCCGCCGCGCCTGCCGCAGCCGCGCCCGCGCCCGCCGCGCCCGAGCCCGCCAACCCACTGCCTCGCATGGCAACCTGCCCTCTAGCTGCTCAGCCTGCGGATGGGGTCGTACCAGCTGTCGGTCACCGGGAGGAAGCAGGTCGCCTCGGTCTTCTTGGTATGGATGGCCATGGCCGTCTCGTCGTCGGGGTCCTTGAAGATGCGCGGGTCGTCGGCGACGGCATCCGAGCACATATGCTCGACGATGGCGGTGCGGGTCGCCTCGTCGACCGTCTCGGTGTTGAACACATAGGGCGTGTTGAGGACCGGCGTGGACGAGATGATGACGAACTCCCCTCCCCGGACGTCCGTGAAGGGGTCCTCGGCATCGTCGCGGACCCGGTAGAGGGCGCCCGGCATGTTCGCCTCGCCCGAGACCAGCTCCAGGTACATATCGACGTCTATGTCGTCGAAGGCCGCCGCCTGGGCGGCGCCGCTCACCAGATTGACGACCGAGCCCTGATGGGAGTTGCCGAACAGCACCTCGCTGAAGAACTGCCCGCCCTCGAGCAGCACCTCGTTGCTGTCGAGGCCGAACTCGCCGACGATGACCGAGGAGGGCACCTTGAAGCCCGAGGTGGACGAGGCGGAGACGAAGCTGAAGCTCTTGTCCCTGAGCGGCTCCAGCGTGAAGCCCGAGCCGCTCTCATAGTTCGCGAGGTCCTCGGGGCGCACGCAGATGCGGCTGTAGTAGCAGGCAAGCTCGAGCGAGCCGTTGTCGTCGCTGTTGGTCCAGGCCGCCTGCACCGCGCCGTTCTTCTTGTTGGCCTGGATATAGCCCTCGGCGCCCATCTGCGCGATGTCGGCGCTGCCGTTGGCGATGGACTCGATGGCGACGTTGTAGTCCGTCGTGAGCATGACCTCGACCTCGCGGCCGCAGGCGGCCTTGATGGCGTCCGCGAAGGCCTCGCGCGATGCGGTCATGTCGGCGGAGGACGCGTCGGGGTAGAACACGAACACGAGCGGTGACGTGTCCGGCGCCGCCGCGCTCGGGGCACCCGTGCCGCTCCCGCCGCCGGTGCCGGCGCCGCCGCCGCCGGAGGTGCCGCCGGTGCCGCCCGTCGCGCCCGTGCCGCCGCCCCCGCCGCCTGCCGCCGTGCCGCCTGCCGCCGCAGCGTCGCCCGCGCAGCCCTGCAGCGCCCCCAGCACGCCGAACGCCAGGGCGGACGTGAGCCCGACGACGAACTGCCTGCGGTCGAGCCCGCTGCCCTGCCTTATCTCCTGCCTGATATCGTTGCGAGAATCCAAGGTTCCTCCCTTGTCCTGTGGCGACGCGCACCGCGCGCCCTGTCTGCCATTCTCCTGTCGGATGACCGCAACAAACGATACGGAGCCTCTGTACAGGAAAGGTCAGAGGAAGGAAAAATATAGATAAAATCAGGCTTCACGGAGCGACGGGGGCGGGGCATACCAGGGAAACGGGACGTCGAGGACGCCGTCCCCTACGGATGCGGCCATGCCGCCACATCTCCCCTGCCACACCTGTAGGGGACGGCATCCTCGACGTCCCGCCCCAGTTTGCCCCGATGCCTGGCACGGGGGGGGGGGGGGGGGGGCACGTCCCCCCCCCCCAACCCTTGAGGTCACATGCCCCCAGCAGCGCTTCTTCCTGCGGTATAGCCGTAGTACATGCAGATTGAAGAAGCCACGCCGCCGCAGGGAATCGGATACTGGACGCAGAAACGGTCGCCCTGGGTGTTGCCTGCCACATACAGCCCCTTGATGACCTCGCCGGTCTCACGGTCAAAGGTGTGGCCGTGCTCATCGGAGGACAGTCCGCCCAGATTGACCAAGTTCGAGGCCGGAACGAAGTAGGTGGCGAAGAAGGGCCCGTTTGCATCGTCAAAGGTCGTAAGCATGGTGGGCGGCTTGTTGAAGTCGTCATCTTCACCGGCCTTGCAGAGTTCCTGGTAACGCGCGATGGAGGCTTTGGCGGTGTCTTTGTCTATGCCCACCCAGTTGGGGTCGCCTTCCTTGTACAGGTTGTCCAGCAGCTCGTCGATGGTCTCGCCCCTGACAATCCAACCACCCTCGATGCCGGAATCGAAGCCGTCCACGCCGGGAACGGTGACCTCGTTGATGCCGCCGTGGGTCGGCGGGAAGCTGGGCACGCATTCTGCCCAGTTTGCATCCCACAGCATATAGCACTTCATGCCGGGCTGTGCCTCAAGCTGGTTCTCGGTCTGCTGGCCGGGAGTGTTCTCGTTCATGAAGCGCTTGCCCAACGTGTTCAGGCGCAGGTAGGGAGCAATGCCCATCGACTGCGACGGAACATCGCCGCCACCCATGAAGCCCAGCATGTTGCCCATGTGATGAATCATCGGGGCATGGTGCTGCTGAATCTTTGCACCCACCCAGTCACCGATTTTCAGGTGGTCGCCATAGAACACGGGGGTGCCGTCGGGGTCGCTGAAATCACCCATTTGCTGGATGCCGTTCTTGTAGACGTCCGGCAGAAAATACGCCTCCATGTCCTTGTTGCTCCGATAGTCGCCCGTACAGAGGATGACGCCCTTGGAGGCGTTGACCTTCTTGTACGCGCCCGTCTCATAGTTATATATATAGCCGCCGGCCACGCGGTCGCCTTCTTTGAAAACGCACTCCAAACGAGAGAGGAAGAAGCCCTGTGCGCCGTAGTCCTGTTCTGCCTTGGTCACGCAGGCCTCGTTGAAAGACAGTTGGTCGCACCGAAAGCTTGAAATGAAGTCGGGGTAGCCGCCTTCAGCGATGACCTTCATGGCATCGTAGCCGGGCGGCTCGGGGAGGAAGTTGGGTGCGAACCATCCCTTGGCCTCGGGGTCGCCCATCAACGCCTGGCCGTCGGCCTGGGTCGGGGCAATGGTCAATTCCCCACCCAGGTCCTGATACGGCTGGATATACCAGCTGAACACCTCGTCGTGGTTCCACGCCCATTCCCTCCAGATTGCCTGGCTGGGAAAGCCTGAGCCCTCAAGCAGCATACGCTCGATGATGACGTTGGGGTCGTATTTGTTCACACGGTCCCAATTGGCCTGTATCGACCTGTCGCTCCTGCCAAGGATGAATATCTCGCCCGAAGAAGACGAGACGGCTGCCTGCTTGTCACAGTAGATGACCTTCGCACCGCTTTCGGCCGCTGCCAGAATCGCACAGCAACCGGAAATGCCGGTGCCGGCCACAAGGACGTCACAGTCGAGGGTCTCCTCGACATCCTCGTCGGCGACGGTCGGCGGGGCGGTGGACCAGGGATAGGGCTGATTGCCGCTGCCGATGCCGCTGGCATTGGCGGTCTCGGGCGCTCCACCGGTCGCGGCCCCGGTCGCGGGTGTGCCTCCGGCCTCGGGTTCACCGGTATCGCCGCTGCCGCCGCCCTCGTCGGCGTTGGGCGCACAGCCGACAACCGCCCCAGCGACGCCTGCTGCCGCCAGTAGTCCCGCTCCTGTCAAAAACGTGCGTCTGTCGAGTCCGTGCTCTCTGTCGCTCATCTGAATCCTTTCTCGTGCCTATTCGAGTACTTCAGTGAACTTCACCGGAATCGGTGAACCCCACCAGAACGTCTCGTACTTTAGGTACGGGCGCTCCCGATACCTATCAATGACCGTGGGTATTCCCAAAAGATTTGTCCCCCAAATCAGGTGGTTTTACAATCGGCTCAAACGAACTGCGGATTCGGGTGGCGCGCATGCAGCGCAACCGAGCAAAATGAGCTACCATGGTCGAATCGAGGAGAATCAAGCGGACAACAACTGAGGAAGGAACGGCTGTTTCTTTTGAGCGGCAATCTCGGGGGAAACCGACAAAACCTGCCGGGCGCTGTGAGCGTTGCCAGTCTGGGGGCTTACGCTGCACTGCTTCTGTTCCTTGTTGACGGCGCAGAGCAGTTCTCGGCCCTGGTGGCTGACGGCATCGATATCGTATACCTTTTCGTAGCGGGGCTTTGTGCAATCATGTGCTGCGGACTGGTCTTTGTGGTGCAAGGCTCGCTGTCTGCGACCACGTCATACCGTTACCTTGGCAGCAAGGCGGGAGCTGTCACTGCCTTTGGGTACGTGTCTTGTCTCCTTGCGAGCCATGTGCCCTCCCCCGCTGCACTTTGCGTTGCGCTCAGCGTTCTGTTCGGATACGGACTGGCATTGCTCGGTCTGAGCAAAGGCCTGGTTCTGTGCAGCCTGCAACGGCACACACGCTGGCGCTATGCGGCCACCTCCGGTCTGATTGCGAGTGCGGTCAAACTGCTTTTGGGCGTCATGCCCTCCCCTGCGCTCGGTGTCTGTGTGGGAATCCTCATAGTTCTTGCATCGCTTGCGCCGAAAACCATAGAACTGTGCAAAGACCCTGATGCCGCAAGCGACCTCTCGGCCTTGGATGTCGCCAAGGGCGTTGCGAGCAGGAACTGGATTTTCTTGCTTGGATTACTGCTGAGCATAGCCATCGGAGCATGGGTCTGGAACGACGTCAACACCAACGAAACGGCTCTCTTCACACTGAACCCCAGCGCTCGGTCAGGGGTTTCTGTGGGGTCGTTTCTTGCCGCGCTCCTGTTGGTCTTTCTCGTCAGCGACAGGTCACTGAAACGACTTGACACCCTGATGCCGGTTTTCCCCGTTACGTGCATAGCCATGAATGTGCTCAATTGGTTTCTCAGCGTCTGGCAGGACGGGCTGAGCATAGGCGGCGGCTTCGAATCATCTGCGGGGGCGTTTCTTGGGAGCATACTGATTGGATTCCCCATCACGCTTCTTTTTATCGTGTTCGTCACACGTCTGGCGGACAAGCCGAACAACGACAGCCTTTCCCCTGCCTTCACATACGGCCTGTTCACTTTGCTCACCGCAGCGTTCTTCCTGCTCTATACCATGCTTCAATCGGTGATGGCATTTGAAACCAGCAGGGTCGTCGATATGTCGCTGAAAGTCACCTACCTGGTCATCGCGGTAATCCACATGACCGTGCTCACCCAACGAAAGGCCCAGACAGCAGAACCGCTGTCAGAGCTGAGAATCGAAGAGGCCGCCAAGCGATTCTTGCTGTCCAAGCGCGAGACCGAGATAGTGCAGCTGCTGATGCAGGGGAGAAGCGTGCCCTTCATTGCGGAAACCCAGTTCGTCTCCCAAAACACGGTCAGGACCCACGTTAAGCGGATTTACACAAAAACCGGCGCCCACAGCCGCGACGAGCTCCTTGACATCATGTACGACCTGGGCGAAAACTCAGCCTAGGGAAGTGCCGATTAATTGCTTGCCCGCCAGATTGCGCCTGACTTGCCCCAGGTCTGTTCGGGAGCGCAGCGCCACTACTTGCGGTAATGGCGCTGTGCTCACGGGCAGAGCTGGGGCAAGTCAGGCGTGAGATGGAAAACAGTCCAGTGGACTGTTTTCGGGCGAAGCTGCGAAGCAGCGCGTGAGCCCCCGTAGCGCAATGAATAAATCGGCGCTTCCCTAGCGTCAGAGGCGGCTTTTCTTGCCGAACAGGTAGTCGTGTGATCCTGTGATGACGAAGGATACCTGGCCTATCTCTCTGTCAACCACATAGCCGAGCAGCCAATCGACCCTTTCGTCGATGTGGCACTCGCGCCGGCCCTTCTTGTCGCCCGTCAACTGATGGTCCTTGAACTTGGCTTCAAGGATTGCGCGAGCCTCGTCGGTGTCCTCCATGACAAGGGACAGGACATGCTTCAGCTTGTCCATATCCCGATGCTTCTTCTGCTGGGTCTTGATGTCGCGGTTGAAGCCGGCCTCGTATTTCGCCTCCAGCATCAGATGCCCAAGGCATCGAAAAGGGCATCGGGCGACGGGTGTCCCGCAGTGCCGTCCCGCACGTGCCCCTCGGCCTCGAGGAAGCGCGCCTCCGTCTCGGGTGCAAGCCGCTCAGCAGGGTATTCCACCTTGAACGGCAGGCCGTTGTGCAGGATTATCTGAGAGTAGAACGCACGGGTCGCCGAGGATATGTCAAGGCCAAGGCCGCCGAGAATGCCGACCACTTGGCCCTTCACATTGTCATCGACTCGTATGGTCACAGAATCCACTATGCTCCAATCGCCGAAGATATGTAAGACATTATATAACAAACTGCTTACTAGTTGGAATAGGCCAGCAGACAAGACAAAAGGGGACAGACGTACCGTCCCCTCTGTCACCGCTGCCGCGCCCCGCGCTCACCCTACGCCGTCTCGGCTTGCTTGCGCTCTTCGACGAGCTCGGCGGCGGTCTCGCGGAGCTTGAACTTCTGCACCTTCTTGCTCGTCGTTTCGGGGTACTCGTCGACGAAGAAGACGTACTTGGGCACCTTGAAGCGCGCCATGTGCTTGACGGTGTGCTCGCGTATCCCCTGCTCGCTGAGTTCGAAGCCCTCGCGCTGTTTGATGAAGGCGACGACTATCTCCCCATAATGCTCGTCGGGGGCCCCGACGACCTGGGCGTCGAGCACGCCCGGAACCGTGAGCAGGAAGTTCTCGACCTCGAGCGGGTAGATGTTCTCGCCGCCCCGGATGATCATGTCCTTGATGCGGCCGGTCACCTTGTAGTAGCCGTCCTCGTCGAAGCTGCCGAGGTCGCCCGAGTGCAGGAAGCCGTCCCCGTCTATCGCACGGGCCGTCTCCTCGGGCATCTTGTAGTAGCCCTTCATGACGTTGTAGCCCTTGCAGCACAGCTCGCCCACCTCGCCGGGGCCGCAGACGTGACCGTCGGCAGGGTCGATGACGCGCACCTCGACCGGCTCGTGGGGCCTGCCTATCGTGTAGAGGCGGTGCTCCATGCTGTCGTCCCAGGAGGTCTGGATGAACACCGGGGAGGTCTCGGTGAGGCCGTAGCAGTTGGTGATCTGCGTCATGCCCATGCGCTCGATGGCCTCGCGGATGACCTCCGGCGGCACGGCGGCGCCTGCTATGATGCCCGTGCGCAGCGAGCTCAGGTCGAACTCCTCGAACATCGGATGGTTGAGCTCGGCTATGTACATCGTCGGGACCCCGTAGACGGCGGTCGCGCGCTCCTTGTGGACGGCCTGCAGCACCTGGAGCGCGTCGAACTCCTCGACCACCACCATCGTCGAGCGGTGCGTGAGCACGGCCATGACGCCGAGCACGCAGCCGAAGCAGTGGAAGAAGGGCACGGGGAGGCAGACGCGGTCGTCCGTGGCGAGGCGTTCGCGCTCGCCGATGTAGAAGCCGTTGTTGAGGATGTTGCGGTGCGTGAGCATGACGCCTTTGGGGAAGCCCGTCGTGCCGCTCGTGTACTGCATGTTCACGGGGTCGGTGTTCGTGAAGGCCGTGCACGCCTCTGCCAGCCTCTCGTCGTCGATGTGCTGGCCGAGCAGGATGAGCTCGGGAACCGAGTAGAACCCGCGATGCTTCTCCGGCCCCATGTACACGAGGTTCTTGAGGTGAGGGTACTCCGTGGCGGAAAGGCGCCCGCGCTCGCTCGTGAGGGCCTCGGGGACAAGGTCGCGGATTATCTTGAGATAGTCCACGTCACGCCACGCGTCGATGATGCACAGCGTCGTCATGTCGCTCTGCTTGAGCACGTAGTCGAGCTCGTGGCTCTTGTAGGCGGGGTTCATGGTCACGAGCACGATGCCGACCTTGGCGGTCGCGAACATGAAGGTCAGCCAGTCCGGGATGTTGCGCGCCCAGACGCCGAGGTGGTCCCCCGGCTCCATCCCGATGGCGAGCAGGCCCTTGGCGAGGTTGTCGGTGCGCTCGTCGAAGTCGCGGTAGGTCCAGCGCAGGTCGCGGTCGGGGTAGACGATGAACTCGTGGTCGGGGCCTTGGGCGACCTGGGCGCGGAAGTACTCGCCGATGGTCAGCTCCGTGTGGAGCGGCGGGGCGGCGGCGTGCGGCGGCGTGGCGGCGGCGGCCGCAGCGGCGGCGGTTTCGCTTGTCATGGCAGCCACCTCACGCAGGGGTGTAGACACAGGCGACGAACCGCGCGGGTTCTCCTCCGTGCGAGCGCACCTGATGCGGCACAATGGAGTCGTAATAGATGCTGTCGCCCGGCTGCAGCACGAAGGTGTCCTTGCCGTACTCGATCTCGAGCGGCCCTTCGAGCGCGAACAGCCACTCCTCTCCCTCGTGGGCGGAGAGCTGGTGCTCGGTCGCCTCGGAGGGCTCCAGCGTGATGTAGAAGGGCTCCATATGGCGTGCTGCCTTGCCCTCCGCGAGCGCGTTGAACACGAGCCCCCCGGCGTCGCTGTGGGTCTCAAGCGCCTTGAGGCGGGTGGTCTGCGTGTAGTCCGTGGAGCGGACGAGCGCCGGCCCCAGGTTCTCGTCGTCGTCGAGCAGGGTACCGAGGCGCACGCCCAGGGCGCGCGTGATCCTGATGAGCGGGGCGAGCGACGGCACGATGTCGCCCGCCTCTATCCCCTCGATGGTCTCCACGTCCGCGCCGCAGCGCTCGGCAAGCTCTTCAGGTGACAGCAGCAGAGCCTCCCGAAGTTCCGTTATCTTACGGCCGATGCCAGTGTCGCTCATAACTATCACCTTCTTTTCTGGGACGGGCCCCCTCTGGGCCTTCCGTTGCGGGACGCGCCCGAACCCGAACCGGACGCATAGCCGAGTATTGTACTACAAAGCAAAGGGCAGGGCTGCAACGAGACGGGAACTCGTGCAGCACCGCCTCCTTATGAGGTTACCGTGTTCACACCCTCACTGTCATTCCGGGCCCCGCCGAGGAATCCTTGGACACGCAGTGTCCAACGGCAGGTCGGGGGGTCCTTCGGCCTGCGGTCGACCGCTTGCGCGACCGAGGATCCCTCGGCAGGCTCGGGATGACAGTGGGGTGTGAACGAGCAGTGTGGAAAGGAGACGATGGCCGGGGTCGACGAGGAGGCCGGAGGACCTCGCCTCGGCCTCGGTCAGGCGTTGGGCGGCGTTCGGCGCGATGCCGGGGCCTGCCATGACGAAGGGCACGGGGTCGCTGGTGTGGCGCTTGGTCGCAAGCGGCGTGGGGTGGTCCGGCAGCGCGAGGATGCGCAGCGGGCGCTCGGCGGCCCAGGAGCGCAGGCGGCCGACGATCTCGCGGTCTATGGCCTCGATGGCCCGGCGCTTGCCCTCGACGTTGCCGTCGTGGCCCTCTGCGTCGGGGGACTCCACGTGCACGAACGCCACGTCGTTCTCCCCAAGCATGGCAAGGGCCCCCTCGCCTTGGGCGGCATAGTCGTTGTCCGGGCCGTCGGTGACGCCTGCGAAGTGGCAGCGCCTGATGCCCGCAAGCTGGGCGATGCCGTTGAGCAGGTCGACGCCGGAGTTCAGGGCGGCCTGCCTGCCGAAGCGGCCCGAGAAGTCCTCCATGCCCTGGGGACGCACGCCCGGCCAGAACACGGACACGTCGGTCGCAGGCAGCAGGCCCTGGGCGATGCGGCGCCTGTTGACGGGCGACGCTGCCAGCACCTCTTTGGCCCGCGCCTCGAAGTCCCGGACAAGCTGCGCCTCCGGGCCGCGCGGCGGATGCTCGGCGACCGGCATGTCGGCTATGTCATGCGCGGCGGAAAACGTCGTCTCCATGAGCGCGGGGTGCCCCGTGACCACGAGATAGAGGCGAAACCCCGTGCCCTTGTAGAGGGTGAAGGTGTCGTCGTCGAGCGCCGCCTTGAGCTCGTCGCCGAGGGCATGGCCGTCCTCGCTCGAGATGTTGTCCGTCGAATAGCTGTGCATGACGCCTGCGGGCGTGACGTTCACGAGGTTCACGCGCAGGGCGACCTGGCCGTCCTCTAGGGGGACGCCGAGCGCGGCGAGCTCCAGCGCGCCACGGCCGATGGGGTAGTCCGCAGGGTCGTAGCCGACGATCGAGGTGCAGGCCACGTTCGAGGAGGGCTCCATGCCCGAAGGGACGTTGCGGACAAGCCCCACGACGCCCTCGCGTGCAAGGGCATCGAGATGAGGGGTCGAGGCGGCCTCGAGCGTCGTCCTGCCGCCGTAGACCTCGAGCGCGTCGCCTGCGGCGCCGTCGAGTATCACGACGACCGCACGCAGGGGGCCGCCTTGGGGGGCGCCGGTCGGGGCGTCCTCGGTCAGGGGGGCGTCCTTGGGCGCAGGGGCGTCCGCGATGAGGCCGCCGTTCGGGGCATCCGTGGACACCGAAGCCTCCTTGGTCATGAGGGCCTCCTTTGCCACTCGGCATCCCCTTCGAACGACATGGAGCAGGTGATGGCGAGGTGGTTGTCGTCCATGTAGGCCGCGCCCCACTGGTACATGGCGTTGAGTATGGGCTTGAGGCTCAGCCCGAACTCCGTCAGCGAGTACTCGACCTTGGGCGGCACCACGGGGTAGACGGTGCGGGTCACGAGGCTGTCGCCCTCCAGCTCGCGCAGCTGCTGGGTGAGCATCTTGGGGGTCGCCTGCACGATGAGCTTCTGGAGCTCGCCGAAGCGCAGGGTCTGCTGGGCGAGGTGCCAGAGTATGAGCGTCTTGTACTTGCCGCCTATGAGGCGGATGGTCGCGTCTACCGGACAGTTGAGGTTGCGGTGGTCGCAACATCCCATGGTGCCTCCTTTGGGCGGGGCGGGGCGGGGCGGGGCGGCTCATAGTATAAAATCGATAGTATCTTTCCTCTATGTGCCTACTTGCGTATTCTATAGCATATGGTTCAATAGGACAAGACAGGAACGACCGAGGACGTGACGATGGCGAAGGCAGGACGACAGAGGAGAGGCGCGGCAAAGGGGCGAAGGGGCGCACCGCCTGCGGCCACGCCTGCGCCTGCGGCCACAGGCAGCCGCAGGGAGGCCACACGCCGTCTCGCGGGGCTTGCCGTCCTCGTCCTCGCCCTCTTCCTCGTCGCGCAGGCCTCCGGCCTCGGCCGCACACTCAACTCCTTCCCCCTCGTGAGCGAGGGCATGGGATACGCCATGCTCTTCGTCATAGGGCTGCTCACCTCCCTGCACTGCGTGGCGATGTGCGGGGGCATCAACCTCTCGCAAACGATAGGGCGCACGGGGCAGGGAGACGGCACGAGGGCCGGCGGCGGCGCAGGTCCCTGCGACGACGCACGGCCCGGCGACAGCCCAACGCCCGGCGGCGGCACGGGGCAGCCGCCCTCAGAGGCGGCGCGGCCCGTACCCACGCCCGTACCCACGCCCGTACCCACGTCCGCCCGCACGTCCGCCCGCAGAGCGCTGCGGCCGTCCCTGCTGTACAACGCAGGGCGCGTCGTCTCCTACACCCTCGTCGGCGGCCTCGTGGGGGCGGCAGGGTCGGTGGTGGCCCTCGACGGCTTCTTCAAGGGCGTCGTGCAGCTTGCCGCCGGCGTGTTCATGGTGATAATGGCGCTCATCCTGCTCGGGGCCGGCCCGTGGCTGCGGCAGTTCAACATCGCGCCGCCCCGGGCGCTCGCCGCGCTCGTGGATCGGAGGCGCACCCGGAGCAAGAGCCCGCTGGTGGTCGGCCTGCTCAACGGCCTCATGCCCTGCGGCCCGCTCCAAGCCATGCAGCTGTACGCCCTCTCGACCGGCAGCGCCCTCGTCGGGGCGCTCTCGATGCTCGCCTTCTCGCTGGGCACGGTGCCGCTGATGTTCGGGCTGGGGGCGGCAGGGTCGCTGCTCTCCCGCCGCTTCACACGCAGCGCCACGACCGCAGGCGCGGTGCTCGTCGCCGTCCTCGGACTGTTCATGTTCTCGACCGGCTGGAACCTCTCCGGCCTCCCCTCCCCCTTCGACGCCCTGCCGGGCGCCGCCGCGCCCGCAGGCAACACGGCGGTCGTCGAGGGCGGGTACCAAGTCGTGACGAACACGCTCGAGCCGGGCGCCTACCCCGCCATCACCGTCCAGGCGGGCGTGCCGCTCAAATGGAACATCCAAGCCACCGACGACGCCATCAACGGCTGCAACAACCGCATGTCCATCCCCGAGTACGGCGTCGAGCATGCCTTCGTGGAGGGCGACAACCTCATCGAGTTCACGCCCACCAAGCCCGGCCGCTACGTCTACAGCTGCTGGATGGGGATGATACGCGGAACCATCAACGTCGTGGCGACGTGAGGCAGACGGGGCGGAGGAGGAATCCGCAGCCGCAAAAAGGGTCGACGGCGGGGAGAACCACCCCGCCCCCCTGCGGGGGGCACCCCTCCGAAGGAGGGGAATTGGACAACCGGACAATGCGAATGGGAACGCATAGACAACAGGAAGGCGAAACAACGATGGCTAAGAGCATGATGAGAAAAAGGGCTGTGGCGCTCGGATGCATCGGTGCGCTTCTCGCGATGCTCGTGGGGCTGCCCGCCTGCGATGCGGCAGGGCCGGGCGCGCAGGCGGACGCAAACGCGGACGCAAACGGCGGCACGCAGGCCGCGCAAACCGACCGGCCAGCCGCTGCGGACACGAACCGCGCCGCAGCGACGCCCAGCGGCGAGGATGTCGTCATCCCCCTTGCCGACATCACAGAGCAGGCACGCTTCTACCCCGCCGACGTCGAAGGCACCGCCCTCGAGGTGCTGGCCGTCAAGGCGCCCGACGGCAGCGTCCGCACGGCCTTCAACACCTGTCAGGTCTGCTTCGACTCCGGGCGGGGCTATTACGTGCAAGAAGGCGACGTGCTCGTCTGCCAGAACTGCGGCAACCGCTTCGCCCTGGAGGACGTGGAGATACAGACGGGCGGCTGCAACCCCGTGCCCATCTTCGAGGGAGACAAGGCCACGGGCGCAGAGGAGATCGTCGTGCCCGCCGAGACCCTGGCAGCGGCAAAACCGCTCTTTGCCGACTGGAAGCGCTGAGGCGCGGCCATGGCAACGACTTTGAGCACCTTGGGCATACCGGTCGGAGGGATGACCTGCGCGGTCTGTGCGCAGCGCGTCGAGAAGGCGCTCGGGGCGGTCGCGGGCGTCGAGGCGGTCGCGGTCAACTTCGCCACTGAGAAGGCGACCGTGACCTTCGACGCAGACGCCGTGCGCCCCGCCGCCCTGCGCGAGGCGATAGAGAAGGCGGGCTACCGGGCGCTCTCAGGCTCGCTGGCCGGCTCCCTTGAGGAGGACCGCGACCGCAGGCGGCAGGAGCTGCGTGCGATGTGGACGCGGTTCGTCGTCGCGGCGGCCTTCGCGCTGCCGCTGTTCTACCTCGCCATGGCCCCCATGATCCCCGGCTCTCCCCTGCCCGTCCCCGGCTCGCTCGACCCCATGGCGCACCCCGAGCGCTACGCGCTGGCGGAGCTTCTCCTCGTCCTGCCCATCATCGGCGTGGGCCGCCGCTTCTACACGGTCGGCTTCTCCTCGCTGCTGAGGCGCAGCCCCAACATGGACACGCTCGTCGCCGTCGGCACGGCAGCGGCCTTCCTCTTCAGCCTCTACCACGTCATAGGCATCCTCCTCGGCGACGAGCATCAGCAGATGCAGTACGTCGAGTCGCTGTACTTCGAGACCGCCGGGATGATAATCACGCTCATACTGCTCGGCAAGACGCTCGAAGCCGTCTCGAAGGGCCGCGCGGGCGAGGCGATCAAGCGCCTCATGGGCCTCGCGCCGAAAAGCGCCTTCGTGCTGGTGGGCGGCATCGAGACCGAAAGGCCCATCGACGAGGTCGAGCCCGGGGACACCATCGTGGTCAAGCCGGGCGGACGCATCCCCGTCGACGGGACCGTGCTCGAAGGACGCACCGCCATCGACGAGTCCATGCTCACAGGCGAGAGCATGCCCGTGGACAAGCAGACCGGCGACGCCGTCTACGCCGCGTCGCTGAACACGAGCGGCAGCATCGTCTTTCGTGCGGAGAAGGTCGGGGCGGACACGGCGCTCGCCCATATCGTCCAGCTCGTGGAGAGCGCCCAGGGGGCCAAAGCGCCCATCAACCGCCTCGCCGACGTGGTGGCGGGCTACTTCGTGCCCATCGTCTGCGGCATCGCGCTCGTCGTCGGCGTCGCCTGGTACCTCGCGGTGACCGTCGGCGGCTTCCCTCTGCCCATGGGCAAGACGCCCGTCGAGTTCGCGCTGCTCGTCGCCATCTCCGTCCTCGTCATCGCCTGCCCCTGCGCACTGGGCCTCGCCACGCCCACCGCCATCATGGTCGGCACCGGCAAAGGCGCCGAGATGGGCATCCTCATCAAGAGCGGCGAGGGCCTCGAAGTGGCGCACTCCCTCCAGACCGTCGTGCTCGACAAGACCGGCACCGTGACCGAGGGCCGCCCCTCCGTCATCGACGTCATCGTCTGCGGGGAGAAGGGCGAAGACGTATCGCCCACATCGAGGACGGCGGAGTCGAAAGCGACGGTGGAGACCACCCCGCCCCTTCGGGGCACCCCTCCGAAGGAGGGGAATAAGGGCGAGCATGCCGGAGCCGCAGCCGTCCCGCATGCCCCGGACGCAGATGACGCGCAGGCGACAGGGGCCGCGCAAGGCGCAGCGGCGGACGCAGACGCCCCCGGCACGCAGGCCGCAGAGGCCGACCGCCTCCTCGCCCTCGCCGCGACCGCCGAGCGGGGCTCCGAGCATCCGCTGGGACAGGCGCTCGTCGCCGAGGCGCAGAGGCGCTCGCTTGAGCTGGGGCGGACGGACGCCTTCGAGTCGTTGGCAGGACAGGGCGTCAGCGCGACCATCGACGGGCTGCAGGTGCTCATCGGCAACCGCGCCCTCATGGAGGGGCACGGGGTCGCGATGGAGGGCCTCGGCCCCCTCGCGGACACGCTCGCAGCAGAGGGCAAGACCCCCATGTACATCGCCGTCAATCACGGGATGGCAGGCATCGTCACCGTCGCAGACACGGTGAAGCCCACGAGCGCCGCCGCCATCGAGCGCCTGCAATCCATGGGAGTCAAGGTCACGCTGCTGACGGGCGACAACGAGAGAACCGCGCTTGCCATCGCCTCGTCGCTCGGCATCGACGACGTGCGCGCCGAGGTTCTCCCCAAAGACAAGGCCCAAGAGGTCGCGGCGCAGCAGGCGAACGGCAGAAAGGTCGCGATGGTGGGCGACGGCATCAACGACGCGCCGGCGCTCGTCAAGGCCGACCTCGGCATCGCCATCGGTTCGGGGACGGACGTCGCCATCGAGAGCGCCGATATCGTCCTCATGCACTCCGACCTCATGGACGTGCCCCGCGCCATCGCCCTCTCAAGGCGGACGATGCGCACCATCCGGCAGAACCTGTTCTGGGCCTTCGGCTACAACGTGGTGGGCATCCCCGTCGCCGCCGGCCTCCTCTACCTCTTCGGCGGCCCGCTCCTCAGCCCCATCATCGCCGCCGCCTGCATGAGCTTAAGCTCCGTCTCCGTCCTCACCAACGCGCTGCGCCTCCGCCGCTACCGCTTCGAGTAAGGCGGGCGCGGCAGGCACCTCATCGACCGAGCATCTCTGCGCTCGTCATCTCCCAGTCCGAGCCGACCTCGATGCGACCGACGCCCGCAAGCACCCCGAGCTTTATCTCCGTCGGCTCGTCGTAAGGCACGATCTTGGCGACAGGCGTCCGCCTGCGGCCATAGACCACGCCGAAGGACCTGCCCTTCTGCACCTCACTGAGTATCTCCGAGAACTCGGCCCTGACCTCCGCGACGGTGAGTTCCTGCATGGCGGCTCCAGACCCTTGGGTGCGTGACTGCCATATGTATTCTAGTACTACTTGTCAAATCACCTATCCAGCTTAACAAGCGCCGTATGACTGCCAAGGGTTACTCACATCCCACTGTCATTCCGAGCGCAGCGAAGCGAAGCCGAGGAATCTTCGGCTGCGAAGCAGCCGACCGCAGGTTGAAGCGTCTCTCAGCCACAGTTGGTCGCCTCGCGTTCCGTGGGCCTGTCAGCCCGTTCTCGCTGAAACGCGGTCTGGCCGAACTGTTTGCCGGGCGCTCAAACCCAAGGATCCCTCGGCTACGGGGCTTCGCCCCTCCGCTCGGGATGACAGAGTGTGAACGGTAATTTCCCTTCTATAGAGAAATGGCGGAAGACAGCCCCACCTGAGAGCTTCGCGTATGCTATCCAGCTTAACGGGCACCGCATGAATGCCAAGAAAACATCAAAGCACTGTCAAAAGGTGTAGGTTTTGATAGAGGGCCTTCTTGGGGAGGGCGGCACAAAAGGATGCAGATTTCTGCAAGAATTAGGGGCAAATGCTGTGAATGTGGTATGATGCGGGACGAGAGTTGGGATATGGGGCAACTATCAAAACCTACACCTTTTGACAATGGCTGCCCCGTTGCAAAACCTCGGTGTCGGAATCGGCACAGACTGTCGGCGGTTGTCACCGAAAGCTCGTTCAAAAGAAGGAAGTGATAGGTATGGTGGCGTCATCAACCATGGGCAGTCGACTGTTCAAGCTGTGTGTGGCAACAATAGTGGCCATCGCAATGTTGGTTACGATGTCGATGCCAACGGCGGCGTATGCCGATAATCGATTGGCGTCTAAACCAGTACTCGACATAAGGCAGCTAGATGGGGATACTAGTGGCAATATCACAATTGACGATATTTTACTTGTATATTTTTACACCACTATTTTCAAAATAAGCCATCTACCTGCGGCTTAACACCACCGCGCATCACTCCCACTCGATCGTCCCCGGTGGCTTGCTCGTTATGTCGTAGACGACGCGGTTGACGCCTTCGACTTCGGCGACCACACGCGAGGAGATGCGGGCGAGGAGGTCGTGGGGGAGCTTGGCCCAGTCGGCGGTCATGGCGTCGCGGGACTCGACGGCGCGAACGATGACGGGGTAGGCGTAGGTGCGCTCGTCTCCCATGACGCCGACGCTCTTGATGTCGGGCAGCACCGCGAAGTACTGCCACACGCTCCGGTCGCTGTCGCGTATGCCGGTCTGCTCGTACAGCGCCTGGTTGTAGGCGTCGATCTCCTCGCGCACGACGGCGTCGGCGTTGCGCAGCACCTCCAGGCGCTCCGGCGTGACCTCGCCGATGATGCGCACGGCAAGTCCGGGGCCGGGGAAGGGCTGGCGGTGCACGATGTGGTCGGGCAGCCCCAGGGCGGTTCCCAGCGCACGCACCTCGTCCTTGAAGAGGTGGCGCAAGGGCTCGATGAGCTCAAAGTGCACGCCGTCGGGGAAGGGTATGAGGTTGTGGTGGCTCTTGATGGTGGCGGCCGACTTGGATGCCTTCGCCGAGCCGCTCTCGATGACGTCGGGGTAGATGGTGCCTTGGGCGAGATAGGAGACCGCAGCGCCGCAGCGCCGTTCGATGCGGGCTGCCTCCTCGAAGAACACGCGCCAGAACTCGCTGCCGATGATGCGCCGCTTCTGCTCGGGGTCGCTCACGCCCGCCAGGGCCGCCGCATAGCGCGCCTCGGCATGGACGTGCACGAAGTCCACGTCGAACTGCCGCGCGAACACCCTCTCGACCTCCTCGGGCTCGCCTTTGCGCAGAAGCCCCGTGTCCACGAAGACACAGGTCACCTGTCTGCCGATGGCATGTGCAAGCAAGGCGGCCACGACGCTCGAGTCGACGCCGCCGGAAAGCCCGAGGACGACGCGCCCCTCCCCTACCTGCGCACGCACCTCGGCGGTGGTTCCCTCGATGATGGAGTCCATCGTCCAGGAGGGCTCAAGGCCTGCGACGTCGAAGAGGAAGCGGCAGAGCATCTGGTTGCCGAACGCGGTATGGTGCACCTCGGGATGAAACTGGGTCGCATAGAGCCCGCGAGCCCGGTCCTCCATCGCGGCGACGGGGGTCGTCGGCGTCGAAGCCGTGACGGCGAAGCCGGGCGGGGCGGCGCCCACGCTGTCACGATGGCTCATCCAGACGGTCTGGGTGTCCGGCGTGCCGTCGAGCAGCAGGGAGGAGCCGTCGCAGCGGGTCAGCTCCGCAGGGCCGTACTCGCCGACGTCCGTCTTGGGAACCGTGCCCCCCAGGGCGGCCGCCATCGCCTGCATGCCGTAGCAGAAGCCGAGCACCGGGACGCCCAGTTCGAGGAGTCCGGGGTCGAGCGCGGGGGCATCGTCCGCATAGACGCTCGCGGGGCCGCCGGAGAGGATAAGGGCCGCAGGCGGATCGGCCTCAAGCGCCGCGACGTCGGTGTCGAAGGGCAGTATCTCGGAGTACACCTTGAGGTCGCGCACGCGACGGGCGATGAGCTGCCCGTACTGTGCGCCGAAGTCGATGACGACGACCCGCCCTTCCCGGGCGCGCCTTCCTGCGTCAGACGGCGCCCCCGTGCATCCCGCCGCGCCCTGCCCTGCCGCCGTGCGCCCCGCTCCGCCCTGCACTGCCGCCTTCTGCTCCGCTGCCTCCTGCACTGCCGCTCCTCTCGGGGTCTCTCGAAATGACCTTCCCAGTATACCCAAAAGCGGCACGGGCATCGTGACTGCGGGCGGCGGCCAAACGGCGGGGCGGCGGGCGCACGGCGGGCGCGAGGGCGGGCATCGTGACTGCGGGCGCAGCGGCGCAGCGCCTCAGCCGTAGCGGTACTCCACGCCCATCGTCGGCTGGGGGTTGCGCCACTCCTTGACGATGCTTCCTGCGCAGGCGATGCGGCAGGTCCCGCACTCCAGGCATCCCGCGAAGTCGAAGAGCTTCTTCCCCGTGTCGTCCATGCGGTACAGGGCGGCGGGACAGACGCGCACGAGCTTGAGGAACTCCTCGGTGTCCGGGTCGTCGACCAGCACGATATGCGGGTTGCCCTCGTCCACCTCGTATTTGTTCAGCGAAAGGTAGCCGTCCACGTTGACGGTGACAGGCTCGGTCTCGTTCATGGTCATAGGGCCTTCATGCCTCCTCTGACGTCTTTGAGCAGATTGACGATGCCGACCCTTTTTACGAGGGGCATGAGGGAGCGCCTCAAGGGCTGGACCGGCTTTCCGTCGACGATGAACAGGGTGTTCATGACGTCGCGCGCCAGCCGGGGATACTCGTCGAACAGGCGCGTCGTGGACTCCATGAAGTGCGGGAAGCGCCTGAACTGCCGCAGGTCCTTGAGCACGAAGCTCTCTGCCAGTGCATCGACATAGCATCCGAGGCCGGCCTTCGAGGTGTCCCGTGCGTCCAGGGCGGCAGCGACGCTGCGCCCCGCATGCATCCCGGCCGCCACCGCGTAGTCCATGCCTCGCACCATGTACCCCAGGTTGAGGCACATCATCGCCGAGTCCCCCGCGAGCAGCACCCCCTCGCCGACAAGGTCGGGCATCGCGTCGAAGCCGCCCTCGGGCACCATGTGGCCGCTGTGCTCCACGACCTTGCCGCCCTTGACGAGCGGCGCCACCACGGGGTGGGCCTTCAGGTCCTCGAGCATCTGGCAGATGGGGACGTGCGCACGTGCCAGGTCGGAGATGGTCGCGACGAGCCCGAGGGAGACGGAGCCCCGGTTGGTGTACAGGAAGCCGCCCCCCACATGCCCCTTGGTCGCGTCGCCGACGAACAGCCAGGCGGCGCCGTCGCCCTCGCCGAGCAGGAACCGCTCCTCGATGAGCGAGGGCGCAAGCTCGATCACCTGTTTGACGCCGACGGCCATGGCCGAGGGCTCGGGACGCGCAAAGCCCACCGCCTGCTCCGTCAGAAGCGAGTTCGCGCCGTCGCAGAGCAGCACGGCCTCGGCGCTTATCTCGTCCTCCCCGGCGATCACCCCGCAGACCCTGCCGTCCTTGACGAGCAGCCTCTCCACGGCGATGCCGCAGATGTACTCGGCACCGGCCGCCTCGGCCTGCGCGGCCAGCCATTGGTCGAACGGGCCGCGAAGCACCGAGTACGAGGCCTGGCCCTCCTGCGTCATCTGCGAGGATCCGAAGCCTACCGTGAGGCCGGCGTCGGGGGTGATCATCGAGATGCCCTCGCGGACGATGCGGCGCTCGAGCGGTGCCGTGCCCTCGAAGTCGGGGAACACCTCCCGCAGCGAATGGGAGTATATCCTGCCGCCGGTCATGTTCTTGGCACCGGCATACGTGCCGCGCTCGATGACCAGGACGCTCTTCTCGGCCTTGGCGAGCTCGTGGGCCGCCACGGGGCCGGCACAACCGGAACCCACCACTATCGCATCGAAATCAGCCATGTCACACACCTTTCAACGGGGCAGGCTCGACCGCCTCCAAGGCCGCCCCTGCGGGCGCCTCTGCTGCCGCCTTTGCGGCCGCCTCTGCAGCCGCCTCTGCAGCCGCCTCTGCAGCCGCCTCTGCGGGCGGCCCTGCGGCCGGCTCGAACATCCCGAGGACGTCCTGCTGCCGCAGCCGTGCCTTCTGTGTCTTTCCTATGCTGTTGGTCGGAAGCTCGTCCATGAAGAGCCAGCGCCTCGGCTTCTTGTAGCCCGCAAGGCGATGCCTGCACCATTCGAGCATCCGCTCGCTCGTCAGCCCGCTCCCAAGGCGGGGCACGACAGCCGCGCCTATCGTCTCCTCGTAATAGTCGTCGGGAATCCCTATCACCGCGCAGTCGCAGACGTCGGGGTGTTCGAGCAGGGCCTGCTCTATCTCCTGGGCGTAGACGTTCTCGCCGCCGCTCCTGATGATGTCCTGGCTGCGCCCGACGAAGTAGTAGTGCCCGTCGGCGTCCTTGCGCAGCCAGTCCCCTGTGGCGAACCATCCGTCCGCAGACGGCCGCACCGTCCCCTCCCTGCCGTCCTCGTCGCCCAGGTAGCCCTTGAACACCATCGGGGAGCGGACAAGCGCCTCGCCCGTCTCGCCCGGGCCCACCTCGTGCCCGTCGGCATCGACCAGGCGTATCTCGAACAGGCTGTTGACGGTCCCCACGCTCTCGACCAGCCCCGGGTCCTCTGCGAGGGCGGCACGTGTGACGGCCTCCCCGGTCGCCGAGCATATCTCGGTCGACCCCCAGGAGACACGCAGGGAGGCATGGGGGAACAGGGAGAAGATCGTCTCCGTGTACGGCAGGGAGCACCTCCCCGCAGAGGCCTGCGCCTCGCACACGCTGCCGAGGTCGAAGGACTCCCAGCCCTCATGGGCGATCAGGCGGCTGTAGACGACGGGCGGCACCATCAGCACCTCGGTCGCCCGATAGCGCTCGATGAGCCCCAGCACCAGCGCGGGGTCGAGCCTGTCCGCAAGGACCAGGGAGCCGGCAAGGGCCGCCATCTTGAGCACGCAAAGCAGCCCTGCGGCATGGTAGAGGGCCGAGGAGGTCAGCATGACCTCGTGGGGGCGCCGGTTCCCGTTCTCGATGGCGAGGACCATCGCCTGGTCCCGGAGCATGCGCTGCGTCCTGACGACGCCCTTCGAATGCCCCGTCGTCCCGCTGGTGAAGAGGATGAGCGCCTCGTCGTCCTCCGCAAGGTCCGCCTGCGCCTCGTGCATGCCGCCAAGGGACATGACCGTCTCCCAGTCCACGCAGCGGCAGGCGGGGCGTCCCGGCAGGGCATGGCGGGCGATGCACGTCGTCACCGCCCCGTGCAGGCGGATGAGCTCCAAGGCCTTGTCGAGGTATGCGTCGCCGCACAGGAGCGTGTCGCATGCGGCGATGTGCATGGCCCGGGCGAGCTCACGGGGAAGCAGGCGCGTGTTGAGGGGGAGCAGCGCCGCCCCCAGCTTCTGGCAGGCATACCAGAGCACGACCCAGTCGGTGCAGTTCTGCCAGTACGCGGCGACGCGCCTGCCCTTGCCGATGCCGAGGGCCCTCATGCCGTTGGCAAGCCGGTTGCTCTGCTCGTTCAACTCGCGCCAGGTGAGCGCCGCGTCCTTGCAGGCGACCGCGAGCCTGTCAGGGAAGCACTGCGCGTTCCTGATAAGGAAGTAACCAAACTGAAACACATTCACCATCCTCCTGAAGGCACGGGGGAAGCGTGGGAGAAGTGCGGGCGGGACGGGTGGCGCCGCCGCCCCGCCTGCCCGGGCGGGGCGGGTGGGGCGGCGGCCCGGGCTGCGCGCGGCCCACGGGCGGCGCGCAGCCCGCAGGCGGCACGCGGCACGCAGGCGGCACGCGGCCTCAGATCGACCAGATGCCCATGAGGTTCCAGACGAAGTACGCCACGTACATGCCGGCCAGTGCGATCACGCAGTAGACGGCGCAGTAGGCAGTCGTGGCCTTCTCGGTGACCCAGCCGGTGCCGGCGCCGTGCAGAGCGGTCAGGTAGACCGAGCTCTGATAGGGCAGGAACCAGCCCACGACGAAGGCGTTGAGGACGAAGCCGATGACCCAGGGGTTGATGCCTGCGGCAATGGCAAGCGGGAAGAGGAAGGCCGTGAACACCGAGAGGTAGCCTATCTCGGAAAGGATGAGGAAGCGGACCGCAAGGGTCATGAGCGCAAGCACCGGTATCAGCAGGAAGGGGTTGCCGAAGAACGCCTCGGTGTAGGGGCCGACGGTGTTGACGAGCCAGTCGGTGATGCCCACGGACGGGAGCACCTTCGAAAGGCTGACGGCGCAGCCGATGAAGATGAGCGTCTCCCACGCGACCGCCGTGCGCCATTTCGCTGCAGGCAGGATGCCGAAGACGAGCGAGGCGACGAGCGCGAACAGCGCGACGGCGTACTCGGGGATGCCCAGCTGGCTCTTGAGGACCCACAGCAGGACGGTCAGGCCCATGATGATGCCCATGAGCTTCTCGTTCTTGCTCCACGCGCCGAGCTCGCTCAGGCGCTGGTCGAGAAAGCCGACGTCCGTCTTGGTCTTGACCTTGGGGCGGTACCTCATGCTGATATAGAGGAAGTTGCCCACGAAGACGAACAGGAGCCAGGGCAGCGCGCACATCGCCCAATAGAGCATGGTGTACTGGGCCTGTATCTCGGGGCTGAACATGCCGACCAGCGCCGCCGTGGTCACCGACGCGCTGATGAACATCACCGGCGAGAAGCAGATGGCGGAGTAGTACGAGAGGAAGAACCCGGTCGCCTCCCTCCCCTCGTTCTTGTAGCCCATGGCCTCGCTCATGCCTCGGACCAACGGCGAGAGGATCGAGCACTTCGCCGCCTTGCTGGGAATGACGGGGGAGGTGACCGTGGTCACCGCCAAAAGGCCCAGCACCTGCCCCGAGAAGCTCTTGGGGAACAGGCGCAGGAGGATGATGGAGATGCGTTCGAGCAGCCCGCACTCCTTGATCGCCGCGCCCAGTGCGAAGGCCGCGACCAGCAGCCAGTAGGTGGTGTCCGCGAAGGCGCTGAACGAGTCGGTTATCTTCACCTGGGCCGCAACGATGAAGAGGGTGCTCATGAGGAGGGCGATGGCGGCCTCGTGGAAGGCGCGGCCCGCCCACAGGACGACCGCGGCCGCGAGGATTCCCAGAACCCTCATGCTCGAGACCTCCAGGCCCGAGGGCGGAGGGACGAGGGCGATGCCCACGCCCACGAGGACCGCCACGATGATACAGACGAGTCTGCCTTTGGTGAGTTTCATGTTCGACTCCTTTGAAACGAAACGAAGGGCTCATGCCGACGGCCGCCGACGGCTGTCAGCGGCTGCTGGCAGCTGTCAGCGGCGCTCCCTCTGCAGGGCCTTGAAGATGATGTTCCTCTGTATCTCGCTGGTCCCCTCGCCGGTTATGATCACGCAGGCGTCCTCGTAGTAGCGGGAGAGCCCGAAGTCCTTGAGCAGGCCCATGCCGCCGCAGAGCTCCATGGCGCGCTGGCAGACCTGCTGCGCCATCAGGGTGCTGTTCAGCTTGGCGATGGAGCCGCCCTTGCCGATGGAGTGCCCCGCGTCGAGCTCGGAGACCAGATGCATCAGGTACCCCTTGTTGACCTGGATCGAGCTGTACATGTCCGCGAAATAATGCTGGAGCGCCTGGAAGTCGGTGAGGTGCCTGCCGAAGGCCTCGCGCTCGGACGCATACTCCCAGGCCTTCTCGAAGGCCCCTTCGGCGTACCCGACGGCACGGGCGGCGATGACGAGGCGTGCCCCGTCCAAGGTGCTGAGCGAGATGTGCAGGCCCTTGTTGACGGTCCCGCACAGGCTCCATCGCGGCACGCGGCAGTCCTTGAAGTAGACGTCGCCCGTGTCCGAGCCGCACCAGCCGAACTTGTCGTAGTGGGCCCCGTAGCTGACGCCGGGGGCGTTCGCGTCCACAAGGAACACGCTGATGCCGGGATTCCCCTCCTCGTCGACGGTCTTGGCACTGACCTGCCAGCTGCCGACGGCGCAGCGGTACGAGATGAAGCTCTTGGTGCCGTTGATGACCCACTCGTCCCCGTCGAGGACGGCGGTCGCCTGGATGGCCTTCGAGTCGGAGCCGGCGGACGGCTCGGTATAGGCCATGCCCATGAAGCGCCCCTCCTCGACGATGCGCGGGAGGAAGACCTCCTTTTGCCGCTCGTTGGCGAAGCTCAGCAGCTTGTTGGCGTTGTTCGAGCAGTTCAGCAGCGAGCCCAGGGTGTTGTTCACCTGGCAGCCCCGGATGATGAGCAGGAGCAGCGTGGTCATGCTCTCGCCGAAGCCTCCCTGCTCCTCGGGGGCGACCAGCCGGGTGAAGCCCAGCTCCGCAAGTCGCTGCTGCATCCATACGGGGTACTCGTCCTGCACATCGAGCTCCTTGATGCGCGGCTGCACCTCCTGCTCTATGAACTCGTCGAGTATCTTGAGGTACATCTCTTGGTTCTCCGTCAGTTCCATGACGTGTTCCTTTCTCCTGTGTTCCCCGGCCTTCCGTGCGGCCCAGGGGGGGGGGGGGGGGGTCTATGGCCGGGCGCTCCGTGGCCGGGGGCTTGATGGCCGGGCGCCCGGTGGCCGGGCGCTACTTGGATACGAGCGACGCGGCGACCGCGCCGCATTCCTTGAGGGCGGCGATGCGCTCCTCGTTGTAGCCCAGCAGCTCCCGCAGGACCAGGTCGCTCTCCTGGCCGAGCAGGGGGGCGGGCTTGTAGGCCTCGCAGGGAGTGCCGAGGAACTTGGGGACGGTGGCGATGTCGATGAAGTCCTCGCCCGAGGTCAGGTCCCTTATCTTGACGAAGTCGTTGCGCGACTGCCAGTGCGGGTTCCTGTAGGCGTCCTCGGCGTTGTTGATCTTCGAGGTAGGGATGCCCAGCCGCCTGAACTCGGCCTCCACCTCGGCGGCCGTGTGCGTGGAGAGGTAGGCCGTCCAGATGACGTCCATCTTCTCGACCTTCTCCGGGTCGTCCTGCCCGCAGGTGTCCATGTAGGGGAACTCCACCTCGCCGTCCACGCCCATCAGGTCGCAGAACTTCTTCCAGATGCCGAGGCCCCAGACGCCGACAGCGACCCATTGCCCGTCGCTGCACTCGTAGTAGCCGAAGGGGCGCCACAGCTGGTTCAGGGGGCCCGAGCGCTCGTACAGCCCCTCGCCGTTGAGCTGCGAGCACCAGTGGTAGACCATCAGGTAGGCCGCGCTCTCGTACATCGAGACGTCCACGACCTGGCCTTTGCCGGTGCGCTGGACGTTTATGTAGGCGGCGAGGGCAGCGACGGCTGCCTGGTGGGCGGTCACGCTGTCGCAGACGATGGGATTGGCCGTCAGATAGGGGCCGTCGGGCATGCCCTGCATGGCCGCGAGGCCGCTGAAGGCCTGGGCGACAGGGTCCACGCAGGGATTGCCCAGAAGCTCGGGCGACCCGCCGCTCTCAGGCAGGCCGAAGCCGGTGACATGGACGATGACGAGCCGGGGGTTGCTGCCCATGGCCAGCTCGTCGGTGGCCCCGTGCTTGCCGATGTTGGGCACGCTGTTTATCCAGATGTCGCATTCCTTGACCAGGTCGCAGAACACCTGCCGTGACTCGGGGGACACGTCGAAGTTCATGTTGAACTCGAAGCTGTTCATGTTGCGGCCCAGGCTTATCCATTTGGGCACCGAGCCGGCCTCGTTGACCCTGCGGCCGATACGGGAGGTGTCCCCCCTGCCCGGGACCTCGATCTTGATGATCTCGGCCCCCATGTCACCGAGCCAGCGTGCGGCGAAGGGGCCGGCGAACGCCATCCCGGTCAGCATGACGCGCATGCCTTGCAGGGGCCCTCCTTGCCCTTCGGTGATCGAATTCCGTTCCATGGCCTTACCTTCCTTTCGTTCGTTGTGCGCGCCCGCCTTGTAGGGGCGCGCCCTCGAAGGGACGCGGGGTGCGGGGCCTTCCCGTGCACCCTCCCCTGCGGCGGCCCCACCGCAGGGGAGGGCGCTCGGGCGGCGGGCCCTTGGCGACCCCGGCGTCCCTGGCATCCCTGGCGTCTCTGGCGTCTCTGGCGTTCAGCGCCCTATCTGGGCACGCAGCGCGTCGGCGATCTCGAACAGGTCCCCCACCGCGCCGTAGTCGCAGTTCTTGAGGATGGGGGCGTTGGGGTCCTTGGTCACCGCGACCACCAGCTTCGCGCCGCGTATCCCCACCGTGTGCTGGACCTGGCCCGACACCCCCAGGGAGAAGTAGAGCTTGGGACTGACCTGGTCGCCCGAAAGGCCGATGTAGCCCGGGAACCAATGGCTGTTCTCCGCCAGGCCGCGGGTGCAGCCGACCTCCGCCCCCAGGGCCTGCGCCAGGTCGTAGGCGGTCTGAAGCTCCTCCTTCGACGTGAAGCCCATGCCGGCGCAGACCACGCGCTCTGCCTTCGTCAGATCGACGCCGCCCAGGTCGAGCGCCTGGGTCTCGACGAGCACGGCCCGCCCGTCGCCCTCCACCTCCCGCACGACGAGGGGGGACGCCTCCTCGCAGGGCGCGGACGGCGCGAAGAGGCCTGCGGGCAGGCCCACGACGCCGAAGCCCCGGATGCGCTCCTCGTAGACCACGGCGCCGCCATAGGCCAGCCGCCTGGCGCCGATGCCGCCCTCCTCCAAGGAGAACTCGGCGACGTCGCTTGCCATCGGGCAGTCCAGGTAGCCCGCGACCCTGGCCGCGACGTCGCGGCCCGTCACGTCGGCGATGACGACGAAGGCCTCGGCCTCGCGCTCTGCCAGCAGCCCTGCCATGTGCTTGGCATAGGCCTCGGGAAGCGCCTCCCTCCCCTGGAGGCAGAGCACCTCGGAAAATCCCAGGCCCCTGTAGGCCTCCACGTCCTGCGCGGACGTCACTATCAGGGCCGCGTCCCGCTGAAGCGACGAGGCGCAGGACGCCGCCTCCGCCGCCAGCAGGGGCGTGGACCCGAACATATACAAGCCTGCCATTACAGCACTCCTTCCTTTTTGAGGGCGGCAAGGAGGCCGGCGGCGAGCTCTGCGGCCGTTTCGCCCTCTATCAGATTGCATCTGCGCTCGCTGAGGTACCCTCGGACGCCCACCCGCTCCAAGGTGCTCTCAAGGCTGACGCCCAGCCCGGCGGCATCCTTCTCGTCGACCGGCCTCCGCTTGGCCGCAAGGGCCTCCTTCAGGCTCGGGATAGGCGCAAGGCATGTCTCGGGGAGGACGGAGAGGACGGCGGGCAGGGGCACCTCGACGACCTGGACGCACTCGTCCATCCTGCGGCGCACCAGCAGCGTCCCTTCCTTGACCTCGATGTTGTTCACGGCGGTCACGGTCGGCCAGTCGAGGAGGGCGCCGATGCGGGAGGGCGTCTGGCGCGCGTAGTCGTCGCTGGAGCCCTCGGCGCACACCACTGCGACCGCGCCCGTCTGCCGCGCGACGGCCGCAAGGGCACGGGCGGCTATCTGCGCAGAGGCCTCCACCTCGCCCGTATCGACCCAAATGCCCTCGTCGAGCCCTCGGGAAAGGGCATCGGAAAAGGACTTGCGGACAGGGGCCGGCCCGCACGAGACGCCCAGCGCCCTGCCCTGCAGGGCCTCGGCCATCCGACGGCCCGCCTCTATCGCGTTGCGGTCGTATTCGCTTATCTTTCCTCGGGCCGAGCCGAAGTCGACCGACAGGTCGTCCCTGACCTTGACGTCGGACTCGTCCAGGACCCATTTGTATGCAACGATCACATCTGACATTCGAGCTTCCTTCCGTTCGGTCGTCCGGTGCCCAAGAGGGGCCTCGGGGGGCATGGCCGCCCCCTGCCGGGGGGGGGGGGGGGGGGGGGCAGCGGGGCGGCGCATCTCTCACCAGCCATACAGCAGGGGGGTGAAGACGATGATGACAACGACGAGCAGCAGGCAGAAAGGGGTTCCTACCTTGAGGTATTCCGTGAAGCGGTAGCCTGCGGACAGGGTGAGGGTCATAGGGGGCGTGCCGATGGGCGTGGCAAAGCAGACGCTCGAGGCGAGCACGATGCCCACCACCATGGTCGTGACGCAGAAGCCCATGCCCTGCGCGAGGAAGATTCCCATGGGCGCCATCATGGCGGCCACGGCCGTGTTGCTTATCAGGCAGGAGAGGACGGCCGTCACGACCACGACGGCCGAGAACACGAGCAGGGGCTGGGCGTTGCTCCCGCCGCACAGCCCGATGATGCCCGAGGCGAGCGTCCTGCCGACACCCGACGCCTCGAGGCCGGCGGAGAAGCCCAGGGAGCCGCCCAGGATGACCACGGACGACCAATCGACCTTCCGCACGACGGTCCCAAGGTCGATGCAGCGCAGGGCGACGAGGAGCAGCGCGCAGAGCATGGCCACCGCGCCGACCGTCCACAGCCCCGCGACGATGCCCACGATGCAGAGCACGAAGACCGTCGCCGCAAGGCACATGCGGCGGTACGAGGGCAGGCGGCGCTCCTCGGCAGGGGCGCCGACGGGGATCCCGGCGGGGGCGGGGGCGGGGGCGGGGGCAGGGGCGGAGGAGGCGGAGGAGGCCACGGCGGCGGCAGGGGCGGGAGGGCCGACGGGGGCGGGGGCGGGGACCTCGGCAAGGACGGCCGTCCTGCCGCCCGTCTCCCCGGCCCCTGCAAGCAGGCGACGGCCGACGGTCGAGAAATAGAGCACCCCGACGACAAGCAGCGGAAGCGCCCCCTTCAGGAGGCTGAAGAAGCCGAAGGTCGGCAGGCCCGAGCTGTCGAGGACGCCCTGGACGACCAACTGGGGGGTGGAGCCTATCAGGGTCAGGTTCCCGCCGAGGACCGCAAAGACCCCCACGACCATGTAGAGGGGCCTGGACGAGACGGCGCCCCTCGCAGCGGGCGCCCCTCCTTGGGGACGGGCCGCCAACGAGTCGACGAGCGGCAGGAACGCCGCCGCGACGGCCGTGTTGCTCATGCAGGCCGAGAGGACCGCCACCGTGCTCCCGATGAGCCCGACCGGCGCTCTCCTCCTGTTCGCAAGCAGGCGCCCAAGGAGCGAGCCCACCCTGTCGAGCAGGCCCGACTCGTACAGGGCGAGCCCGATGACGAGCATTCCGACCACCATCATCAAGGTGTCGTTGGCGAAGCCTGCAAAAGCCTCGGGGAAGCTGATGATCCCGCATGCCGCCATGGCAAGGGCCCCCAGCATCGCGGCGACCGGCAGGGGGACGACTTCCGTTATGAACATGATCATGACGAGAACAAGGATTACGATGGCGACGAGATCAGGGGCAATCACAGGCAACGCTTTCGGAACAGGTGGCGCTTTCAGAGCAGGCAACGCTTTCGGAACAGGCAACGCTTTCGGAGCACGTGACGCTTTCGAGGCAGGCAACGCTTTCGGGGCCTTTCAGGGCGATTATCGGCATTCCACAAAACAGTTTCAAGACAAGTTGAAGAAATATCTTGCATATTCGGTGAATATGTGTAGTGTATTGTCACGAACTGTTCTATTGTGTTATAGGTTGTACCGTTTTGTAAATCCTTCCCTCGCGCGACAGGGGCACCGATGAAGGCACTGCAATGCTGCCGGGCTACGACGGCAAGGCGCTGAAGGCGCTCAAGGGGGCCCTCGTCTCGGACCCCTCGGCCCCCGTTCCCGAACAGCACGAGGGCCTGTGCCGGGAATGGGTGCGCTCGGCGGCCCTGATTCCCGACCGGCACCTGCAACGGCTCGAGGACGCCCGACGCGACCCCCACGTCTTCGAGCGCCTCGACGCATGGCACTACGCCCATCTGGACTATCTCAAGGACTACTACGACACGAAGCAGGACTTCTTCGACGCCCAAGGAGCCGCCCTCCTCTGCCTCGACAGCACGTACTCGGTCTTCCACAAGAGCGGGAACCCCGAGCTTCTCGCGAGGCTCAAAGGGCGGGGCATACGGACCGGCACCAACTTCTCGGAGCAGAACGTCGGCGTCTTCGTCGCCAACATGGCCCACTGCGTCCCCTTCGAGACGATGCTGCGCTTCGGCGAGGAGAACTACCTCGACCTGTTCTGCGACATGGCCTGCTACGCACGCTACGGTTTCGTCGAGTCCACGGGCTTCGCGACCGTCAACGTCGCCTTCCTGCCCGTAGGGCTCTACAGCCAGCAGGTGCACACGTCGCTCCTCTATGCCCTGGAGGTCGAGGACCTGTCCTTCAAGAACAGCTTCGTCTATCCCGCCGTCTCACAGAGGATGCGCCTGCTGGAGAAGTCCCTGGAGCTTTCCCTTGACGCCTTTCTGCTGATAAACGACGAGGGTGCGGTGGTGTTTGCCGACGACCTGTTCAAGAAGGAGTTCTGGGACCCCGGCGAGATCACGCAGGGCATCCCCCTGCAGGACTTCATGCCGGAGCTCAAGCCCTGCCTCGCCTGCCTGCGGAAGGGGGGCCGCGCCCCCCATGAGGCGTTCATCGCCAACAGCTCGGGCACGTCCCGCTTCTATCCCCTGCAATGCCAGCAGATAACCGACGACGGGCGCGTCGTCGGGCTGAAGCTCTCCCTTCTCGGCAGGCAGTCGCCCCGGCAGTCGGCGGCCAAGAGCGCCCAGTTCACCTTCGGCGACCTGAAGGGAAGCTCCCCTCCGCTCATCGAGGCCAAGGAGATGGGCCTGCGCGCGGCCGCCAGCCCGAGCACGGTGCTCATCACGGGCGAGAGCGGCACCGGCAAGGAGATGTTCGCCCATGCCATCCACAACGCCAGCGGCCGCAAGCGCGCGCCTTTCATCCCCATAAGCTGCGGCGCCATCCCCAAGGAGCGTATCGGGAGCGAGCTGTTCGGGTACACGCGCGGCTCGCCCGCCGCCTCGCGCAGGGAGAGCAGCCCCGGCAGGTTCGAGCAGGCCAACGGCGGCACGGTCTTCCTCGACGAGGTCGCCGAGATGCCGCTCGACATGCAGAAGGCCCTGCTGCGCTTCCTGGAGGACGGCGTCGTCTCGCGCATCGGCAGCAAGCGCTCCCTCGAGCTCGACGTGCGCATCATCGCCGCAAGCAACAAGAACCTCTGGGAATGCGTCAACCAGGGCATGTTCCGGCTGGACCTCTACTTCCGGCTGAACGTGCTGCGCATCGAGCTTCCCCCGCTCAGGAAGCTACAGGGCGACCTGGGGCTGCTCATGCAGCATTTCTGCGACAGCCTGTGCGGGCGCCTGGGCAAGCAGCCCCTCTCCCTGGACCCCAAGGTGGTCGAGCTGTTCGCCGGCTATTCCTGGCCGGGGAACCTCCGGGAACTCCGCAACATCATGGAGCGCTGCGTCAACGTCATCGACGGCGGCTGCCTGAGCCTGGACGCCCTGCCCGGCGACATCGTCCAGACGGTGGTGGCCCATCCCTTCGACCGGCGCAGCCTCGCCGAGCGCACAGAGAGGCCCAGCGCCCCCGCGCGCACCCTGACATCGCTTTCACCCGTGCAGTACGCCACCATCCCGACCTACCACGACTTCGAGGTCGGCAACATCCGTGCCCTGATGCTCGAGTTCAAGGGGAACAAATCGACCGTTGCCAAAAAGCTGGGCATCTCCCGCGGCACCCTCTACCGCAAACTCTCCGAGATGGGCTACTGAAAGAGCCTCCCCACCGCCGTCCCGAGCGGGGGGGGGGGGGGGGGGGGGGGGG
>JAISGJ010000055.1 GCA_031263105.1 Coriobacteriales bacterium
CGGAACGCATCCTCAAACCCCAACTCGCTGGCGATTTCCGCGACATTGAGCGGCGTCTCCAACAACAGGCGTCTGGCGGTCTCGAAGCGGTGCTGGTCGATAAATGTTTTTGCCGGCAACCCCAGGTGGCTCCGGAATACGCGGTTCAGCCAGGGCGTCGAGCACCGCAGTGCCCTTGCCAGTTCTTCCACCTTCACCGCCCGGCCTGCTGCGGTGCGTTCCTCCACATGCCGTCGCGCCTTCCGGATCAAATCGCTCTCCGTCCCCGTCGGGAACGTCTGGCCGAAGTGCATCGCGAGTGCGGCCGCAATCAGGTGCTCAATGAGTATCCGGACATCGTGCGAGGTCTCTCCCCACAACCGGACCGCCCCCAGCAGCGCCGCGTGCAACTGCGCTGCCCCCCCCCCCCCCCCCCCCCCCCCCCCCCCCCCCCCCCCCCGCCCCCCCCGACCCACCGCGCCGCCATTGATCATCGTCTCCCTAGGGATTCGGGTGGAGCCGACGAGGCTCGAGGGAGCCGTTCGCTGTTCAGGGGGAGCCCCTCAGCGCAGCACGAAGACGAGGCGGGAACGGGGGCGGTCGACGGAGAGGAGGACGACCTCGACGGGCTGCCCCAGACGCACGGCACGTCCGTTGACGGGGTCGCGGTAGCGCTGGTGCGCCATGTCGAGCTCGAGTCCTGCAGGGAGGGCGTCCCTCTCGATGAGGCCCTCGGCGGTCGTCGTCTCCTCGCGCACCGTGACGCCCGCTGCGCCCACCGCCACCACGACGCCCCTGAAGCGCTCCCCTGTGCGGGGCCCCAGGTACTCGCAGAGCTTGCAGGCCGTCGCCTCGCGGGAGGCCTGCTCCGCGTCTCGCTCCCTCTCCGAGGAGTACCTGCATATCCAGTCGAGCTGCGCCGCCATGTCCGCCGAAGGAGGCCTCCCGGCGAGCCGGCATTTGAGCAGGCGGTGCGCCATGAGGTCGGGATAGCGCCGGATGGGCGAGGTGAAGTGCGTATAGGCCGTCGAGGCAAGGCCGAAATGCTCCGTGAAGGCAGGGGCGTACCTCGCCCGCTTCATGGCACGCAGGAGCAGGGAGCTGACGAGGTGATGCTCGGGCCTGCCTGCGCTCGCCTCGAGTATCTCCTGTACCTGACGGGAGGTCTGCGGTGCGCCGCCCTGCGCATAGCCGAACTCCCTCAGCGTCGGCACGAGCGCCTCGAGCGCCGAGGCATAGGGCTCCTCGTGGACGCGGTAGAGCATAGGGGCCCGGCCGCGGAGCATGAAGGCGGCCACCTCCTCGTTCGCCCGTATCATGCACTCCTCGACGAGCGAGGTCGCCGCCGTCTTGGTACGGAGGCGCACCCCGAGGGGCACGCCCTCCCCGTCGAGGGCAAGCTTCGCCTCCACGCCCTCGAAGCCTATGGCGCCCCGTTGGAGGCGGCGCCGCTCGAAGGCCTCCGCGAGCCGATGGAGCGCATGCAGCCTCCTGCCCAGGGCGTCCCCCTCGGCGGGCTCCTCCCCAAGCATCCTTTGCGCCTCGTCGTAGGTGAGGCGCACCGCCGAGCGGACGAGCGAGGGATAGAAGCGGGTCCCCGTCACGTTCCCCTCCCCGTCCACGGCCATGTCCACCGTGAAGGCGCGCCGGTCGGTGCCGGGGGCCAGGGAGCAGAGCCCCTCCGAGAGCGGCAGCGGGAGCATGGGGATGACGCGGTCGGGCAGGTAGACGCTCGTCGAGCGCCTGCGCGCGTCAAGGTCGAGGGCGCTGTCCCACGCGACATAGGAGCTCACGTCCGCGATGTGCACGCCGAGGCGCAGCTGCCCGTCGGCGACGTCGAGCGAGAGCGCGTCGTCGAAGTCCTTGGCGTCCTCGGGGTCGATGGTGAAGACGAGGCGCCCGCGCAGGTCGTGGCGCGGAAGTGGGGGTGGGTCCTCGAAGGACGCAAGCCCCTCGGCCTCCTCGAGCGCAGCGGCCGAGAAGCCCCGCTCGAAGCCGTACCGGTGGATGACGGCCTCGATCGCCGCGCCCCCGTCGTCCTCCTTGCCGAGCACCTCCTCGATGACCCCCTGGGCGGCCTCGAGGCGTGTGGGGTAGACCGTGATGCGCACGACGACGACGTCGCCGTCCTCGGCCCGGGCGACGGGGCCGTCCGGGGCGGGCACGCGACGGTCGACGAACAGGTCGTAGGGGACACGCTCGTCGAGGGGGCGCACGACCGCAAGGCCGTCCGCGCAGCGCAAGGTGCCGACAAGGGTCGTGTGCGCACGCCTCGTGACGCGCTGCACGCTCCCGAGCATCTCGCGCCTCTCCCCGCCGTCTGCCCCGGCGCCCTGTCCGCCCTGCCCCTGTGGCGCGGCACCGGCGCGGCGGCGCTGCGTGCGCCTGCGCGCCTCGAGGGCGCGCAGGCGTGCCACCTCGACGGTGTCGCCGTCCATGGCGCCGCGCAGGTGCCTGCGCAGGACGAGGAACTCGCCTTCCGGGGTATCGACGAACCCGTGGCCCTTGCGCGCCACCCGAATGACGCCTGTGCTCGTCTCCGTGCGCCGACGCCTGCCCTTGCGGTTGCGGCGGGACATCCCCGAAGGCCCTGCCTATCCTTCGCCCGAAGGCGCGCCCAAAGCCGCAAGCGCCGCGTCGAGCTGCACGTCGACGCCCTCCCTGTACCGATAGTCGGCACCGGCGATGTTGTCGCCGAGCTCGATGCTCCCCGGCCCGGCAGATGCCGGCACGGGCAGGTCGGGCTCGACCCCGATGCCGTCGAGGGGCGTCCCGTGGGGGCTTTTGTAGTGGGCTATCGTATATTTGAGCGCACCTCCCCAGCTGAGCTTGCGTATGTGCTGCACGGTGCCCTTCCCATACGTGCTCTCGCCGACGATGGTCGCGCGCCCATGGTCCCTGAGCGCCGCCGCCACCAGCTCGGACGCAGAGGCGGAGCCTTGGTTGACGAGCAGGACGAGGGGCTTGTCGGTGACCGCGTTGCCGTCGACCTCCTCGACGGCGGTCCCGGCACGGTCCTCTATCTGGACGACCGCGCCTTCGGAGACGAACAACGAGGTCACCTCTATCGCCTGTTCGAGATAGCCGCCGGGGTTGCCCCGCAGGTCCAGGAGGTACGAGCGTGCCCCCTCGTCGCCGAGCGCACGGAGGGCGGCCGCCAGCTCCGAGGCGCTCTGGGCGTTGAAGCGGCGCAGATGGATGTACCCGACGGCCCGGCCCTCGTGCTCGATGAGGTGCGAGACGACGGTGGGGACGTTCACCTCGCCCAAGACAAGGACGCTCTCGCGTTCCTCGCCGTCCCTGCTCCAGAGGATGCCGACCTCCTCGCCAAGGGGACGGGAGATGGCCTCCGTCGCCTCCCTCAGCTCCCAGTCCCGACGGTCCCCGTCGATGGCCAGAAGGAGGTCGCCCGCCAGCACGCCGGCATCGGCCGCAGGGGAGCCCTCGTAGACCTGCAGCACCATAAGGCCCTCGTCGGTCGACGTGAGCACGATGCCGATGCCCGAGTACTCCCCTTTGGATACGTGGAGGTAGGCCTCGTACTCCTCGGGCGTGTAGTAGTGCGCATAGCCGTCGTCGCCCGTCTCGATGAGGGCCCTGATGGCCTCGGTCGTCGCGGTGTCGAGGTCGCCCTGGGTGTAGCGGTAGAGCGCATCGGAGTCAAGGAGGTCGGCGGCCTCCTTGAGGCGCTCGCCCAACTGTGCGGCCACGACCTCGTCGTCGGCAGAGGGCGCGCTTGCGACCCGTGCCTTTTCGCCGAGGCCGACGATGCGCGCCGCGTCAAGGCCGCCGAGCGAGGAGGAGAGGTTGCCCGCGAGAAAGACGATGCCGACGGCGAGGGCGGCCAGAAGGGCGCGGCCCAGTCCCTTTGCCAGCCTCGTCCCATGCCGCCGGACGTCCTGGCCGCTGGGCTCGTCCACCCTCTTACACCTTGAGGTAGCGGCGCATCGCCCAGACGGAGCCGAACAGGCCGATGACGATGCCCGCGCCCAACAGCGCGAGGTAGATCATCCAGAGGTTCAGCGCCGCGAAGTCGACGGGAAGCCACTCCAGCAACTGGTTGCGCACCTGCTGGAGCAGATAGTTGCAGACGAGCGAGATGGAGCCGATGGCAAGGCCCGCCCCCACAAGCGCCTGGAGCGCACCCTCCATCAGGAAGGGCCCTCGGATAAAGGCGTTCGAGGCCCCGACGAGGCGCATGATGGCGATCTCCTTGCGCCGGGCGAGGATGGCAAGGCGTATGGTGTTGTTGATGAAGATGAGGGCGACGAAGATCAGGAGCAGCACGAGCGCCAGGCAGACGACGCGTATGATGTTGCTCACGCTGAACAGGCGGTCGATGAAGTCCTCGCCGTAGTTGATGGAGCTGCTGGGGTTGTCGGGGCGGTCTATCACGGCCACGAAGAGGTCGGAGGCCTTGATCTGCCCGACGACCTGTTCGACCTGTTCCGGGTCGTTGAGCGATATCTCGAACAGGGCAGGCAGGGGGTTCCCGTCGAGCGCGTCGGCTATGCCTGCGCTTGTCGAGAGCTCCTTGAACCTCTCCAGCGACTCCTCCTTGCTGACGTAGACGACCTCCTTCACCTCGGGCATGCCGCGCACGTAGCCCTCGAAGGTGGCGAGGTCGGACTCGAGGACGTTGTCGTTGATGAATATCGTGATCGAGATCTGGCTTTCGAGCGATTTGACCAGCTGGTCTACGATGAGCGATGCGACCATGAACACGCCTATGACCAACAGGGACAAAAATATCGTGATCACGGCGCCGAGTGTGGTCGAGAAGTTCTTTCGCGAGTTGCGGAGGGCCTCCCGGATAAAATAGGCAAGACTACGCATCGGCCCCGTACACCCCCTTGTCCTGGTCGCGGACGAGATAGCCGTTCTCCAAGGCGACCACCCGTTTGCGCAGGGAGTCCACCATCTCACGGTCGTGGGTGGCGACCAGGATGGTGGTGCCCGTGCGGTTGATGCGGTCGAGGAGGCGCATGATGCCGAGCGAGGTCTGCGGGTCGAGGTTGCCCGTCGGCTCGTCGCAGATGAGCAGGGGGGGACGGTTGACGATGGCGCGCGCGATGGAGACGCGCTGCTGTTCGCCTCCCGAAAGCTGGTCGGGGTACTGGTCCACCCTGTCCTCGAGGCCCACGAGCCTCAGCACCTCGGGCACCTGTGTGCGGATGATATGCTTGGACTTCCCGATGACCTCCAATGCGAAGGCCACGTTGTCGAAGGCGGTCTTGTTGGGCAGCAGCTTGAAGTCCTGGAACACACAGCCGATGTTGCGGCGCAGGTAGGGGACGCGCCAGTTGCGCATGCGGATCACGTCCTCGCCCGCAACGGCAAGGCGCCCCCGCGTCGCGACGATCTCACGGTTGATGAGGCGGATGAACGTGGACTTGCCGCTCCCCGAATGACCGACGAGGAAGATGAACTCCCCTGCGTATATCTTCAGGGAGACGTTGCTGAGCGCCGGCTTGTTGGGCTGGGCGGGGTAGACCTTGGAGACGCTGTCGAAGGAGATGACCGGCATGCCGCCGGGCATGCGGGAGGATGCGTCGGCAGCCGGGGCGGCCGCAGCGCGTCCTGTGGCGGAAGGGGCCCTGTCGGGGGCGGGGGCAGAAGCCGGGGATGCGCCGCCCGACGCGCCCGACGGCACGGCAGCCGGGCCGTCCGGGGCGGGGGCAGGTGCAGGGGCCGCTGCGGCCGCCGCATGCGCAACCGCAGGGGCGGAGGCATCAGGGGCCCGCACCACAGGCGAGGCGGGCTCCTCGGGAAGCGGCTGCCCGGAAGGCGGGGGCGCATCCTGCTGCGAGGGAACGGGAAGCGGGGGAAGGGCCCCGCTCTGGGCAAGCAGTTCCTCGACGAGCTGCGAGGCGGACGCTGCCGCCGCGTCGTCGTCGTTCGCCGTTCCGGCACGTTGCCCGTCTGCGGCGTCGGCGGGGGCCATGTTGTTGGGGACAAGGGACGACAGGGACGGCAGAGGCTCCTGGGGAGCGCCCCGACCGTCGGTCTGGTGCTCGTCTGTCACAATCACTCCGTTCGTTTAATCAACAGTTCGTGCGGGAGCAGGGAGTACCTGCCGCTGCCGCACTGTCGTATTCGCGTTCCCCTGTCAGACCGGCGCAGTATCCATGGTTATTGTAGCACAAGCTCGCAGATTGCCTGCGCATCGAGCCGATATTCCCTGAACAGCTCGTCGAAGCCGCCCGAGGTGCCGAAGCGGTCCTGCACGCCGATATGCATCAGGGGCCTCTTGAGGATGCCCGGACGCGTGCAGAGCAGGTCGGCGACCGCCGCCCCCAGGCCCCCGATGACCGAATGCTCCTCGGCCGTGAGGACGGCCCCGGTCTTCGCTGCGGAGGCCAGGATGGTCGCCTCGTCGAGCGGCTTGAGGGAGAAGGCGTCGACGACCTCTGCGTCCACCCCCTGTGCGGCGAGCCGTTCGGCGGCCTCCAACGCGAGGTGCACCTCGACGCCGCAGGCGACGAGGGTGACGTCGGTGCCCGGACGGAGCACCCGCGCACCTCCCAGGCTGAAGCCGTCGGCGGCGGCGTAGAGCCGGGGCACGGACGCACGCCCCATACGTATATAGAAGGGCCCGGGCGTATAGGCGGCTATCCTGAGTGCCGCCTTTGCCGACCGGTAGTCGGCAGGCACGAGGACGCGCATGCGGGGAAGCACGCGCATGAGCGCAAGGTCCTCGACCATCTGGTGGCTGCCCCCGTCCGGGCCCACGCTGATGCCTGCATGCGTGGGGGCTATCTTCACGTCCAGGCCCGCATAGCAGACGGTGTTGCGTATCTGGTCGTAGACCCTGCCTGTGCCGAACACGGCGAACGAGCCGGTGAACACGGTCTTGCCGGTCAGCGCGAGGCCGGCCGCGACCCCGATCATGTTCTGCTCGGCGATCCCGACGTTGACATGGCGGGCCTCGTCCGCCTCCCGGAGGCGTATGCTGGTCGTCGAGCCGGACAGGTCGGCGTCCACCGCATAGACGTCGAGGCCTTCGTCGAGCAGCTCGACAAGGGTCTCGCCGTAGGCGGCACGGGTCGCGGTCCTCTCATCGGTCGGCATCGTCGCCACCGCTCCTCTCACAGGTCGCCGACGCCCTGTCGGCACCGTTGTGCCCGCATGCGGCAAGGGGTGCCAAGGCAGCGAGCGCGACGTCGCACTGCGCGTCCGTCGGGGCCTTCCCATGCCAGCCGCACTGGCCCTCCATGAAGTCCACGCCCTTGCCCTTCACGGTGTGGGCGACGACAACGGTCGGCCCCTCCCCATAGGCGGCCGCCTGCCCGAGCGTGCGCTTGAGGGCGGCCACGTCATGGCCGTCGACCTCATGCGCCGCCCAGCCGAAGGCGGCGAACCGTGCGGCGACGTCCCCCAGCGAGAGGACCTCGTCGGTCGGGCCGTCGATCTGGAGGCCGTTCTCGTCCACGAGCGCGACAAGGTTGCCGAGCCTGCGATGGGCCGCGAACATCGCCGCCTCCCACACCTGGCCCTCCTGCAGCTCCCCGTCGCCCAGCAGGACATAGACCTGCCGCGCAAGGCAGCGGTCGCCGCCTGTGTCGGATGCGCCGCCCTCGGCCCCAGCACCGGTGCCTGCGCCGCCCTCGGCCCCAGGCCCGTCATGGCCGTCTGCGGCAAGGCCCAACGCCATGCCTGCGGCGATGGAAAGGCCCTGTCCGAGCGAGCCGGTGGCGGCCTCGACGCCGGGCAGCTTGCGGGAGTCGGGGTGCCCCTGCAGGCGCGAGCCGAGCCTGCGCAAGGTCGCAAGCTCGCTGAGGGCGAAGTAGCCCGCGCGCGCAAGCGCGGCATAGAGCACGGGGGCGGCATGCCCCTTGCTCAGGACGAAGCGGTCCCGCCCGTCCCAGGCAGGGTCGTCGGGCCGGTAGCGCAGCACCTCGCCGAAGTACAGCACCGCGAGCATGTCCGCAGCGGAAAGCGAGCCCCCCGGATGCCCGCTGCCTGCCAACGCTATCATCTTGAGGATGTCGCAGCGCAGCTCGGCCGCCCTGCGTCGTATGTCCGCCTCGTCGAACGCCATGTCGTGCCGCTCCTCCTCTTATCGCCCCTTCGCGGCCCTCATACGGAGGAAGGCCACGATGAACTGGTCCAGGTCGCCGTCGAGCACCGCATCGACGTTGCCGGTCTCCACGTCGGTGCGCGTGTCCTTCACCATCTGGTAGGGGTACAGGACATAGTTCCGTATCTGGTTGCCCCAGGATGCCTCGTGCTTCGGGCCGCGCAGCTCCTCGAGCTCCGCCGCGCGCCTCTCTTGCTCCATCTCGTAGAGGCGTGCGCGGAGTATCCGCATCGCGACCTCCTTGTTCTGCAGCTGCGACTTCTCGTTCTGGCAGGTGACGACCGTGTTGGTCGGCAGATGCGTGATGCGCACCGCGGAGTCGGTCGTGTTGACGCTCTGGCCTCCCGGCCCGCTTGAGCGGTAGACGTCGACGCGCAGGTCGGAGGGGCTTATGTCGATCTCGATGTCGTCCGGCAGCACGGGGAGCACCTCGACGCCGGCAAAGGTCGTCTGGCGCCGCTTCTTGTCGTCGGTCGGCGATATGCGGACGAGCCGATGCACGCCCTGTTCCGCCGCGAGCATGCCGTAGGCGTTGTGGCCCTTGACGACGAAGGTCGCGTGGTCGATGCCGATGACCTCGCCGGCCGGGGCGTCGAGCACCTCTACCTTCCAGCCGTGGCGCTGGGCGTACCGGAGGTACATCCTGAAGAGCATGTCGGCCCAGTCCTGCGCCTCGAGGCCGCCCTGGCCGGGATTGACCGACACGATGGCGTCGCCGTGGTCGAGGTCCCCGGTGAACCATGAGGCGAGCTCGAGCCCGTCTATGCGCCGGGCCAGGTCCTCGAGTGCCGCCGTCGCCTCCTCGAAGAACGACTCGTCGTCCTCGAGCTGCGCAAGCTCGTTGGCGGCCCTCGCGTCGCCGAGCAGGGCGACGGCCGACTCGTAGCCCTCGATGTCCGCCCGGATGTCGGACGCCTGTTTGCTCAGGTGGGTCGCCCGCTGCTGGTCGTCCCAGAAGCCGGGGCGGGCGGATTCCTGCTCGAGTCCGGAGAGCTCGACGCGCTTCTGTGCAAGGTGGAGGTACTGCTCGGCCTCGTCGAGGCGGGCCTGCATCTGCGTTATCTGTGGCGAGAGGTCGTCGGTCATAGGGCTTGGCTCGCTCCGTGGCACTTCTTGAACTTCTTGCCCGAGCCGCAGGGGCACGGGTCGTTGCGCCCGACGTTCGCAAAGGGGTCGTTCCTGTCCTTCACGACGGTGGCGGCCCTCGCCGCCGTCGGCCGGGTGCCCGGGCCTCCGGCAGCCTGTGCCCCGCCGCGCTGCAGGGCGGCCTGCGCCTGCGCGTCCGCCATCACGGAGGGCACGTCCTCGGACGGCCCGGAGTACTGCGCGGAGTCGAGGGGCGTGACCTCCTCCTCCTGGACGACGATCTTGATGCGGAGTATCGTCCGAAGGTAGTCCTCGAACATCGAGTCGCGCAGCTCGCCGAAGGCGGCGTGCGCCTCGTTCTTGTACTCGGTGAGGGGGTCGCGCTGGCCGAAGGCGCGCAGGCCTATGCCGGCCTTGAGGTAGTCCATCTCCTGGAGGTGGTTCATCCAGCGGGTGTCCATGATACGGAGCATGACCTGGGACTCCAGGCGACGGATGTCCTCTTCGCCGAGGACCCCCTCCTTCTCGGCGAAGATGGCCTCGAGGTGGTCGAAGAGCCTCTCCGCCATCTGTTCCGCATCGTCGCCATGGTCGAGGCTGTGCACATCGAAGCCGTCTATGCCCGTCAGCTCGTTCAGCCACAGCTGCAGGCCGTCCCAGTCCCAATCGTCGCTGACGGTCCCGCAGTGCTCCGCTATGGCCTTCTCCACCGTGTCCTGCATGATGTCCAGCGCGCGCTTATGGATGTCCTTGCCGTCGAGGATGGCGTTGCGCTCCGCGTAGATCGCCTCGCGCTGGCGGTTCATGACGTCGTCGTACTCGAGCACGTGCTTGCGGGAGTCGAAGTGCATGGACTCGACCTGGCGCTGTGCGCTCTCTATCGCCTTGGACACCATGCCCGAGTCGATGGGCGTGTCCTCGGACATGTCGGTCCTGTCCATGAGCGCCCCGATGCGGTCCATCCGGTTGCCGCCGAACAGGCGCATGAGGTCGTCTTCGAGCGAAAGGTAGAACTGGGTCGACCCGGGGTCGCCCTGCCGCCCGGAACGTCCGCGCAGCTGGTTGTCGATGCGCCGCGCCTCATGGCGCTCGGTGCCGATGACGGCAAGGCCGCCCGCCGCGACGACGGTCCCGTGCTCCTCCTCGGTTATGGCCCTCGCCTCGTCATGTGCACGCGCCCAGTCCTCCTCGGTGGCCTCCTCGGACACGATGCCCTTGTTGGCGAGTATCTCCTCGGCAAGGAAGTCGGGGTTGCCGCCGAGCAGGATGTCCGTGCCGCGCCCTGCCATGTTGGTGGCGATGGTCACCGCCCCCGCACGCCCCGCCTGCGCGACGATATGCGCCTCGCGCTCATGGTGCTTCGCGTTCAGCACCTCATGGGGGATGCCCCGCTTGTCGAGCAGGCGCGAGAGCCGTTCGGAGTTCTCGATGGAGACGGTGCCGACCAGCGAGGGCTGGCCCGCCGCATGGCGCTCGGCGACGTCGTTGGCGACGGCGTTGAACTTGGAGCCGACGCTGCGGTAGACGAGGTCGTTGTGGTCGATGCGGACGAACGGCCTGTTCGGGGGGATGGCCATGACCGGCAGCTTGTATATCTGGCGGAACTCGGCGTCCTCCGTCATGGCGGTGCCCGTCATGCCGGAGAGCTTCCGGTACAGGCGGAAGTAGTTCTGCAGCGTGATGGTCGCAAGGGTCTGGTTCTCCTCGCGCACAAGGACGCGCTCCTTGGCCTCGAGCGCCTGATGGAGGCCCTCCGAATAGCGCCTGCCCTCCATGATGCGGCCGGTGAACTCGTCGACGATCTTGACCTCGCCGTCGACCACGACGTAATCGACGTCCTTCTTGAAGAGGAACTGCGCACGCAAGGCCTGCTGCAGGTGGTTGACGAGCATGCCGGACGGGTCCGCATAAAGGTCGTCGATGCCGAGCAGCACCTCCATCCTGTGGAGGCCCATGTCGGTCGCGAAGATCGTCTTCTTCGCCTCGTCCTTCTCGAAGTCGACGCCTGCATGGAGGTTGGGCACCGCACGGGCGAACCTGTTGTAGGTGTCTGCCGCGCGGGTCCCCACGCCGGAGATGATGAGGGGGGTGCGCGCCTCGTCGATGAGGATGGAGTCCACCTCGTCGACGATGGCGAAGGCATGGCCGCGCTGCACGCGCTCCGGCGCACGGGAGACCATGTTGTCACGCAGATAATCGAAGCCGAACTCCGAGTTGGTACCGTAGGTGACGTCGGCCTGATAGGCAGGTATCTTCTCGGGGTTGCGCATGCCGTTCTGGATGAGGCCCACCTTCATCCCCAGGAAGCGGTAGACGCGCCCCATCCATTCGCTGTCGCGCTTGGCGAGGTAGTCGTTGACGGTGACCACGTGCACGCCGCCGTCCGACAGCGCGTTGAGGTAGCCGGCGAGCGTGGAGACGAGGGTCTTGCCCTCGCCGGTCTTCATCTCGGCTATCTGACCGGCATTGAGCGCCATGCCTCCGATGAGCTGCACGTCGAAATGCCGCATCCCGAGCGTGCGCTGTCCGGCCTCGCGCACCGTGGCGAAGGCCTCGGGCAGGACGTCGTCCGTGCCCTCGCCGCCGTCGAGGCGCTCGCGGAACAGGACGGTCTGACGAGCGAGCTCGTCGTCCGTCTTCTCTTGGAGCGAGGGCTCCAGTGCGTTGATGCGCTCGACGATGGCTTCAAAGCCCTTGAGCTGCCTTCCCTCGCCTACCGAGAGGAGCTTCGAGAAGAAATTGGCCATACCCTTGCCTTCTTGTTGAGGTGCCTTCCATGGGGATACCGGGTTTCACTAATGATAGCAGAAGTCTCCTTCACCTCCTGTCGAGGATGAGCTCCTGGTACAGTGCCGTCGTCCTTTGGGACGGCAGTATGCCCAACTCGTCGCTGAGGAAACGCTTGCAGTCGAAATAGGTCCTCAGCGCGCTCGTCCTCTGCCCCGCCTTGTCCTGCATGTCCATGAGGGTGCAGTAGACGTCCTCGCGCGCAGGGTCTATGTCGTATGCCTTGCGGGCGAACCAGACCGCGCTCGTGTCGTTGCCCTCCCGCGAGAAGAGCCTGGACGCCTCCAGCATGACGTCGACCAAGATGGAACGGTACCGTTGCTGCGCGGCGTTTATATAGGGATCGACCCTGCAGCCGGAGAAGACGTCCCCTCGATAGAGCTGCTCCAGGCGGTAGATCGCATCGATGCGCACCCCGGTGTCCGACTGTTCGAAGAGGAAGGCACGCGAGACGCGCTCGAACTCCTGGAGGTCGGTCGACACCGTCGAGGACTCGAGCTTGCAGAGTCCCCTGATGTTGGTGAGGTAGGGGCTGCGCCTTGCCTCGCCCGACAGGAGGCGCTTCAGACGCGACCAGGTCGCATGGAAGTTCTCTCGGGCACGGGCGTAGTCCTTCTCGGGCCACATCCTTTCGATGAGCGTGTCGCGCGAGACGCCCCGGCCTATGTTCAGCGCCAGATGGGCCAAGAGCTCCCGCACCTTGGAACGCTGCATGTCCTTCCCCTCGACACGCCTGCCTCCCTTGTATACCTCGAAGTCGCCCAGCAGCCGCACGGCCACGGGCTCGCAGGAGGCCCCCTCGGACTGCGTGCCCCCTGCCGCCTGCGGGCCTTGCCCCCATCCCTCGGCTGCGCCCCCGCCGTCGGGACGGACGGCCCCTGTCCCGAGCTTCGCGACGTGCCCCCATCCCTCGGCTGCGCCCTCGCCGCCTGCAGACGGGACGGCGGCCGCCGGAACGGGCAGCGCGACGCCGACGCTGCCCATGCCGAGGGGCACGGGGGGCCTCCCGGCGAGGGGGTAGCCGGCATCGTCGTGGGTGAGCAGGCTTCCGGCGAGCTCGAGCAGCACCTGGCCCTGCTCGCGCCGCTCGTGCCCGAACAGGTAGAGGGAGAGCTGGGTCAGGCGCTCGAAGCGGCGCTCCAGCCCCGACATCCCCTCCTCCCGCTCCTCCTCCCTCCCGTTGCGCGGCGCCTCGCCCAAGAGTGCGAGCAGGCGCCCCTCGAGCGGGGCAAGGGGTATGCCGGTGGCATCGAAGACGGCGGTCGCCTCGTCGACCTCGACGAACGGGCAGTGCCTCCTCAGCAGCAGGGGCGATGCGGGCGGGACGAGGTAGCCGAGCCCGCGCAGGTCGTCCGGGATGCCGCGGCCCATGAGGATCATGAGCGCGGCGAGGCTGCGCAGCTCCTGGGGCAGGGAGCCGTCAAGGAAGCAGGCCAGGGCGTCCGTCAAGCGCTCGGCGCTCCATTTCTGGGACATGACGAGCCTGCGCCCGTCGATGAGCAGGCGGTCGGACTGGAACTCGGGGAAGCAGTCCTCCTGCGGCGTCGTGACGACGAGGACCTCCGTGCCCTCCTCGATCATACGGTCGATCCAGTCGGAGAAGCGCGCGCATGCCTGCTCGTTGAGCGCAGGCATGTCGTCGAACACGACGAGGCCGAGGCGCGAAGGGGCGCTTGCCCATTGCCGCTGGAGATGCTCGAAGGCCGTGCCTGCGGAAAGGGCGTCGTGGAATGCCTCGGTGCCCGCGTCTACCCAGAGGACCTCGTCGGGCCTATGCTGGCGCTGGGCATAGCCTGCCGCGAGGCTGCTCCTCCCTGTCCTTGCAGGCGCACTGATGAAGAAGGGGACGCCGTGGGACAGGCGCATGCGTTCGATAAGCTGATGGCCCTGCGTCGGCAAAAGGGCAGGCCGCCTCCAGGCGGCAACGGTCATGGTTCCGGTCTCCATGGGCGTCATCCTTTCTTCTTGTGCGAGGCGTGGGCCCTTCTGGCAAGGAACAGGCCCGCAAGCAGCAGCAGCGCAGTCGCAAACATGCAGGCGACGATCGCCAGCAGCTCGCCTGTGGACGGCAGCGCCGTCCCCTCAGGTGCAACGTAGCCTTCCAGGGTCGTGATGTCGGTCGGCTCCCCTGGGCTGGTGGAGACCATGAAGGGCCCTATGACGGCGGTGCTCACCCTGTCCTCGTCCTCGTCGCTGAGCACGACGTTGCGGGCGATGCCCACCGTCGCACGGTCCCTGATGGTCGAGGGCGGCAGCAGCGCCGTCGAGCAGGTGACCAGATAGGTCGCCGGCCTGAGGGCGGACGAGGAAAGGGCGCCGCCTTGGGGGCCTGTGCCTCCGTCTCCCCCGTCGTCCTCCGCCCCCGGCCGCCCTTCGCTCCAGTCGCTCGTGGTCGGCTTGGCGCCCTTGTCCTCCTGGAGCGCCTGCCTGACCGTGTCGCGCGTCGTGAAGCCCGCCTCGACGCTGCCGTACTCGAAGCGCAGGGCCGTGAGGTGCTCGTTCGGCGCGAGCCCGAGGCCACGGACCGACAGGCGGGTGGTGTGCGTGGTAGGGACACCGCCTTTCCAGAGCTGCCAGCCGACCGAGGGCCACCTCTGCTCCCTTTGGGGGTTGTTCGCGTTGTGGGGATTGGACCCCATGGCACTCTCCGTGGAGTAGGTTCGCGAGGTGTCGGTGAGGTTGGTGCGGTACCAGAGGTTGAACAGGCCGTCGGAGTCGCCCCGGGCCACAGGGGTGAACAGCTCCTGGAGCCGCACGCCGCCCGTGACGACGGACTCGAGCGTGTCTATGACCGTGAACTCGTCGGCCCGCACATTGGAGGTCGAGCGGAAGTCGAGCGTGTAGTGGTAGGCCTCCGCGCCCACGTTCTCGACACGGAGATAGTCCTCGTCGCTCGTCTGGAGGCCTGCCGAGGTTATGTTGACGGTGTCCTCGTATACCTCGCAGCCCAGCTGTATCGCCTTGTCCTCGAACACCTGCACCTCGTCGGCCGCGTCCTTGTCGAGCGCGACGAAGCGGTCCGTCCCCCCGCTCTCCTCGAAGCTCGCGTACAGGGGGTTGGGACGGGTCTCCTTGAGCTGGTAGTAGCCGAAGGGCAGCCCCGTGAAGCGCAGCCTGCCCTCGGCATCGGTCACGAGGCGGGCGCGCTCCGTCCATGCAGGGTCGTCGGCAGTGACGGAGGAGACGTCGGTGCCGATGCGGCCGTCCCTCATCTCGACGGGATAGGACAGGAGGGCAAACTCGGTGTCTCCGACGGGCGCCTGGGTGTCTGCGTCGCGCTTCTCGACGGGCACGTCGGGCCTGTCGTAGTCGGTGAACAACAGGTCAGGCTGCGTGTTGCCGACCTCGAGCATGAACGTGCAGGCATCGGAAAAGCCCGCCTCCGAGGGCAGCAGGTAGCCCTCGGGCGCCTTCTCCTCGACGAGCCGGTAGTAGCCGAAGGACAGCCCCGCAAAGCACAGGCTCCCGTCCTCGTCGCTGACGGCGGTGCCGACCTGTGCCCATGCGGGGTCGTCGGCCGCTATGGCCGCAGTGTCGGTCGCGACGAGGCCCTCCCTCATCTCTATGGGATAGGAGTACAGGGAGAAGCCCGCGCCGGCAAGGGGCGCCTGGGTCTTCGCGTCCCGTTTCTCGACGGGCACATCGGGCCTGGGGTGGTCGGTGAACAGCAGGAAGGGCCGCGTGTTGCCCGCATCGACCTTGAGGGTCTGGGCGTCGGGAAAGCCTGCCTCCGAAGGGAGCAGGTAGCCCTCGGGCGCCTTGGTCTCGACGAGCCTGTAGTAGCCGAAGAGGAGCCCCTCGAACGCCAGGCAGCCCTCCGCATCCGAGACGGCAGTGCCGACCTGTGCCCATGCGGGGTCGTCCGCCGCTATGGATGCGGGGTCGTCCGCAACCAGGCCCTCGCTCAACGCCACGGGATAGGAGTACAGGGCGAACTCGGCGCCGGAAAGGGCCCCGCCGTCCTTTGCGTCATGTTTCTCGACGGGCAGGTCGGGCTTGCGGTAGTCGGTGAAGAGCAGGGCGGGCTTCGTGCTGCCCATCTCGACCTTGAAGGTCTGGGCGTCGGAAAAGCCTGCCTCCGAGGGCAGCAGGTAGCCCTCGGGCGCCTTGGTCTCGACGAGCTTGTAGTAGCCGAAGCCCAGCTCCTCGAACACCAGGCAGCCCTCCGCGTCCGACGTGGCGGTGCCGACCCATGCCCATGCGGGGTCGTCTTCTGCTATGGATGCGGTGTCGGTCGCAATCAGGCCCTCGCTCAACGCCACGGGATAGGAGTACAGGGCGAACTCGGCGCCGGAAAGGGCCCCGCCGCCCTCCGCATCGCGCTTCTCGACAGGCAGGTCGGGCTTGTCGAAGTCGGTGAAGACCAGCACCAGCTGCGTGTCGTCGGCCTCGAGCTTGAACAGCCTGGCGTCGCTGAAGCCGGTCTCGGAGGGCAACAGGTAGCCCTTGGGCGCATGGTCCTCGACGAGCCGGTAGTAGCCGAAGGACATGCGGGGAAAGACGGCCTTCCCGTCGGCCCCCGTCGTGACCGTGCCGACCTTGGACCATCCGGGGTCGCCCGCCAAGACGGCCGAGACGTCGGTGGCGACGCGGCCGTCCTTCATCGTCACCGGATAGCGGTACAGGCTGAACTCCGCGCCGGGAAGGGCCTCGCCGCTCTCTGCGTCGTGCTTCTCGACGGGCACGTCGGGCTTGCGGTAGTCGGTGAAGAGCAGGAGCGGGTGCATGTTGCCGGCATCGACCTTGAAGGCCTGCACGTCGGAGAAGCCCGCCTCCGAAGGGAGCATGTAGCCCTCGGGCGCCTTGGTCTCGACGACCTTGTAGTAGCCGAAGCCCACACGGGGGAAGGACGCCTTGCCCTTCGCGTCCGTGACCGCCGTGGCCACCTTGGCCCACCTGGGGCCGTCCGACGGGACGCCCGAGACGTCGGTGGCGACGAAGCCGTCCTTCATCGTCACGGGGTAGGAGTACAGGCTGAGCTCTGCGCCGGGAAGGGAGGCGCCGGAGGCCGCGTCGCGCTTCTCCAGGGCGGGCTGGACCTTCGGATAGTCGTTGAAGACGAGCTCCACCACCTGTTCGGTCGAGGATGCGCCGACGGCGAAGAGGCGCTCGTTGGCCATGCCGGCCTCGGAGGGCAGCTGGTAGCCCTCGGGCGCCTTGGCCTCCACCACCTTGTAGGAGCCTGCCGCAAGGGGGCTGTACCCGACGGTGCCGTCCGTCCCTGCCGTCTTGCGCATGACCTCGGTCCAGACGCCGCTGCCGGGGGCGCTCTCACGGTAGAGGGCGAACACCGCCCCTGCGAGCGGTGCCGCGCTCGTCGCATCGCGCTTGCAGACGCGCAGGCTGCGGGGCTGCTCGGAGACCTGGAGGGCGTTTGCGGCATACTGGACGGCCGTGCCGCCTGCGACGACGCTGCGTTTGACGGCACCGTTCTCGAGGGAGACCCGTATGAGGGAGACGGGGTTCGGCGAGGGCAGCAGGTAGGCCGACGGCGCCTTGGTCTCCTGGACGAGGAAGGTGCCGAGGGGCAGGACGGGCCTGGCGCTCCCGTCGAGGTACAGGGCATTGCTTCCCGCGACGAGGTGGGACGCGTCAAGCACCGCAGCGCCGCCGGCCTTGGTCTCGACGACCCATCTCCTCGTCGCCGCCCCCGATGCCTCGGCCTCCGCCGCCGTCGAGTACTGCCCGTCGTAGTAGCGGATGGTGAACTGGGCCCCCGCGAGGGACGCCCCTGTGGCATCGTCCCTGCCCCAGGCCTTGCCGGTCTCCTTGTCGAGCTTCTGCACGGAGATGCCCAGAGAATCGCTCCAAGGGACCTCGAGGGAGTCGACGCGGGGCACAGGCGTCGCGTCGGCCACCACGACCCGGTAGGCCCTGGTGTCGAGCGCGAACCCCGCAGGCGCGGTCAGCTCCTTCACATAGTAGGTCCTCTGCGCCAGAAGGCCGCTTCTGGCAAAGCCGCCCGCGTCGGTCGTCATCCTCGCCACGCGCTCCGTGTCGGCCAAGGCGGTGGCCCTCGTCTTGTATATGCCATAGACGGCGCCCGCGAGCGTGTAGCCGGCGTTGCCGCTGCTGAGGGCAGGGAGGGAGGAGGCCTTCTGGAGCTCTATCCTGCCCAGAGGCTTGTCGACGGCATCCTTGCACACGAAGACGGTGCCGGCCTCCAGTTTCACCGAATGGATCGCGGTGCTCAGAGCGAAGCCCTTGGGCGCGGTCACCTCCTTTAAGTAATAGACGGCCGCATCGAGCATCCTCGTCGAGCGCCCCTTGCCGGCCTTGTCGGTGACGATGCTGGCCAGATGCCCGGTGTCCTCGGAGGCTGCCTCCCGCGTGGGGTACACGCGGTACACCGCGCCCTCAAGCGAGTAGTCGCTGTTGCCCGTGGTGTGCGCAGGCGCACTCGACGACTTCACGAGGTCGATGTAGCCCTTCGGGCTGTTGTTGAACCGGAAGGAGGCGTCCTTGCCGGCACCTATCGTGACCTCGACGAAGGCGTCCGAGCGGTCCTTCCATGCCCCTGCCGTCGTCATCTTGTAGGCCGTCGTCATGAACTCGTGGAGGTAGTAGGTCCCTGGCGCGATGCCGGTCAGCTTCGTCGACTTTAACCCGCCGAACTTATCCTCGTCTTCAACATAGGTGAGCGTCGGACGTATGTACCAACGCTCGACAGCTCCAGTGTCATCATGCTGCCAGTCGGTGCCGGGCTTGTTGGAGAGTATATCGAAGCGGGCGATGACCTTGCTGTCCTTGTGACCTGCCGGACGCGCAGAGGAGGTGGAGAGGAGGAACGCCGCGTTCTCGAGCGAGTAGGTCGCCTTGTCGAGCGTGGCAGGGTCGACGATGATGGACTTCTCTATTCGGAGCGTCCCCGTGTCGGGGATGAGGCGGTAGACATGGAAGGAGTCGTAGCTCTTGTACCCTGCGCCCCAGTCGTCGTCCATGTTCGCCAAGGGCTTGTACTGCGGGCCATGGGAGGGCGAGAGGCTCGCGTCGTACAGATGCCTGCCGTCCCCGACGATCAGGGCGTGGATCATGTTGGAAGGGTCGCCCTTGAGGTACAGCAGGACCACGTCGCCCGGCTTGGCGGCATCGGCGATCCTCGTCCCTATGCCCGGGCCCTCTCCCGTGTCGGTATGGACGATATGGGGGGCAAGCTCGGTGTACAGGTTATTCGTCCATGAGGCGTGCGCGGTGGAGAGGTTGTAGCCTTCGGCCGCCCTGAGCGCCTGGTACACGAATATGCCGCAGTCGGCGGGGGTCGCGTTGCCGACGCAGCTGTCGAGGTAGGCCTTGATCTGGGGCCAGGTTCGCGCAGTGGCGGCGACCGCCAGGGGCGAGATGTTCGCTGCTGCAAGGGGCAGGAGCCCCTGCCCGTCCGCCGCCGCCTTCCTTGCCCCCTTCCCGGGGACGTCCTTCTCGCTTGACGCGTCCTCGGGCACGAGGGACGGCCCCTCGTCCTTGTCGCCGGTTGTTGCGGCACGGCCCTCGCCTGCTGCCGTGCCCGTGCCCCCTCCCCCTCCCCCTCCCCCGTCGACCTCGACGGCCTCGTCGTCCACGCCCGGGACATCCTGCGACGCATCCCCTGCCCGGAGGCCGGCATCCGGGCTCGATGGGCCGTCCGCAGGGAGAGCCTCCGCATCGGGAACACCCCCGTCCCCCGACCCAAGGCCGCCCTCCTCTTCGTCGGAGACCCCCAGCTCCTCGAAGGCATACGAGCCGTCGGCCGCCGTGTAGCTGACGGCTATGCGAAAAGACGGCCCGCCACCGAGCAGGAAGACGGCCCTCGCGACGCCTCCGACCTCCTCGAAGGACTCGAGCACGACGGCGACAAGGTCGCCGTGCCCCTCCCCGAGGTGGGACGCGAGGGCATCGGCAAGGGCCTCCCTGCCGCCAAGGGCGACGAGCTGCTCCCCGTCGATCCCCGCAAGGCCCGGCCCTTCTGCCGCCCCTCCGTCCTCATCGGCTGCGGTTCCCACATGCCCGGATGCCGCGTCGGCGTCGTCGGCAAAGGCGGACGACGTCCCCGCTGGCAGCAGGGAGAACGCCACAAGCAGCGCACAGAGCGTCCTGAGCGTTCTTTGGGTATACGTCTTGGCTCCATCCATGGTCCACTCCTCGTTCCGGTAGTCTCTGTGATGTGCCCGATGCACGGCATCGATTCAACGTGATACCCCCCTGTCCCTGGACTCCCCGGCAGGACAGGGCCTGATTCCCTAGCCTCGACCTCCTTCCGACGCGGCCGCAAGCTCCGCATCCCTGCCTATCGACAGGTATGCCCCTTCGGCTCCCGCAGAGGCGTACAGAAGCTCCTGCGTGATGTCGATCTCGCGTCTCATCCCACAGCTCAGCACCTGGCGGTCGCCCCACAGGAGCACCGCCCGCGCCTGCCTGCCTGCGAGCCGCCTGTTGAAGACCACGAGATGGGACGCGTCCTCGCAACAAAGGGGCATCGAAGGGTCGAGGCGGAACAGCGCCTCGCCCCGTTCGATGCGCACATGCCTCCGCACGAGGACCCTGCGCCTCCCCGAGGGGACGGCCCTCACCAGACGCGCGTTCCAATAGAAGAGGTGCAGGAAGCAGAGCAGGCCGAGCAGCACGACCACCGTGCTTGCGCCCGCGACAACAAAGGGGTCGAAGGCAAGGGAAGGGACGACAAGGGGCACGGGATCCCCCGTCACCTCCACCGGCCGTATCGTCGGCACCGTAGGTGCGGGGGATCCAGAGGGCCCAAGGGCATAGGTGGCAGCGACGGACTGCCCGCCCTGCTTGGCCGGGATGCTTCCTGTGTAAAGCGCCGTCACCATGCGGTAGTCGGGCGCCAGGTAGCGCTGCGTCCCTCGGAAGACGACCGTCGCCGTGTAGAGGGAAGGGCGCCCGTCCTCGTCGTAGGCGGCCGTCTCCCAACTGACCGCCATGCGCCTGAGGGTCTGCCTGGTGGCGGCACCGGGCGCCTCGTCGCTGGTGACGGGGAACTCCCGGTATTCGGGAAGCTGCGCGACGTCCTCGCTGACAAGCCCCGAGAAGACCGCGACGCGCTCCGTCTGTTCCTCGACAGAGAAGTACAGGGGCTCGCCCGTCAACGACTGGAGCTGCAGGACGCCTGCGTAGTCCCCCGTGTCAAGGTCCAGGGACTCGCCGAACACCTCGCGCACCGCAGCCTCCCCCCGCGCATCGACCTCGAGGGGGACCGGACGCTGCACGGTGGCGCTGAAGGACCGCTCGGGTGCGCCCTCGAAGTCCGCAACGGGTTCGCCGACCTCCTTGAGGAGGTAGACGGATCCCTCGTCGTCGACGATGCGCTGCTCGACCGTCGGGGCGGGCCCGCCCCTGTCGAAGCGGTACTCCCGCGTGAGCTCGCCCGGCGGACCGGCCTGTGAGGGCTCGTCCGCTGCGCCCTCGGCAGACAATCCCAGAAGCGCCGAGGCGAGACAGGCCAGGAACAGGGGCGCACGAACCTTCCAGGGATGCCGACATGGGCACCGACCAGCAACCTGATGGCCGTTCATCGAAGAATCCTTCCTCTCGGCTTCCGTTTCTTCTCTCCCCGGCTTGCATTTGGGGGGGACACATGCTAGCATACGCCTGTACGGTGTTGTCAATAGGTTGGCAATAAGTTTTTCGATAAAAATGAAAGGACGTATCAGAATGGCTAAAGCGAGCGCAACTCCGGCCAAGAAGTCAGCGTTGACCAAGGCGCTGGAGAACGAGAAGGGGGTCGAGCGCCCCACCGTGTACAAGGGCTTCTACATCTATGCGGACCAGTACGTGAAGCTGCTCGAGCTCTCCGCCCAGAACAAGATAGCCGGCGTCTTTCCGAGCAATTCCTCGGACATGATACGCATCGCCTTGGACGAGTATCTGGCACGGCACTGATACCGTTGTCCCATGATAGGGCGTGGCAGGCATAACGACGTCTACCTCTACGAGGTGACGGAGCAGGATCTCCTCCTTGGCGACGAGATCGTCGGCGGGTACCGTGCCGGGAACGTCCTCATGTTCGGCGACAGGCGCAGAATCGACCTGGGCAGCGAACTCGCCCATGCGAAGGACCTCGATGAGGCCAAGGAGTACCTCTCCCGGGGCGGGTGGAAGGGCGGCCAGTTGGAAAACGACTACCAAGAAAAACTGGCCGTCCTGACCGAGCGCATCAGCACACAGGACAAGGACCTCAGAGGCCTTGCCGAGAAGATCGAGCAGCGCGACGAGCTTTTGCGCGACCTCGCCGAAAACCTCGCATCGCAGAAGCAGGACAACGAGCTTCTCCACACCCAGCTCGAGCATGCCCGCGCACAGCTTGCCGTCGACGAGCTCAGGCACAACGAGATGGTCGACGACCTCCAGCATGTCAGCGAGGAGACCCTGACCATCGGGAACACGCTCGAACGGGTGATGGACGAGAAGTTCAAACTCGAGCAGGAGCTCGCCGAGCGCATAACCGACCTGGTGGAGCTCAACCTCCAGAACGACGACCTGAAAAAGCAGCTGACGGATCCCCTTGGCGCGATGTCGGGCGCCCCGTCGCCTGCACGGGCCCCGGTCCCGGCACGACCGCATCCTGCGTCCCCCACCGGCAACGGGGCGTCCGAAGGGGATATACGGGACTGGCCTGAAGGCACCTCGGGGCGGCCTGCCGTGCCCGGCCCTCAGGCACACGCCCTTTCCTCCGACAAGGAGATCCATGTCCTGCACGAGTTCCCCGCTGCACCAAGGACGCCTGCGGGCCTGCGCGCGGGCCATGCGCTCTTCTCTGCGTTGCGCATCATGGCGATCGCCCTCCTTGCCCTGCTCGTCCTCGGTATGACGAGCATCTTGGCGACCGCCCAGGTGAACGGCACGACCCTTGGGGCAGCGCTCGACCTTCTCATGAAGGGCATCGGCCTGGCGTAGCGCGATGCCAAGGGAAGCCGGAAGGGGCGTCAGGCAGCAAAGGGGCAGACGGCGTCGAGGGCGATGCCTTGCAGGATGTCCGTCTCACTGACCGTGAAGGCCTCCATGTCGGCAAGCCGCAGCACCGTCCTCAGCGCCATGAGGCCGCCGAGGATGACGGGGGCACGCCCCGGCTCAAGGCCCGTGCAGCGCCTGCGCCTGCTGAGGGGCATCCCCGCCAATGCGTCCAATACGGCATCGAGCTCGCCTTGGGTCACGGTCGCGCCGTGCACCTTCCACGGATCGTACTCGGCCGTCCCGTCCCGGACGCTGACTGCGGAGGTCGCGGTCCCTGCGACGGCGATCGCCTTGCGGGGCGCAGCGTCGGACCCTTCGAAGTAGCCCTGCATCTGTTGGACGAGCCATCTGTCCGCAGAGGCCATCTCCTCGGCGGTCGGGGGGTCGCTCTTAAGGAAGCGGTCGGTCACACGCCTGCTCCCTGTGTCAAAGGAGCGCCCTTTGAGGATGCGGGGCCGTGCGCCCTCCTTGCCCGTCTCGACCGAGCCAAGGACGAGCTCCGTCGAGCCGCCCCCCACATCGATTGTCAGGACGGGCCCGTCCGTCGGCATCGAGGGCCCCCCTTCGGCGGGAAAGCCGCTCAGCGTGCCAAGGAACGAGAGGCGGGCCTCCCGCAGCCCATCGATGACCTCGACGTGAAGGCCGAGGCCCCGCAAGGCGCCACAGACCTCAGAGGCGTTGCGCGCATCGCGCATCGCCGAGGTCGCCACCGCCACGGTCCGTTCGAAGGGCCTGCCGTCCCGTCGGCTGACGGCATCCATCTCTGCCAGGAAGTCCCTGCATGCGGCAAGCTCGCGTGCCAGGGCGGCCTCCCCTATCGAGCCGGTCGCAAGCAGGCCCTCGCCGAGATGGGTTATCCGCAGGAAGCGCCCCAGCTCGCGGATGCCTCCCCCCTCCCCGTCGACCTCGGCGAGCAGGAGGCGCGCGGTGACGGTACCGAGGTCGATGGCGGCCACGCGCACGGTCATGGCGCGGGTATCAGGTCGTCAGGGTCCGGGACGGCAGGGACGGCGTCCCGGATGCCGAAGAACTCGTCCAGCGTCTGCGTCAGCCAGGTCTCCGGGACATCCACCGCGTCGGGCCCGACGGCAGGGGGCAGGCCCGTCGAGCTGTCGGAGACCTTGAGGCCGGTGATGTTGACGGCCTCCTCCCCTTCCTTCACCCATCCGAACTCCTCGCGCGCGCGGTCCTCTATGCCCTCGGGGGTCTGAAGGTCCTCTATCTGTCGCCTGATGCGCTCGTTGCGGTCAAGCACCGCTTGGTATTCCGCAGAGACCTGCTCGTTCTCGCGCATCACCAGGTAATACTCGCGTGCCACGGGATACAGCATGAACGCCATGAACGCCAGGCAGAAGAGGGCGGCCACAGCGACGATGGCTGCGACGGGGGCACGGGGCACGGCCCTCTCTGTCGTGTTCCTTTTCGTCATGCCGACACGGCCCTCGGGCTTCGGGCCTATCCTTCCAGCGGTTCGACCTGCGGCTTTATGATGCCGTAGCTTCCGTCCCGGCGACGGTACATCACGTTGACCAGGCCGTCTGCGCTGTTCGTGTAGACATAGAAGTCATGGCCGAGCAAGTCGAGATGGATGAGCGCCTCCCCCTCGGTGAGCGCATCGAGCCTGAGCTCCTTCACACGGACGACCTGGTCGACGTCCTCCAGATGCTCCTTGCGCCCTGATGTGGCGGCGTCCTCGGGCGGGAGCGCCTCGACGAGCTTCTTGGCATGGAGCCTGCGGTCGAGGACCCTGGTCTTGTACTTGCGCAGCTGGCGCTCGGCCTTCGCCGCTGCCACGTCGATGGCCGCGTACATGTCCTCCTCGGACTCCTCGGTGCGGATGATGTGCCCTTTTGTCCTGATGGTGACCTCGGCGATCGCCGGCCGGGGGTTCGAGGGGTTCCGCTCCTTGCGCAACACGACCTCGGCGACCATGGGGGTGATGTTGAACACCTTGACCGAGTTCCCTATCTTCTCCTCGACGTATTCCCGCAATGACTCGCTGACGGTCATCTTCCGACCTGTGACGGTTATCTCCATGAGGGCTCCCTTGCTTACGGTACCGTTGCTGGCTGTACCTCATCAGCATACCGGTTTTTCCCGCCCTGCGCCTGCGAGCGTCCTTCGGCGTAACCGACTCGCCACCCATACGGTTACCGTTCACACCCCGCTGCCGCCCCGGCCCTGCCCCCGCTGCCGCCCCGGCCCTGCCCCCGCTGCCGCCCCGGCCCCCCGCTGCCGCCCCGGCCCTGCCCCCGCTGCCGCCCCGAGCCTGCCGAGGGATCCTCGACTGCGAAGCAGGCGACCGAAGCACCTTCTGCTCGCAGTCGGCCGCTGCGCGGCCGAAGATCCCTCGGCAGGCT
>JAISGJ010000057.1 GCA_031263105.1 Coriobacteriales bacterium
CCCCCCCCCCCCCCCCCCCCCCCCCCCCCCCCCCCCCCCCCCCAGGAACGCACGGAAGGGCCTGCGGGGCTCTCGCGTTGCCTCGGCCAAACACGCGTCACCGGGGCTGGATCAGGCCGTACCTCAGTTTGATGCGGTCGAGCTTCTCGAGCAGGGGGCGGGCGATCGCCAAGAGGAAGACCACCGTTGCGAGGGCATGCACGAGGTTGAAGGGGACGCCTTGGACATAGGCGACGAGGAACATCTCCCAAGTCGGGGCCGGCTGGAACATCAGCACCGACGCGGTGTCCATGATGCCGCCGTACAGGAACAGGGCCGCAAGGGCGCCGAACAGCGCCAACGCCCCCCTGCCGCGCGGGAGCAGGCCCTTTTGGAAGAGCACTCCCGCAAGGAAGCCGATGACGCCGAAGGCGAACATCTGCCAAGGGGTCCAGGGCCCCTGCCCGAAGAACATGTTGCTGACAAACCCCGTCATCGCGCCGACGAGGAAGCCCGACTCGCCCCCGAAGGCCACGGCGGCGACGATGACGAGGGCTATGACGGGCTTGAACTGGGGCAGCATGAAGAAGGCGACCCTCCCGGCCACCGCAAGCGCACAGAGCACGGCGATGACCACGACCTCGCGGGCCTGGGGCCTGCGCCCCTCGAACACGAACACGAAGGGCAGCATGGCCTCGACGAGCACCAGCAGCGAGACCAGATAGTACCTGCGGTCGTCGAGGAAGGCGATGCCGACGAAGATGGTCAGCGGTATGGCGACAAGCACCATGGCCGTCGCCAGCAGCGTCCGCCCCGACAGGCCTTGGAGGAGAGAGGGCGCGGCGGGGGCAGGAGAACGGGCGGGCAAGGGGGGCGCACTTGACGGGTGACAGCGGGGACTGTGACAGCGGGGACGGTGTGACAGTCCCCGCTGTCACCAACCGTGCCGTCCCCCCTGTCACCGCCGCCCTGACACCTGTCCTCCCCCGCCCTGTGCCCGCTCTCGGCGAGGCCCTCGACCACATCCGAAACGGTGACCGCCTTGGGGAAGACGTGCCGGGCCATCCGGTTCGCGGCCGTGGTGTAGAAGCTGTTGCCGGAGAAGAAGTCCTGCGGCGGGCCCTCGGCCACCACCTCCCCCTCGAAGACGAGGGCGCAGCGGTCCGCGTGCTCGGCACAGAACTCCCGGTCGTGGCTGACCATGAGCACCGCCGCCCCCGCTGCCGTCAGGGTGCGCAACAGGGCGGCAAAGGCCACCTTGAAGTCGGCGTCGAAGCCCTTGGTGGGCTCGTCGAGCAGCAGTATGCGCGGCCGCAGCAGCAAGACCTTCGCCAATGCCGCACGCTGCTGCTCGCCGCCCGAGAGGTCATAGGGATGGGAGGCGAGCAGGCCGTCGAGCCTGCACAGCCCCGCCATATGCCGCACCTGCTCCTCCCGCTCCTCTCGGGAAAGCCCCGACGCCGCAAGCATCTCCCCGAGGTCGTCTGCGACGGTCCTGCCGACGAACAGCGTCTGGGGGTCCTGCGGAAGGACGCCGAGCAGCCTGTCGAACAGACGGCCCGCAGGAATCCTCCGCAGGTCCTGTCCCTCGACCAGGACCGTGCCCCGATACGGCCTCTGAAGCCCTGCGACGAGCGAGAGCATGGTGGTCTTCCCGGTGCCGTTGCCGCCGAGCACGGCGGTGACCTGTCCCGGACAGGCCTTGAGCGAGAGGCCCTGCAACACGTCGGGCGAGTCCTTCCCGTACCGGAACCAGACCTCCTTGAGCTCGACCGCAGGGAAGGAGGAGGATGTCGATGCCGCGAGGGCAACGGGGACCGGGAGGCTGTCGGCGAGGACGGCGGGGAGCGGGGATGCAGACGGAGCATCCGGGGCGAGCGCGGGCGGCGCATCCGACCCGAGAGCAGCTGCGGGCGCTGCGGCATCCGGCGCGCTGCGGCCTCCGAGCATCTCATCCAGCCACTCGCGGCCGTCGCGGACGGTAAGGGGGCAGGGCAGGCCGTTCGGCACCGCCGCCCACACCCGCACAGGGGCCGACATGGCACGGAACATCCCGCTGTGCGCCAGGCGCAGCTGCTCGGCCACCTCCCTGGGGGCGCCGTCGGCGACGATGCGCCCCCGCTCCATGACGACGACGCGGGACGCCAGGGGAAGCGCCTCCTCGAGCCGGTGCTCCGTGAGGATGACGGTGGTGCCCAGCTCGCGGTTGACCCTGCCGAGCGTCTGGAGGAACTCGGCTGCGGCGATGGGGTCGAGCTGGCCCGTCGGCTCGTCGCAGATGAGGACGCGCGGCTGCATGGCCATGACGGAGGCGAGCGCAAGGAGCTGCTTCTGCCCGCCGGACAGCTCGGACACCTGCCGGTGGAACCAGGTCTGTATGCCGAGGAACGAGGCCATCTCCGCCACGCGCAGACGTATCGTGGGGCTGTCGTGTCCCAGGCCCTCGAGCCCGAAGGCGAGCTCGTGGTAGACCCGGTCGGCGACCATCTGGTCGTCGGGGCCCTGCATCACGAAGCCGATGTCTGCGGCCTCGCTGCGCGGGTCTTGGGCCTCAAGGGGCGTCCCGGCGTAGCGTATCCTCCCCTCCCTTCTTCCATGGGGGGCAAGCGAGGGCTTGAGATGGCGCAGCAGGGTCGTCTTCCCGCAGCCGGAGGGGCCGCAGAGCACGACGAACTCCCCTTGTCCGACGAGCAGGTCGACCCCGTCGAGCGCAGGCGCCTGCCGCGTGGGATAGAAGAAGGTCAGATGCTCGACCGCGAACGCTTCCACAGACAGCCTTCCTGGAGGTCGATGGCGAGCGGCATGGCGCACAGGGCGAGATAGCAGGCGAAGAGGCCGACGGCCGCAGGGTCGGCCCAAGCCCCTGTCACCAGGGGGAAGTACTGGAAGCGCAGGCCGCCGAGCAGCGCCCCGACGACGAGGCAGCCGCCGCAGACGCCCAGGAACACGAGGGCCGCCAGGTCCCTGCGCCTGATGCGGTAGGCCGAGAATGCCGTGCGCCCCGCAAGGCCGAAGCCGCGTGCCCTCATGCTGTCGGCCGTCCCGACGGCGTTCTCCAGCGCCCACGTGACCATGATGGAGAGCATCCGCATCCCCTGGCGTGCACGTGCGCGGACGGTGCCCTGCGAGACGTCCCTGCCGACGCAGCGCTGTGCATCGGCTATCGCCCGGATCTGCGCCCGATAGCGCGGCACGAGGCGCAGGGAGAGGGAGAGGACGAGCGAGAGCGCAGGGACGACGCGCCCGAACAGGTACACGAGCTTGTCCGAGGTCATCACCGTGTTGAAGCACGAGAACCAGCTTATGACCGTGACCAGCATCGATGCCGCCGCCAGGCCATAGAGGACGGACTCGAGCGTCAGGGGGTTGCCGCTGGGGAGATAGCCGAGGACCGTCACGCCCGCATGGTTGAAGGCGGGGTTCAGCAACGCCGTGACGACGAGCACGGGGAGCAGGAAGCGCAGGCCGAGGCGCAGGGCCGCCCTCCCGTTGAGACGGATCGCGTAGGCGGACGCGCACGCGAAGGAGAGCCCCAGACAGACCGGGTGCATGAGGAACATGCCACAGGAGATGACAAGGACGAAGAAGAGCAGGCTCACCGCCGGATGGTAGGCCGCAAGGCCGTCTGTGGCCCTCATCCCTGCACGATCCCTCCGGCTCCGAGGTCCCGTCCCAGGTCGCAGGTGTAGTTCCACTGTATGACGTCGCCGTCGCCGAGCACGTATGCGCTGCATCCGTAGTTCGGGTACCAGCCGTTGACGCAGTACATCCAGCCGGACAGCTCCCCCACGTCGAACTCGTACAGGTTCCCTATCCCCTCGACATAGGCGCTGTTGTACAGCGGGACGTAGCTGGACTCCATGTGGATGCCGCTGGCCCTCGTCTCGCGTGCCAGAACGTCGTAGACGGTCTCGCCCTCCGTGAAGGCGACGCTGCGGCCCGCCATGAGCACCCCGTCCGAGGGCACGAGGCCCGCCTTGGCCGGATCGAGCAGGCCTTGGTTGCCGAGGATGGTCGAGCAGCCGATGGAGAGGGTGCAGCTGAGTTGTGAGGATGGGGAGGAGGACGGGGCGTTGGGGGCGGGGGCGTTGGGGGCGGGGTTGGAAGCGCTGGGCAGGGCATCGGTGGCGGTGGGGGTGTCGGGGGCGGCGCTGCCGGTGGTGGCGCCTGTGGCGTTGCCGGAGCCGGAGCCGGCGCCGACAGCGCCGTTGCTGGAAACGCCGTTGCTGCCACTGGAGCTGGGAACGGAGTCCGTGGGAGCCGAGGTGCCCTGGGTGTCGGCACTGCCGGAACCGGAGGCGCCAGGGCCGCTGGTGTTGGACGGAACAGGGGCGACAGGGTCGTCGGCATCGGTGGAGACCGCCCCGGCGCTTCGCGCCGCCCCTCCCGATGCCGCAGCGGCATCCGTGCCCGTTGCCCCTGCTGCGGTGCCCTTCGATGCCGTCGTGCTCTCGGCGACAGGCCCGTCGCCCCCGACCGCCCCCGGCGTGTCGGCGCCTCCGCTGAAGGCGAGGGGCGCCAGGCCGTATATGCCGATTATCAGGGCGACGGCGATGCCGGCGCCTATGAGGATGCTGCTCCGTTTCAACATGATGCCCTCCCGGGGACTCAGACCTGGGCGACCCCCTCCCTGCGCACTCGTCTGAGGGTCACCGTCCTCGTCAGCAGGATGGTCGTGAGGACAAGCGCCACCATGAGGGCCGCGATGCCGAGCATGACGCGCGGCGTCAACACGATGCCGCCTGCGCCTTCCTGCGTCCCATCGGGCAAAAGGCCGCTCAGGGGCGTGGGGTCGTCCTCGATGGCCGTCGGGGCCGCAGTGCCCTGCGCGGTCGCAGCGGCTCCCGGCGCAGCGCCGCGCCCGACCTGGGCGCTGCCGTCGGCGCTGCCGGCGGCAGCCGGGCCGGAACCGCCGCTGCCCGCCTGTGCGCCGCTGCCGCCCTGCTGCCCGGCGCCATCGCCGCTGCCGCCACCCGGCTGCCCGGTGCCGCCGTCGCCTGGCTGCCCGCCGCCGCCCTCTCCTGGCTGCGCGGTCCCGCCCGGCTGCGCGGTGCCCGGCCGGTCCGTGCCGTCCGCCGTCGTGCCGTCGCCCGGTCGCGCGGTTCCGTCCGCCGCCGTGCCGCCGCTGCCCGGCTTCGCGCCGCCCTGCTCGCCGCTGCCCGGCTGCCCCGTGCCTCCCTGCTCGCCGCCGCCTGCCTGTGCGCCGCCGCCCGGCTGCCCGGTGCCGCCCGCAGGGTATGCGACGAGCGTCACGTCGCTCATGTCGTACAGGGAGGTCGCGCCGGTGAGCGCACGGCGGAGCGCCGCAAGCGCATAGGTGCCCTGCCCGGTTGCCATGACATCGACGCTCCCGCCTGCCACATGCCTGAAGCCCCCGCTCCCTGCGTCGTAATAGGACATGAGCACGTCGTAGACCGTATGCCCCCCTTTGACGAAGCGCGCGTCGTTGAGCGGGATGCCGAGCGCACACAGGGCGACCACCACCTGGGCTGCGCTCTCGCAGTTGGGGGCGCCCATGCTCGAGAAGCCGCCGTCGGCGCGCTGGAGCGAGGAGAGCGCACCCAGCGCACGGCCGAGCGCCGCGTCAAGGACGGCGTTGCCCCTGCCCGCGTAGGGCGCCAGGGCCTGGAGGGCCATGGCCGTCATGTCGGGGTCGGCGGTGCTTGCGGACATGCCCCATCCGCCACCCGAGAGCTCGCGCGAGAGGAGGTAGGCGATGAGCCTCCCCCGGACGTCCTGGCCGTCCGTCGCCGTCCCGCCCGCAGGCGTCGCCAGGCCGTCGGCCTGATAGCCGCCGCTGTCGAGGGCAAGGAGCGCGAAGATGGGGCCGTTGACGCCCTGGCGGATGACCATGGCGTAATCGGTCAGCGGAGCCGTGAGGTCGAAGCCCGCAAAGCTGCTCGCGTCCACGCCGAGCGCGGTGAGCGCAAGGACGGTACGCGCGTACTCGGTGTACTTCGTCGCGCTGAGCACGCCGCCTGCGGCCGTCACCTGCGTCGCAAGGTCGTCGAGGTAGGCCTTTTTGGATTGCTCGTCCATCTGTCCGCCCCGGGCAAGGCCGACGGCCAGCCAGTCCCTGTGGATGCCGACAGGCAGCGCACCGACCGTGCCCTGCGCGTGCCCGGCAGCTGCCGCATAGGCGGCCTCGACCTCTGCGACCGTGGGCGCAGGGACGGCGGGGGCCGGCGGGGCCGGCTTCCGCTCAAGGCCGTTGATGGCATCGACGAGCGCGGCGGCGGCCCCGTCGATCGCAGGCTGCCCGGCGGCTCCGTCGCCCAAGACGGCCTTGGCCGCGCCAAGCGCCTCCTGGAAGGCCCGCCAGCTCTCGGCGGTGTAGTCGGCCTCGTCAAGCGTGTCGGCGGCTGCGCAGGCCCGCCCCAGCGCGTCCTTGTCGGGTGCGGGGGCCACCTCAAGGTCCGCGAGGCAGACGGTCGGCAGGACGCAGTAGGTGCCCGAGTTCGCCCCGGCGGTCATGTTGATCTCAAGGCCGTTGTCGTAGTCGGCGGTGCGGTGCGCACCTGCGCCTGAGCCCAGATGCGAGTCCGCTATCGAACCGCCGGACCGTAACGGCGCGCCCGCCAGATGCGCCTCGGTCAGGGTTATCTCGTCGTCGTACTCGGCCGTCTTCGCGTAGCCCTGCGGGTTGTAGATGCCGCTCATCTTCGGCACGGGGTAGGCGGGGATGCGCCCGCCGTACAGCACCCTGACCGTGTCTCCCGCCTGAAGCTCCCGGTCCGTGACGTCGGTCACGACGCGGACGCTGCCGCCCCTGATCACCTGATAGATGACGGCGCCGTCCCTTACGGCCTTGACGATGTTGTTGCCGGGCCAGATCGTCAGCTTGCCGTCCGTGACGGTGTGCAGGCTGCCTGCGACGTCGGGGTTGTATGCCGTGACGTCCGCCTGGCCGCTGCCGGAGAGCCGCACGTCGATCTCTGCATTCGCCCCCGTGAAGAACCAGGTGTCGAACTCCGCGTCCCACGTGCCGTATGCCGCCCCTGGCCGCTGCACCTGGACGGAGGCCGCAGAGCTGCTCCCGCCGACCGTGACGACGACGATGCCCTTGCGCTCCGGGTTGACCGCGCCGAAGCGTCCGCCCGACGGGCTGTACGTGGACCCGAAGACGTCGATCGCGTCATAGCTCACCTCGATGACGGCCGTTCCTGCCTTCAGGGCCCTGACGTCCGTCCAGTTGCTGTTGATGGCGTCGTGCGGCGTCAGGTCAAGGACGTCCGAGCCTTCGAGCAGCCTGAAGTGGAAGTCCGGCTCGATCATCTTGTTCATCCAGTCGCTGTTGATGATCTCCCACATGCGGAAGCAGCGCAGCTTGAAGGTCCCGCCGACGCCCATCTGCAGATGGTTGCCGCCGCCGGGGATGTTCATGAGCAGGGAGTTCCCGTCGCGGTCCGGCTGCATGGTCGTGACGGTGTCGCCCGGGTCCTCGTAGCCGTCGAAGGTGAGGACCGTGCCCAGCTGCCCCAGGCCCCAGCCCGCCTTGGTGACCTTGCCCGGCAGGGTCGCACGCCAGATGGGGCTGCTGCCCCTGAAGGAGTACGTCATGGTGCCGTCGCCGTTGTCGCGTCCGTTCGTCAGCACGGCGCCCCCCGTGTTCACGTAGTACGTGGCCTGGGAGTAGGTGGTGACCTTCGCGGCCGAAGGCACGGTCAGGGAGTAGATCGGCCCCATCTCGAGCGTGAGCGAGCCCGAGCCGCCGGCGCTCTTGCTCGCCGTCGTCGCGTAGAAGTACGCGCTCGTCTGTGCGGTCGGCGCGATGCTCATGTTGTAGGAGGTCGCGGCGACGAGGGGCACCGCCCAGGCCCTGCGCGCCGTCGCGGCTGCCGTCGTGTTGTGGAGGCCGCCGAGCCTTACGCCTTGGTTCTTCTTGTCCTGTACCGCGACCGTGTAGTCCTCCCCCGCGACAAGCGGGTCGTCGCCCAAGGTCTGGTTGGAGTAGACCGAGCAGACCACGAGGGAGAGGGAATCGGTCATCTTCTCGGCATCCGCCGCGCTGGACGGGACGGTGAGGGATGCCCCTCCTATGTCCGTCGCGACGCGCTCGCCGGAGCCGTCGGCCGCGTAGAGGGCGGCGGTGCCACGCACGGAGTAGGTGCCCACGGGCAGCCTGAGCGTATAGGTGGAGCGGCTGCCCTCGTCCGCCCCCTTTGCGGCATCGACCGCAAGGCCCGCGACGTCGTATCCGTCGCCGTCGAAGCCCTGCGTCCGATGGAAGGACAGGTCGGCGGCCACGTTCGGCACGGTCACCTCGACCGTGTAGACCGGCTTGGCGACAAGGGCGTCGAGCGCGTCCGCCAAGGCCTTGAATGCCTCCTCGAGCGCGGCCTCCCCGGCGGCCTCCCCTGCAAGCAGCCCCTTCGCCGCCGCAAGCGCCGCCTCAAGGGCCTCCCAGCCCCCGGAGTAGTCGTAAGGATCGAGCGCCTCGGCCCGCGCGACCGCAGCGGCGAGGTCGTCGGCCGCCCCGACCCTCAACACGAGCGCGTCGAGCGCCGCACGCAGGGCCGCCTGGGCCGCGTCGAGCTCCTCCAGGGTCGCCTCCGCCCGCGCATCCGTCGTGCGCGCAGCATCGAGCGCCGCCACAAGCGCCGCCCACGAGGCGTAGGTGTGGTCTGCGGCGGCCTTGCCCTCGGCCTCGGTGACGACGGCCCTGAGCGCGCCCCGGTCCACCTTGCGCGTGACCGTTATCTCAAGAGGGCTGGGCGCGTTCACGGGGTCGGGGTGCTTGGAGCAGCTCTGGTTGCCGCCGCTTGCCGGAAGCGACGGTATGTCCCAAAGGTAGTCGGTATAGACCATGGTGGGCGGCGTCCTGCCCGTCACCTTGGTCCACGCATACGCAGGCTCCGTCAGCCTGTACGTGCCCGGGGCCGCACCTGTCGGCACAACGAAGGTGAGCGTCCGGTTGATATAAGGTGGCTCATTCGGTATGGAGACGCTCACCGTCGCCAGGCCGGGGATGTTCGTCTTGTAGCTCAGGCTGCCTGCGGCGCCGTTCCCTGCAATGACCGTGTTGCTGCTGTTCTTCGCCGCCTGCAGGCCTGCACCGAGCGTGACGGTCACCTCATCCCCCGGATAGACGACCTCCGGCGAGACCGTGACGACGGATGCCGCCTTCAGGGCGGCGACCGCCGCGCCCAGCGCCGTCGCTGCCGCATCGACGGCGGCCTGCGCTGCCTTCTCGTCAGCCGCAACGGCCCGTGCCTGCGCAAGCGCGGCCCCAAGGGCGGCCCAGCTGCCAGCGGTGTAGTCGGCCTCGGCAAGCCCCTCGGCTGCGGCGATGGCGGCAACGAGCACGGCCTTGTCGGCGGGCGGGGCGGTGAGCGCCGCCAGCGCCGCAGCCACCTCGTCCGCCGACGCCAACGGGTCGATGACGACGTCGAGCGCCCCTTGGCGCGCACCCGCGACCGCACCTTCGGCGAAGAGCGCCCGGATCAGCTCGGTCTTGTCGACATGCGTGTAATACGGCGGCTCGGCCTCCTCCCATTCGGATGCAAGGCCGAGGTCGGCGCCGTAGCCCCAGACCGTGAACTGGAAGCGGAGCACGTCCCCCTCCCCCAGCGCCTGCTGTCCGATGCCGAGAGCCATCCGATGGTTCACGCTGTACGTCCACCCGCCCATGGGGCTGTAGTCGAACTCCCCCAGATAGCCGTCGTCGTTGCCATGTTCCTTGGCAGCTGCGGTCGTGGGCCCGCCGTTGGCCGTGACATACGCGGGGACAACGACCGTGGCAGGCCCCGTGTCGAAGCCCTCGACCGCCGAGAGGTAGCCGTCTGCGTTGCCGCCCTGGAAGCGATGGCCGGTCTGCTCCAGCAGCTCCTCCATCGCCTCGCCTGCCGTCGAGCCCTCCGGCACCTCGAGCGCCGTCGGCTCGATATAGAAGCCCTGCCCGAGGTTGTAGCCCTCGAAGTCGAGGTAGACGGTGACCGCGCCGTCGCCGTTCGCGTTCGGCGCAGGGCCTTCCGCGAGCGCCGCGCCCGGCACGAGCCCGAGCGAGAGCATGACGGCCAGCAGGAGCGCAAGCGCCCTGCTCCCGAGTCCCGTTTTCTTCCTCTGCGTTTCGCCGCGCATGGCCTCTTCCTCCTTCTTCGCCAGATGCTGCCGTCCAGACGGGGCGGTGCTCCCTGTGCCGTTCCTTCGGCAGCCGAAGCCCGCTCCCTCGTCGACGCATTGGCGCGGCCAGATTCGTTCCCTGGAGGCCGGTGCGCATAAAAAACGAAGGTGCCCCCCATCGACCCGGGGGCAACTCCTGCACCATCATTGGTAAGTCTCCTGACTTCTGCTTCGTCCTCCCGGGCGCCTTCCCAGCAGACACTCCGTGTCCCGCCAGTGGCATGCTGCCCGTTCGTCAGCAGTTACAGTTGTGGTCCGCAGTCCCGGACTCGCACCGGGTTCCTCGTTATTGCGTCGCCGCAACCAATGAATCGACGATATTCGATTGACCTTCCCAGACACCGAAGAGGCAATCGCCCCTCAGCGTTACTGTTCGCACCCCGCTGCCGCCCCGGATCCCCGCTGCCGCCCCGGATCCCCGCTGTCGCCCCGGATCCCCGCTGTCGCCCCGAGCCTCCGCTGTCATCCCGAGCCTGCCGAGGGATCCTCGATCGCGCAGCGGTCGACTGCGGCCGGAAGGTGCCTCGGCCTGCGGTCGGCTGCTTCGCAGTCGAAGATCCCTCGGCAGGCTCGGGATGACAGTGGAGGCTCGGGATGACAGGGTGTGAGCAGTAACCCTCGGCGTCCGTCAGGGAGACCAGTATAGCGATGGTCCTCCCGTCAGGCAACACCTTCTGGTACACTGTTTGTGCCACAAGGGCGGCCATGGCTTGGCCCGACGCCCGCCTGACGGCGCACAACGAGCCAACGGCCCCAAAGGCCTCATTCAACCACCCGTATGCGAGGTTTTCTTGAAGCGCGCCCTGTTCTTCATATGTGCCTGGATATGCACCGTCACCGCACTGGTCGGCATATTCGTCCCCGTGCTGCCGACCACGCCGCTGCTGCTCCTGGCAACGTTCCTGTTCGCCAAGAGCTCGCCGCGCTACCATGCCTGGATACAACAGACGAGGGCCTATCGGCGCTATGTGGTTCCCTTCAAGGAGCGCGGCGGCCTGCCCCTCGGCCAAAAGCTGCGCATCGTCGCCCTGTCGTTCGTCGTGATGGGCGTAAGCGCCGGCGTCGTGAGGGTCGTCTACGTCTGGGTGATCCTCGCACTGGTCGCGCTCTGGCTGCTGTACCTGATGTTCATACGCATCCCCACGGTGCCCAAGAAGGCCGACGGGCAGCAGTAGGCCGAGGAGGCCGCATCAGGCAGCACAAAGGCCACCGTCCCCTTTGCGCTGTCTATTGGGTGCGTTCGGCCTTGTGCGCGCGTTTGTAGAAGTACATCTTCTCGTCGGCCATGCCGAGCAGCTCGCTGGCGTGGAGGTCGTCGTTCGCGCCCACCTCGACGACCCCGTAGCTCATCGAGCGGTTGTAGGTGGACTTGCGCTTGCCGTTGTCGGCGACGAGCTTCGAGCGCAGCACCTCAAGGCGCCGCTCAGACTCCTCCTCGCCCCAGTCCCTCGCCAACAGCATGAACTCGTCGCCCCCGAGCCGACAGAGCACCGCATCCTCCGAGAAGCTCCCGAGCAGCTGCGCGACCAGGAGGATGTACTTGTCCCCCTCGTTGTGCCCGAGCCTGTCATTGACGTACTTGAGGTTGTCCAGGTCGATGAAGCACAGCGAGAAGCGCTGCCTCTGCTCGAGCCATTGGTTGAAGAGCATCATGCCGAAGTGGCGGCTGTACGCGTTGGTCAGAGGGTCGTACTTCGCGATCTTCTCGAGCCGCAGGAAGGCACGGCGGCTCGCGGTCGTGTCGGTGAATATGAAGACGACCGCCTCGTGCTCCCCCCAGATATAGGGATGCTGCTGCACGGAAAACGACTGGAAGCCGCCCTCGAACGTCAGGTCCATGTCCCGCGTCACCTTGAGGGAGCAGCGGTCGGAGGAGAGCTGCTCGCCGAGCCACTCGAAGAGCTGCCCTTCCGTCGCCGGCTCCAGGAGCACCTGGTCGAGCGGATGGTTGCGAAGGAGCTCCTCCTTCGTGTCCTTGTTGAGCACGATGATGAGCTGCGACATCTGCGCCGTGATGTCCTCGAACACCGCGATGCTCCGCTGCAGGGCCTGCGACTTCAGCTCCTGGGCCTCCATGGCCGCCTCAAGGGCATACCGGCGCTCGGCAAGCTGCTCGACCATGTTGTTCATGGCCTCCGAGAAGTTCCCCATGAAGCTGACGTGCTGCTGGTAGTCGCCCTTCGCTATCTGCTGCGTCTGCCAGGTGAGGTGGCGCAGGGACGCCTGGAGCGACTTGAGTCCCGCCGCGACCTCGTTGCCCGGCGAAAGGGGATTGGTATCGAGTTCGCCCTGCGCTATGTCGGAGGCGAGCACGCTCGCCTCCCGCACGCTTTGGACGTAGTAGAGCAGGCCCTTCACGAAATCCCTGAAGCCCTCGGGGAAGTCGGCAGGGTCAAGCACGGCGTCTTGCGGAAAATACAGGACGTTCCTCAGATACTCAAACAGTCGAGACGCTACAGGATCCGTTTTCGTTCACCTGCCTCATTGCCCCCAATGATTCGATTGCGGTCACATACCGGGTCTGGGATATTGTTATGAGAGCGTCGTGCCCTCGAAGCGACAGACGCGGTCGCCGTTCGCCCAGCAATCGACTTCACGGACGTCGTACTTCTTGCCGGTATAGGTCTCGAGGATCCCCGCTATGAAGCCTTCGTCGTAGAAGCAGACGGTCTCGTTCGTCGTGGGCAGACCGCTGCAGTCGAGATCCTGTCCGACCGTCAGCGTGAGGTTGCCGGTCTCGGCGTCAAAGGCCTCCATGCGCAGGATGCCGATCTTGAGGTCCTCGAGCGACTTTTGGAGGTTCGCCACGAAGGTGTCGAGCTCGACGTCCAGGTTCAGGACGTTCTTCGCGAACTCCGTCCCCGCGAGGAAGCCGCACTTGCGCCAGAGCTCGTCAGCGACCTCTACGCCGTATTCCTGGGTGAGTATGTCCAACATGGTGAACTGCATGAGCCGATAGACCAGGACGGGCATCTCCTCGCCCAGGTCCCCGCGGCCCTCCTTGATGTCCCCCAGGTTCTCCCACCTGAACTTGTTGTGCGTCAACGGTGCCTGGAAAACGTTTTCGACTTGAAAGACATTGTCCATTGAAACCCACTCCTCATTCTCACGTAACAGATAGGTACAAAACGTAGCTCACGACGTTACCGCTTATCGCAAGAACAATTATACCCACCTAATCGAAACCTGACTAGTGCCAAATACGCGGAACCGGACAGGTTCGCTTTCCCGCCCCACCGTCCACGCCCCACTGTCCACGCCCCACCGTCATCCCGAGCCTGCCGAGGGATCCTTGGGTCCGAGCGCCCGGAAAACGCCCCGCGTTTTCAGCGAGGACGGGCCGACAGGCCCACGGAACGCGAAGCAGCCGACCGTGGGCCGAGGCGCTTTCTGGCCGCAGTCGACCGCTCGTGCGGTCGAAGATCCCTCGGCAGGCT
>JAISGJ010000064.1 GCA_031263105.1 Coriobacteriales bacterium
CCCGAACGCATGAGAGCACGGGGGTACATCGATTGAAGGAGGGCGCGGCCGGTAAAGGGGGGAGGAAGCGAAAGGGATTTCGCTTCCTCCCCCCTTTAAATCCCCCCTCCATCACTTTCGGCCTTGGGCGCGATGCGGCGCTTTGCGCCTACGCGCCTGAGTCGGGGGCGGGGTTGTGGGTCGAGGGGCGGGGTTGCGCGCCGTTGGGGGGGGGGGGGGGGGCGCACTCGGGCAGCGGGGTGACGAAGATGCTGATGCCGAGGGCGAGGTAGAGTACGCCTGCGACGCGGTTGGCGATGACGGAGAGTCGGGGGCGGTGCTCCAGCAGACGCTTGGCCTGTCCGGCGGTCAGCGCCAAGACCAGGCACCAGAGGGTGCTGGTGCACAGGAAGGTGAAGCCGAGGAGCAGAAACGGCACGGGGGCCGAAGCAGCGCCCGGATCCACGAACTGCGGGAGGAAGGCCAGGAAGAACAGGGCTATCTTGGGGTTGGTGACGTTCGTTATCATCCCTTGGACGAATACCGGCCATGCCCGGGACGGGGGCCGGAGCGGAGGCCGCTCCTCCGGCCGCAGCATGAACGGCTCGTGTGACAGGAGGGCGCGTATGCCCATGACTGCAAGGTAGCATGCGCCGAGCACCTTTGTTGCCCAGAACAGCCACGGGGAACCCACGAGGATAAGACTGAGGCCGAAGGCGACCAGCAGGGTATGAACCACAAGGCCGCAGGAGACGCCCAAAGCCGAGGCCACGCCGATGCGCGGGCCGCCGGTCACAGACTTCCCTAGGATGAAGAGCGTATCGATTCCTGGGGTCAGGTTGAGGACGATTGCCGCCACCACAAAGGCACCGTAGTTGATGATGCCCGTCGCGCCAAGGAGGTCGGCTGCGCCTGTCGCCGCAACAACCGCGCCCGCTGCGCCAGCCGCCGCCAGCGCCGTCGCGCCAGCGCCAACCATGCCGACCGCATCCGCCGCCACCGCCCCCAAGACACCCAGCATGACCAGCTACAGAACCTTGTTGAGAAACGCGATGGTGCGCTGGTGCTGAGGGTTGCCGAACAGCTGCGAGGGCGGGCCCTGCTCGACGACAAGGCCTCCGTCGATGAACACCACGCGGTCGGCCACCTCGCGCGCGAAGCCCATCTCGTGGGTGACGATGATCATGGTCATGCCCTCGCCGATCAGCTTGCGCATGACGTTCAGGACATCGCCCACCATCTCGGGGTCGAGGGCGCTGGTGGGCTCGTCGAACAGCATGAGGTCGGGATCCATCGCCAGGGCGCGGGCTATGGCCACGCGCTGCTGCTGCCCGCCGGAAAGCGAGCCGGGATAGTCGTCCCACTTCTCGGAAAGCCCCACGCTCGCCAGAAGCTCATAGGCCCTTGCCTCGGCATCGGCCTTCTTGAGACGCTTGCACTGCATGGGCGCCATGGTGATGTTCCTCAGCACCGTGAGGTGCGGGAAGAGGTTGAACTGCTGGAACACCATGCCGATGTTCTCACGAATCCTGTCCAAGTTCGCATGGGCATCGGTTATCATGTTGCCGTCCACGACTATCGTGCCGTCAGTGGGCTGCTCAAGCGAGTTTATGCAGCGCAGAAACGTGCTCTTGCCGGAGCCGGACGGGCCGATGAGACACACGACCTCGCCTTCCTCGACATCGAGATCCATGCCACGGAGCACCTCGTTCTTGCCGAAGTATTTATGAAGATTCCTTATCTCCACCTTTGACAAGGGAGAGCCTCTTTTCTACGAACTTGGACAACTTGCTGAGCGCATAGATTATCACGAAATACAGAACGCCGACGCAGACCCAGATCTCGAAGGAGCGGTAGGTGCGCGCGATTATCTGCGAGCCTACCATGGTGAGCTCGGCCAGGCCGATGACGGATATGATCGAGGTGTCCTTGATGGTGATGATGCACTGGTTGACGACCGACGGCACGACGATGCGCAGGGCCTGAGGCAGTATCACCCTGAGCATGGTGGCACGATACGACATGCCGAGGCTGCGTGACGCCTCCATCTGCCCGTGGGGCACCGCTTCTATCCCTCCACGGAATATCTCGGAGAGATAGGCGCCCGCGTTGAGGGAGAGCGCCACAATGCCGGCCGTCATCGCCGTCATCGTGAAGCCGAAGGCCTTGGTGACGCCGAAGTAGATAAAGAAGGTCTGCACCAGCAGCGGCGTGCCACGGATGACGTTTATGTAGCACTGCGAGATCCAGTGCAGCATCTTCAGCTTGGAGATGTTCATCAGGCACGAGCCCAGACCGATGAACATCGCTATGACCAAGGAGACGACCGACAGCTCCACCGTGAGCAGCATGCCCCGCAGGAACATGGGCATCGACTGCTGCAACAGCTCAAAAAAGCTCATGACGACCACTCAGGAAAGCAAGCCAGCAGACCGAGGCAGCAGATGCCCGCATCGCGCCTTTGGAAAGGCAGGCACCTGCTGGCACAGGCGTATAGGACAGAGGTATGCACGAAGTCTGGATTATTTCTTGATATACGTGTCAAGAATCTCCTGATACGTGCCATTGGCCTTGATGTTAGCAAGCCCCGCATCGAACTTCTGGAGGAGTTCGGCATTCTGGCCCTTCTGCACAGCGAAGCCGTAGGACGACCCGCGCTCCATCTCGGTGACGATCTTAAGGCCGACATCCTGAGAGATGGCGTAGCCTAGGACGGGGTAGTCCTCGAAGCAGGCCTGTGAGTTGCCTGCCACAACGTCCTCATACATCATGGCGGAATCTTTGAACGACACGGTCTCGAAGCCGTACTCATCCTTGATGCTGTTGGCGAAGGTCTCGCCCTCGGTGGCTATCTTCACAGCGACCTTCTTGCCAGCCAAGCCCTCATAGCCCTTGATGTCGTTGTCCGAGGCCCCTATTCCCATCACGACACCGGAATCGAAGTAGGGCGCGGAGAAGTCGAAGACCTCCTTGCGCTCGTCATTGATGCTCATCCCGGCAATGACGCCGTCCGCCTGACCGGACGTCACCGCCTGCAGGGCCGCATCGAAGCCCACGGAGTTGACCGTGTATTCGAACCCCTGGTCTTTGGCGACCGCCGCCAGAATGTCCATGTCGATGCCCACGAAGTCCCCGTTGGCCTCCGTGAACTCGAAGGGCGGAAACGTCGTGTCGGTGGCGATGGTGTAGACCTTGCTCGCAGGCGGCGCACTCGAACAGGCTGCCAGCAGGGACAGGGGCACTGTCAGCGCCAGCACACAAACCATCGCGACGATCCTCTTGCTCGTCTTCATGACTTCCTACCTTCCTTTCGCAGTATTTCCTTGAACGGATACTTCGGGATAAAACCTAACAGCTCCCTCTTGCTACCATTTTACACGTACCTTACGAAAACCAGAATACCTTGACCAAGAATCGGTGCCCGGAGCTTTACGCACACCCGATGAATGACTACAATGAGTACACGTATTCACTGTCTGACAGGAGCTACGTATGCCTACTTCGATACGGCTCGACAAAGAAACAGAAGAGCGGCTCGCCCAGCTCTCCGCCAACACCGGTCGCTCCCGCGCCTTTTATCTACGTGAGGCGATAGAGTCCTCCCTGCCACGACTGGAGTGGGAATACGACCTGCTACAGCGGGTTCATGCCGTTCGCTCCGGGAAAGCTGAGACCCGTTCATTGTCCGAGGTAAGGGCAGACCTTGACTTGGGCGATTAGATTCGACGAAGTTGCCCAAAAGCAACTGAAGAAGCTCGACAAAGAGGATGCACGAAGAATAGTAGACTACCTTGAAGACCTGTCTGGACTTGAAGATGTCCTCGTGCGCGGCAAAGCCCTGACCGGCAACCTTGCTGGCCTATGGAGGTACCGTGTAGGCGATTACCGTATCATCTGCGACGTGCATGCCAAAGAGGTCACCATCTATGTCGTTGAGGTCGGCCATCGGAAGGACATCTACGACTAACGGCGCAATCTATATATTCCACGCGATGGCTCCCCCGTCGCACAAAACACTTCAAGAACTTGGACTGATAGATCAAAGGAGAGCATATGGGCATAAAACTAAGAACGGTGTCGAGCTTACCGACGAGATGATGGAGCAGATCGCTGCTACTAGACGACGACTTGGCCGCAACAGCCCGATCCTGACACAGGGAGCTGTGCGGCTTGAGGCTAAACGATATGAAGGTATTCCTTCAGGCCCTGCTGGAGGATCTGTGAGAACGGGGCGTTTGCCCTCTCGGCCTGGAAATTGAGCCATGCCGGTATCGACAGGGTCTTCTTTACGGCACGCGCGTCCGCACGCCTGCGATACTCGTCAGTGTCGGCCGCCACCATGCTTACCTGCACGTTGTCCCCAGCCCGCTGTGCCAAAATGCTGCTCGGGTCGGATGCCTCGGGGACGTCCTCGCCCTTGTTCTCTGCGTCCCAGAGCCACATCTCCATCGCGTCCTGGGCCATGTAAAGCGCGTCCGACCACGTCTCGCCGAACGTATGGGTTCCCGGAAGGTCGGGAACGCTGGCTAGAATCGCATCGCCCTCAATGGTGAAGACCACCGGATACACATAGCGCATTGGGCACCTCCATCGCAGGTCATTTCAGGCCTGCATCTCTGAGTATCGAGTTCGCCGTGCCGACCGGGATGTCTCCACGGTGCCGTGGGATGGAAATCTTCACGCCGGGGCGCTGAGAGTTCGTTGCCTGGTCATGCGATCCTGCATGCGCGATCTTCCAACCCGCTTTCCGCAACAAGCGCTTTAGTTCCTGTTCGGTCACTGAGTCCTCCGAAAGTATAGCACGTAATAATACGTATTACAAGACCTGAGCTTGGATTCACTGCATCGACTTAACATGCGGTATAAAATATTATAGCATAGTATAAACATGTACGCGTATCCAATGAACGACGACACCGAATACGCACATTCACTGTCTGACAGAAGCCGGACACCTACGCCGTCTCTTTCCAATGATGTGCCCGCATGCCTTTCTCTCATGGAGATCGCGCTCGCATTAGGGGTCAGCGCGGCGCAGCTTCGCTGCTTGTCGGAGCGACGCTCCGTTCGCTTTCGCTCACTGCGCTAGGGCGGCGTGCCGCCGCCCTGAACCAGCCCGGGGGGGGGGGGGGGGGGGGGGGGGGG
>JAISGJ010000132.1 GCA_031263105.1 Coriobacteriales bacterium
GGGCGGGGCGGGGGGGGGGGGGGGGGGGGCGGCGGGGGGGGGGGGGGGGGCGGGGGGCGGGGGGGGGGGGGGGGGGGGGCGTCCCCCTGCCCCCTCATGAGGTGACGAGGTAGATGCGGGAAGGGGGTATCTCGATGAGGACGGAGGCGCCGCAGGCCGCAGGGTAGGCGGACGAGCACAAAGGGGACGGCGGCTCGGCGAGGGACTTGTCGAAGCGCCATTGCAGCTGCTGTGCGGCCGCAGCGGAGGGCTGGAGCAGGGCGGTGCGCTCGAAGCGCGAGTCGACGATGCGGCGCACCCGGGCCTCGAAGCTGTTGGGCGCGCCCGGGGCGGCCGACCTGATGAAGGCCGCACGGACTCCGAGGAACGCAACGTCGTCGGGCACCGGGGCCTCGGTCTCCAGGGTGATGCCCCAGTCAAGGGCCTCCACCCGATGGTCTCCCCGTTTGCATGCCGCAGAGATGTTCTTGACCCCTGAGACCCTCATCGTCGCGTAGGTCGTCGGACGGTCGCGTATCTGCGCGGTGGGGGCGACCTCCCGCAGGCTGCCCTGGTCGATGACCGCGATGCGGTCGCAGAAGCGGAAGGCCTCGTCGATGTCGTGCGACACGTAGACGATGCTGCCCTCGAAGCCGTCGAACAGGTCGAGGAGGTCGTATTCGAGCGAGGCCTTGAGATGCGAGTCGAGCGCGGAGAAGGGCTCGTCGAGCATGAGGATGGCCGGGTTTGCGACGAGCATGCGCGCCAGTGCGACGCGCTGCTGCTGGCCGCCGGACAGCCGGATGGGGTAGCGGCTGCCGAAGCCCTTGAGCCCGAAGCGCAAGAGCTGCTCCGACACGATGGCGTGAAGTTCCGCCTTGGGCGTTCTGCGGGGGATGCCGGCCGCGATGTTCTCTGCGACGGTGAGATGGGGAAAGAGCATGTAGCTCTGGAAGAGCAGGGCCGTCTTGCGCTGCTGCGCCGTGAGGTCGATGCCCTGAGCGGAGTCGAAGAAGGTTCTGCCCGCAACGACGATGCGCCCTTCGTCCGGCCGCTCGAGGCCGGCGATGCAGCGCAGCGTGAGGCTCTTGCCGCAGCCGGACGCGCCCAGCAGCCCCAGGGTCTCGTTGCCCGCCTCGAAGCGCACGTCGAGCCTGAAGGTCGGAAGCTCCTTGCGGATGTCGACGACGAGGCTCATAGGCCGCCTCCGCTGCCGATGCCGCCGCCTGCCGCGCCGCCCGCGCCCGCCGCGCCCGTAGGGGACGGCGTCCCCGACGTCCCGCCACCTCCGCCCGCGCCCGCCGCGCCGCTGCCGCCCGCGCCGGAGGCGAAGGGAGGCAACCCGCCGTCCTCCACATCCGAGCCCGCGCGGCGGTAGCGCTGCGTGTGGGACGCGTACCAGTTGACGAACAGGATGACCACGAACGAGAACAGGATGACCACGAGGACCCAGAAGGTCGCCACGTCGGAATGGCCGCCCATCCATTCGAAGTAGATGGCGATGGGCATGGTCTGCGTGACGCCGGGGTAGTTGCCGGCGACGAACAGCGTGGCGCCGAACTCCCCCATCGCGCGCGCGAAGGCGAGCACGGTGCCTGCCGCGATGGAGGGCCAGGACAAGGGCATCGTAAGGCTGAGGAAGATGCGCCGCTCGCTCCATCCGAGCGTGCGGGCCGCGTCGCCCAAGGAGGGGTCGAGGCCCTCGAAGGCGCCCCGGGCCGTGCGGTACATGAGGGGGAACGACACCACGACGGCGGCGAGGACGGCGGCCGGCCAGCTGAAGATGAGCTCGATGCCGTGGCCGAGGAGCCAGCGCCCCACCGGCGTGGAGTTGCCGAACAGCACCAGCAGAAGGAAGCCGCAGACCGTCGGCGGCAGGACGAGGGGGATGGTGAGGACGGAGTCCAGCACGCCCTTCAGGCGGGTGCTGATGCGTTGCGAGTACCAGGCCGCGAGCAGGCCGAGCACGAAGACGAAGAGCATGGCCACCGCCGAGGTGCGCAGCGACACCCAGAAGGGCCGCAGGTCGAGAGAGAACAGGAACTCCCCGAAGGCGGCGAGGCCCGTGGGGGCCTCCTCGATGGAGACGCTCCCGGCATCGACGATACGGCCGGTCTCGCCGAACAGCGCCCCTGCGCTGTCGTCTGCGGCCCCTTCCCCGGTGACGGTCGTGTACCAGTAGCCCGGCTCGACCTCGACGGCGAAGTCGTAACGGTAGCCGTCCCGCCGCACCGAGCGCTCGGAGGTGTACTCGTAGGCCCTGTCCGTGTCCGCGAGCATGACGCCGCCGTTGGACATCTGGGCGTCGAGGGCCGCAAGCATCGCCTCGAAGCCCGCGCGGGCGGCCGCCCCCTCCAGCGCCGCACCGTCGCGCACGGGGAGGTAGACCAGGACGTTGCGCTCGTCCCTGACGACGACGGCGAAGGCGTCCTGGGAGGCCATCTGGTAGCGGTAGCCGAAGGAGCGCCCCTCGTACTCCTTGCCGGTGCCCTTGTTGAGGCGCATGAAGCCGCTCAGGGCGAAGGAGGAGCCCTCCAGACGCGCCTCCGTGCCGGTGCGTGAGACCTCCGGGACGCCCACCGCGCCCGGGACGTCCGCCACATCCGGGACGTCCGCCGCCGCCGCGTCCTCGTCGGCCCCGGCGGCAAAGGCGGCCCCTGCGACAAGGGACGGCAGGAGCAAAAGGCAGATCGCCACGAGAAGGACAGGGCGCGCGCACCAAGCGAATCGGTGCTTCCCCGTTCCTGCCCTGCGCGCTCTGTCCCTGACCCCTGCCGTCACACGTCACACGCCCAAGGAAGCGCCGTGCGCTCCCTACAGCACCTCGAAGCCGTACTGCGACCAGACGGCCTGCGCGCCGGGATCGGTCATGCAGAAGACGAGGAAGTCGTCCGCGACGTCGCCGTGCTCCGATGCCTGGAGCGCCGCGCCCGGGTACACGATGTCCTTGTGCGCGTCGGCGGGCACCGTGAAGGCGGCCTCGATGCCGTCGTAGCGGTAGATGTCGCTCGTGTAGACGAAGCCTATCTGGCAGTCGCCCGTCGCCACGTAGTTCGCGGCGGTGCCGACCTTGTCGGCCAGCACGACCTTGCCCTCGATGGCGGCGTCGTATGCGCCGTCCTTGCCGCTCTCGTCCGAGTACAGCCCGATGCTGTTGAGCGCCTGGTTGGCGTACTGGCCGGCGGGGACGGTGGCGGCGTCGCCTATGGCTATCTTGGAGAAGGCGTCGGAACGCACATCCTCGAGCGACGAGAAGGCGATGTCCGAGCCCTTGGCCCTCACGACGACGAGGTCGTTGGCGAACATGTCGATGCGGCTGCCCTCGGCGATGGCGCCCTGCTCAGAGGCCGTGTCCATGCTGCCCTTGGACGCGGTGATGAGCAGGTCGGCCTGAGCGCCCGCCCCTATCTGCTCCACGAGGTCGCCGGAGGCCTTGAACTGCGTCTCGGCGAAGGTCACCTCGGGGTGCGCCTCGGTGTAGAGCGCCTGCACCTCGGGCAGTGCCTTCTCAAGCGAGTTGGCGGCGAATATCTGGAGCTCGACCTCGGCGGCGGGCTCGTCGGCGGGCTCGTCGGCGGGCTCCTGCGCGGCAGGCGTCCCCGTGGCGGACGGCGGGGCCGAGGCCTCGTCCTTCGGCTCGGGCTGAGCGCCGCAGGCGGCGAGCGCGAACACGAGCGGGAACGCGCACAGCGCGGCGGCGATGCCCTTCAGTGCTGCAAGCTTCTTCTTCCTCATGCTTCTCTCCTTTTCTTCTTCCTGGATTTATTGTCCCAATTCCAGGATAGTCCCGTACAACAGGAGAAAGCCTATACCTCCTTGAGAATGCTGTCAAACAACAGTCCGCCCGCTGACGCCCCGACAACGCCCCGACGTTACTGAGGTCACACCCCCGCTGTCTACTGGCCACACCTCCACGGACAGCTCACTGTCATTCCGAGCCCCACTGTCATTCCGAGCCTGCCGAGGAATCTTCGACCGCGCCCGCGGTCGACCACAGGTCGAAGGGGCCCCCGACCCAAAGATTCCTCGGCAGGCTCGGAATGACAGTGGGGCTCGGAATGACAGTGGGGCTCGGAATGACAGTGGGGGTGTGACCAGTAACGCCCCGACAACGCCCTATGCGGCAGCGAGCGCCTGCTTGGCGACCTCCGCAAGCTGGGCGAAGGCGACCGCGTCGTTGACGGCGATGTCCGCCAGGACCTTGCGGTCGAGCTGGACGCCCGCCTTCTTGAGGCCGTTCATGAACACCGAGTAGGACATCCCGTTGAGGTGGGCGGCCGCGTTGATGCGCGTGATCCACAGACGGCGGATGACGCGCTTCTTGTTGCGGCGGTCCCGGTAGGCGTATTGCAGGGAATGCTGCACCTGCTCCTTGGCGGCGCGGTAGGACCGCGACTTCGCCCCGTAATAGCCCTTCGCCCGTGCAAGGACCACCCGGCGCTTCTTCTTTGCTGCAACTGAGCGCTTGACGCGTGACATATCGAATCACTCCCTTACCGTAGACCGAGGTTGCGTGCGATGACCTTGTAGTCCGAGGTCGCCACCTCGGACTCGTGGCGGAAGTTGCGCTTGCGCTTCTGCGACTTCTTCTCAAGGATATGGCTCTTGTACGCCTTCGCCCGCATGATCTTCCCGGATCCCGTCACCCGGAAGCGCTTGGCGGAGCCACGATGGGTCTTCATCTTAGGCATTACCTGTCTCCTTTTCCTTCTTCTTGACAGGGGCGATCAACATGAACATGTTGCGTCCCTCCATCTTCGGCTGGTTCTCGATGACCGCCTCGTCCTTCAGCTCGCCGGAGAGCCTCTCAAGGATGTTAAGCCCTATCTCCGGGTGCGCCATCTCGCGGCCGCGGAACATGATGGTCACCTTGACCTTCGAGCCCATCCCCAAAAAGCGCATGATGTGCTTCTTCTTGGTCTCGTAGTCGCCCACGTCGATCTTGGGCCTGAACTTCATCTCCTTGACCTCGACGCGCGTCTGGTTCTTGCGCGCCTGCTTGGCCTTCATCGCCTGGTCGTACTTGAACTTGCCGTAGTCCATGACCCTGCAGACGGAGGGCTGGGCGTCAGGGGCGATCTCCACAAGGTCGAGCCCCTGGTCGTCGGCGATGCGCTGTGCGTCGTCGATGGCGAAGATTCCAAGCTGCGATCCGTCGACGCCGATAAGACGGCATTTGTCGACCCTGATCTCGTCGTTGAGCCGAGGCTCCTGTGTGCTTATAGTGTCACCTCCACAACCTTGAAGGGCACGTCGCCCGTGCGCGCCGCATGCGCCAGACGGGAACAGACCGGCCCTTCCCAAACAAAAGACCCGTCGGCACAGGGCAGGCGGGTCACGGAAAACACAGGCTCCGGAGAAGGGCCTCTATCCTCTTGTATGACCAGACAGCCGCCCAAGGCGCCGCAAGGTGGGGAGCAAACCTCCCGCTTCGTGCGTCAGGCGACCAAACGCCCACGCAAGAGGACATGGTACCACAACTCAAGGAATCATGGGGAGAAAAGCGTCACACATGCATGCACGCGCACATCACAGGCGATGCGTTACTGTTCACGCCTCCACTGTCATCCCGAGCCTGCCGAGGGATCCTCGACCGCGCCAGCGGTCGACCGCAGGTCGAAGGGCCCTGCGACCTGCCGTTGGACACTGCGTGTCCAAGGATTCCTCGGCGGGGCTCGGAATGACAGTGGAGGGTGTGAACTGTAACATCACAGGCGATGCGTTACCGACAATATGTGTTCACACCCCCCACTGTCGCCTCGCTCCCAAGGCACGCCCGGCAACAGCAGTCAGCCCGTGGCGCGGTAGGTGGCGCGGTCGGCGACGCGGACGTTGATGTAGGTGAGCTTGCCTTCGTGCGCGGCGAGCAGGGCCTTGATGACCTGCTCCTTCGCCTCGACGTCCTCGGCGGCGCCGAATGCGACCTCCACGTTGTTGGTGAGCGTGACCATGGTCTTGATGCGGTCGGGCGCAGAGACGAAGCGCACCAAGGAGAGCATGTCGGGGCTGAAGCCGTTGACGATGGCAAGCGCGTTGAGCACCCCCTCGTCGGTGGCGGCCTGCCCGACCTGGAAGGCGATGCCCGGGGAGGCCTCCCGGACGACGGGAAGCGCGGCCACCTCCGAGGCGGTCACCTGCACGTCCGCAAGCAGGCTCGCCCCGTTCTCGGGGCCGTCTGCGGAGACGCCCGCGCCGTCGGTTCCGAGGGCGACGCCCGCGCCGTCCGTGCTGCTGCCGCCGCCCGCGCCCTCGCCGTCGCTGCCGGTGCCCTCGCCGCCTTCGCCCTCGGCGCCGCTGCCGACACCCTCGCCCACGGTGCCGCCGTCGGCACCCTCGCCACCTCCGACGCCTTCGCCCGCGCCCTCGCCGCTGCCTTCGGCGCCCTCGCTCCCCGCGCCCCCGGTGCCCTCGCCTTCCTCGCCGCCCTGTCCTTGCGCGGCAGCATCCTCGGAGGGCGTCCCTGCGCTGAAGCTGCCGAGCCAGATGCCGTCCTTCGACAGCAGCCAGTCCTGGGCGGACGCGCCGCCTTGTTGGGAGGAGGGCTTTATCACGGCGGCCATCTGCCGTTCCGTCACGGTGAGCACCACCGTCGAGGGAAACGACCTGCGCACCTCCACGGAGGCGATCCACGGGTCCGACCCAAGGCGCTCGCGTATCCCCTCCGTGTCCAGGCGCAGCAGGGTGCTGCCTTCGGGGACGGCCGCCAGCTCCGTGAGGCGCTCGCTGCCCAGGCGCTGTGCGCCTTCGAGGCGCACCTCCTTGACCGCGAACAGCGGGGACTGGTAGACGAGGAAGGCCGCGACGGCGAGGATGGCGAGGACGGCGAAGGCGGCGAAGGCGCGGCCGGGCAGCCTCCGTTTGCGCCTCGCCATGTTCCGTTGCTGCTGCCGGTACTCGCGCACCGTCGTCCCCCGGACGGCCCCGCCTGCGCGCGCAGTGCGCCCCGTGCCCGTCCCGTCCGCCGAACGGTGGGCCCGGTCCGCAGGCCCGGAAGGCGCGTCGAGCACGCGCACGACCTTGTCGGAACGGTAGCGCGCGTACCGCATGCGCGGGTCGTCGCTGGCCGCCGGCGACGCGAGGTCCTCCTTCGCAGACTGGCGATAGACGACCTTGCTCCTGTTCGACGAGGATGCCGGACGCTTGGGGCGAGGACCCTGTGCGCCCCGCGACCCGCCCGGGGACACGCGTCCCCTGCTGTTACGAGAACCCGACGAACCGGATCTCGGGCTGTAGTTCGTGGCCATACTCCTCTTTCACACGTTTTCTGACATGCATGATTATAGCAACCACGTCCGCAGCGGTCGCCGCGCCCTCGTTCACTATGAAGTTCGCATGCAGCTCGGAGACGCGCGCGCCGCCGACGGCATAGCCCTTGAGCCCCAGCGACTCGATGAGCTGGCCCGCCGAGGCGCCGGGCGGGTTGCGGAAGACGCTTCCGGCGCTGGGGACGGTGAGCGGCTGGGTGCTCCTGCGCCGTTTGAGGGACGCCTCCATCTTCGCACGAATCTGCCCGAGGTGCCCCTTGGCGACCTTGAGCCTGCCTTCGACGACGACCTCTCCCGCAGGGATGCCGCTGCGCCGGTAGCCCCACGGCAGGTCGGACGCGCCGTAGCGCACCAGGCCCTCGCCGGGACGCAGCACGGTAAGGGACTCGACGATGCCGCCCATCCACTCCTCGGCCGAGCCGGCGTTCATGAACAATGCGCCCCCGAGGGTCCCCGGTATGCCGACCGAGAACTCGAGCCCTGCAAAGCCGCCCTTGAAGGCGCTCTGTGCGAGGTTGGAGAGGATGACGCCGCCGCCTGCGACCAGCAGGCTCTCGCCCTCCTCCTCGTCAGGGAAGCTGAAGTGCTTGAAGTCGCTGCCCAAGGTCACGACGGCGCCTTTGAAGCCCTCGTCGCTGACCAGGAGGTTGCTGCCCTTGCCCGCGACGCACCACGGGAGCCCGTGGTCGGCGAACACCTCGAAGCAGCGGCCGACGTCGGAGAGGGATGCGCATTCGACGTAGAGCAGGGCCGGCCCCCCTATCCGATAGCTCGTGTGGCGCGCCATCGGCTCGTTGTAGAACACGGCCCCTTTGACGGCGCCCTCGAGGTCGCAGTAGGCGTCAAAGCCCGGCATCGCCGGCCTCCTGGGGGGCAGGGGCGGGGGCGGGGGCGGCGGGGGCAGGGACATCCTGGGGAGCGGCGGGGGCGGGGGCGGCCTCCAGCCGTTCGGCCTCCCGTTGCCGAAGCTCCTCGAGGACGAGCGGCGCGAGCACGGTCACATCCCCCGCCCCCATCGTGACGACGAGGTCGCCCTGCGCCGCTGCGGCCGCCATGGCCGCAGGGACCTCGCTGCGACGGTGGATGACGCGGACCTCGACGGCCCCGTCGTGCGCGCGCAGGGCATCGGCCATGGCATCGCTGTTGATGCCGGGAATCGGCGCCTCGCCGGCGGGATAGACCTCCATGAGGCTGACCGTGTCCGCATCGTCGAAGGCGCGGCCGAACTCCTCCATAAGCGCCTCGGTGCGCGTGTAGCGGTGCGGCTGGAACAGGACGTGCACCTTGCGGTGGCCCAGCGCACGTGCGGCCTTGAGCGTCGCGGCTATCTCGGTCGGGTGATGCCCGTAGTCGTCCACGACAGAGACCCCGTCGGCCACGCCGATACGGTCGAAGCGTCGGCGGACGCCGCTGAAGGCGCCCAGGGCGGCGGCGGCGGCGGCGGGCTCGAAGCCGAGCTCGTCAAGGGCCGTCATCACTGCGGTCGCGTTGAGCATGTTGTGGACGCCGTAGGAGACCGGGAGCCTGACGGAGCAGCGCCGGCCATCCTCGAAGACGACGTCGAAGTCCTGGATGCCCTTGGGCTCGCAGCGGACGGAGGGCGTGCCCTCGGTGCCGTAGCTGCGAACCTTCCGCCCGCTCTTCTCGGCAAGGGCGGCGAGGGCGGGGTCGCCGCCGCAGACGACCAACGTGCCTCCCGGCACCACCTTGCCGAGGAAGGAGGCGAAGGCCCCCTCGATCTCGTCGAGGCCGCCGTAATGGTCGAGGTGGTCGGCCTCTATGTTCGTGACGATGGCCAAGGACGGGTCGAGCCAGGTGAACGAGCCGTCGGACTCGTCGGCCTCCACGACGAAGAAAGGCCCCTTGCCCGTCCGCGCCGTGGAATCGTAGCCGTCGAGGACGCCGCCGATGAGGAAGGTGGGGTCGGCGCCGAGGCGGTCGAGGGCTGCGGCCAACATGGACGAGGTCGTGGTCTTCCCGTGCGTCCCGGCGACCGCCAGCGTCCGGTGGCCCTTGCTGAGATGGGCGAGCATGCGCGCCCTCGGCCATATCTCAAGGCCGCGCTCGACGGCGGCACGGTACTCGGGGTTCTTCTCGGGGACGGCCGCAGAGACCACGACGACGTCGATGGAGGGGTCTTCGACGTGCGAGGCGTCGTGGCCGACCGCGACCGACACGTCGGCCCTCAGAAGCGAACGCATGTACCGCGACTCCTTGAGGTCCGAGCCCGTCACCGCAAGGCCGCGCTCGTGCGCGACCAGGGCGATGCCGCTCATGCCGGAGCCGCCGATCCCGATGAAGTGCACCCGATGGATCTGGGACACTGCCTCCTCCTTCTTACAAGAAAACCGTCACTTAAGAGACTCCCATGGTACCCCATCCCCGTCCCCCGCGCGACAGGCGCATGCCGGGCACGGGCGCACGGGACGGGGCGAGTTACTGTTCACACCCTCACTGTCATTCCGAGCCCCCCACTGTCATTCCGAGCCCCCCACTGTCATTCCGAGCCCCCCACTGTCATTCCGAGCCCCCCACTGTCATTCCGAGCCCCGCCGAGGAATCTTTGGACACGCAGTGTCCAACGGCAGGCCAGGGGGCCCTTCGACCTGCGGTCGACCGCTTGCGCGGTCGAAGATCCCTCGGCAGGCT
>JAISGJ010000189.1 GCA_031263105.1 Coriobacteriales bacterium
CGTTGGACACTGCGTGTCCAAAGATTCCTCGGCAAGCTCGGAATGACAGTGGGGGCCCGGGATGGCAGTGGGGCCCGGGATGGCAGTGGGGGCAGGGATGGCAGTGGGGCCCGGGATGGCAGTGGGGGTGTGAACTGTAACGCACGATTGTCTCCTTTCTGCATCATTTGCGAGCGGTTAGACCACCACGCTCACCAGCTTGCCGGGCACGACGACGACCTTCTTCACGGGCTTCCCGTCCAGATAAGAGGCCGCTGCTGCGAGGGCGGCCTCGCGCACCTCGTCCTCGGCGGCTCCGGTTGCGACCGTTATGCGGGCGCGGATCTTCCCGTTGACCTGGACGGCCAGTTCAATCGTGTCCGCCACGGCCTGTGCCGCATCGAACTCCGGCCACGGCTGGAGGTGCACGCTGTTCTCCTCCCCCAAAACGCTCTGCCACAGCTCCTCGGCCATGTGGGGCGCAAAGGGGGCGACCAGCAGCACGAGGGTCTGGGCGACACGCCGCGCCAAGGCCCCGTCTCGTAGGGCGAGGGGCAGCTTCAGGTAGCTGGCCGTCGTGTTCGTGAGTTCCATGAGGGCGCTGATGGCCGTGTTGAAGTTGAAGCGCTCGATGTCGGCGGTGACCTTGCCGATGACGCGATGGAGCTCGCGGTTCAGCTCCTTGCCGCGCAGGGCGGCGGCGGTCGCATCGAGCGAGTCGTCGTACAGGGAGAGCCGCACGCCTTCCTCGTCGACGACCGTCTCCCCCAGCAGGTCATGGACGCTGCGCCAGACGCGGTTGACGAAGCGGGAGATGCCCTCAAGCCCTTCCTGCGACCAGTCGAGGTCCTTGTCGGGCGGTGCCATGAACAGGATGTAGACGCGCAGGGCGTCGGCGCCGAAGCGCGCGATCATCTCCTCGGGTGCGACGACGTTGCCCTTGGACTTGCTCATGACCTCGCCGTCGAGCTTGACCATGCCCTGGGTCAGCAGGTTCTTGAAAGGCTCGTCGAAGCCGAGCAGCCCCACGTCGCGCAGGGCCTTTGTGAAGAAGCGCGAATAGAGCAGGTGGAGGATGGCGTGTTCGATGCCGCCGATGTACTGGTCGACGGGCATCCAGGCATCGGCGCGCTCGGGCGCAAAGGGCAGCGCTGTGTTGTGCGGGTCGGTATAGCGTAGGTAGTACCAGCTCGAACACGTGAAGGTGTCCATCGTGTCGGTCTCGCGATGGGCCGCGCCTCCGCACTTTGGGCAGGCGACCTCGTAGAACTCGGGGCGGCTTGCCAGGGTCTCGCCCTTCGTCACGTCGATGTCCATGGGGAGGATCACGGGCAGGTTCTCCTCGGGCACCGGCACGATGCCGCAGCGGTCGCAGTAGACGGCGGGGATGGGGTTGCCCCAGTAGCGTTGACGCGAGATGAGCCAGTCGCGCAGGCGGAAGTTGACCGTCGCCTTGCCTGTGCCCTCGGCGGCAAGGCTGTCGATGACCGCCTGCGAGCCGGGGGAGCCCTTGCCTCCCCGCATCCCGGTGAACGCGCCGCTCTGCACCATGACGCCCTCGCCGTCGAAGGCGTGCTCCCAGGGGACGTCGTCCACGATGCGCTCGTGCGCATCGCGCAGCCTGTCGAGGAGCGGGTCGCTCTCGGCGACGACGACCGGAGGGATGGGCAGGCCGTAGGTACGGGCGAAGGCGAAGTCGCGCTCGTCGCCCGAGGGCACGGCCATGACCGCCCCTGTGCCGTAGTCCATCATCACGTAGTCGGACACCCAGACGGGCACCTTCTCCCCATTGACGGGGTTTATCACGTAGCGCCCCGTGAAGGCGCCGTTCTTCTTGCGCTCGCCTTTGGAGCGCTCCACGGCCGTTGCGCCTGCGGCAAGCGCAACCACGCGTGCGACCTCGGCCTCGTAGGGGGTGCCTTGCACGAAGGCCTCCACAAGCGGGTGCTCGGGCGCGAGCAAAAAGAAGCTGCATCCGAACAGCGTGTCCGGCCGCGTCGTGAACACGGTGATGCGCTCGTCGGTCGGGTTCCCGTCAGCGTCGCAGAGCCGGAAGTCTATCTCGGCGCCCGTCGAGCGGCCTATCCAGTTCGCCTGCATCTGCCGCACGCGTTCCGGCCAGCCTTCGAGCTGGGCGAGGTCGTCGAGCAGTTCCTGCGCGTAGCCGGTGATCTTGAAAAACCACTGCTCGAGCTCCCGGCGCTCGACCGGCGAGCCGCAGCGCCAACAGACCCCCTCCCCAAGGACCTGCTCGTTGGCGAGCACCGTCTTGCAGGAGGGGCACCAGTTCACGGGCGAGCTGCGGCGCTCGACGAGCCCGCGCTCCCAGAGCTTGAGGAAGATCCACTGGCCCCAACGGTAGTAGTCCTTGTCGCTCGTGACGACGGTGCGGTCCCAGTCGTATGAGAAGCCGAGGCGCTTGAGCGAGGAGCGTTGCCGCTCTATGTTGCGATAGGTCCACGCCGCCGGAGTCGAGTCCTGCTTGATGGCGGCGTTCTCCGCAGGCAGTCCGAAGGAGTCCCACCCGATGGGGTGCAGCACGTTGAAGCCCCGCATGCGCTTGTAGCGGCCGATCACGTCGCCGATGCTGTAGTTGCGCACGTGTCCCATGTGGACGTCGCCGGAGGGGTAGGGGAACATCTCCAGCACGTAGTAGGACGGCTTGGGGGCGAGGGTGCCGGGGCTCGCCCCGCCGCCGCCCGCGTCCGCCGCCGCCCCGCCGCCGCCCGCCGCGTCCGCCTCCTGCACCCTGTCAAGCGCGGCCTCGGCCCATGCAACCTGCCAGCGCGGCTCTATCTCAAGCGGGTCGTACTGCTGCATCGCAGATCCTCTCTCCTTCGGCCACGGTCTACGTTTTCGTCAACTGTGCGATAATTCCCCTCCTTCGGAGGGGTGGCGCGAAGCGCCGGGGCGGTTCCAAGGCTGCGAATCCGTCCCGCCGCCTATCGGAAGTTCGGGGGAAGCGCGCTCAGTTGGTCCTTGAGCATGACGTCGTGTGCGCCGCCCTCGACGATGGAGGTCGAGGAGACGAGCGTGAGTTTGGCCTTCTCCTGCAGCTCGGGGACGCTGAGTGCGCCGCAGTTGCACATGGTGGAGCGCATCTTGGCGAGCGTGAGCGCGACGTTGTCCTTCAGCGGGCCGGCGTAGGGCACATACGAGTCCACGCCCTCCTCGAAGCCCAGCTTCGAGGAGCCGCCCGTGTGGTAGCGCTGCCAGTTGCGCGCGCGCGCGGAGCCTTCTCCCCAGTATTCCTTCATGTAGTTGCCGTTGACGGCGACCTTGGCCGTGGGGCTCTCGTCGAAGCGCGCGAAGTAGCGCCCGAGCATCATGAAGTCGGCCCCCATGGCGAGCGCCAAGGTCATGTGGTAGTCGAAGACGATGCCGCCGTCCGAACAAAGGGGCAGGTAGACGCCTGTCTCCTTGAAGTACTTGTTGCGCTCGTCGGCGACCTCGATGACGCTGGTCGCCTGGCTGCGGCCGATGCCCTTCTGCTCGCGCGTGATGCAGATGGAGCCGCCGCCGATGCCGATCTTGATAAAGTCCGCCCCCGCCTCGGCGAGGAAGCGGAAGCCCTCGCGGTCGACGACGTTGCCTGCGCCGACGCGCACCTCCTCCCCAAACTCCTTCTTGATGTAGCCCAGCGTCTGGGATTGCCATTCGGAGAAGCCCTCCGAGGAGTCTATGCAGAGCACGTCGGCGCCCGCCTCGAGCAGCGGCCCCACGCGCTCGGCGTAGTCGTGCGTATTCACGCCCGCGCCCACCATGTAACGCTTGTGGTCGTCGAGGTTCTCGAGGGGGTTCTCCTTGTGCGAGGCGTAGTCCTTGCGGAACACGAGGTTGAGCAGGTGGTCGTCCGCATCGACTATCGGCAGGGCGTTGAGCTTGTGGTCCCAGATGATGTCGTTCGCCTCGCTCAAGCTGGTCTCGGCGGGTGCGGTGACGAGGCGCTCGCGCGGCGTCATGAACTCGGATGCCCGCGAGGCAAGCGGCGTGCGCGTCGGCCGGTAGTCGCGGCTCGTGACGATGCCGAGCAGCTTGCCGTGCGGCGAGCCGTCGTGGGTGACCGGCATGGTCGAGTGCCCCGAGGCCTCCTTCTTCTCCATGACGGTTTCCAGCGTGTCGTCTGGGGAGACGTTCGAGTCGCTGACGACGAAGCCCGCCTTGTGGTCCTTCACGCGTGCGATCATCGCGGCCTGGTCGGCGATGCTCTGCGAGCTGTAGATGAACGACAGCCCTCCCTCGCGCGCCAAGGCGATTGCCATCTTGTCGTCGGAGACGCTTTGCATGATGGCGGAGACAAGCGGGACGTTCAGCATCAGCGAGGGACCGTCCTTGCGCCTGTACCTCACCAGCGGAACGCTGAGGTTCACCGCAGAGGGCACGCACTCGGTCGACGAGTAACCGGGCACCAAAAGGTACTCGTTGAAGGTATGTGCCGCCTCGTCATAAAAGATTGCCATCGCCCAGTCTCCTTTTCGCCTCATGCCGTCTCTGCCGCTTGTGTCGCCCGCGCCCGCACCGTCCGGTCTGTGCCGCCCGCGCCCCGGCTCGCGCCGTCGGGTATCCGACATTCTACTATATCTGGCCCCGAACACGTCATTCGCAGTCATTTGTGGCCACTCGCGAGCGCCGCGTCCGTTACTGACACCTCCACTGTCATCCCGAGCCTGCCGAGGGATCCTTGGGTCCGAGCGCCCGGAAAACGCACCGCGTTTTCAGCGAGGACGGGCCGACAGGCCCACGGGACCCGAGCGCCCGGAAAACGCACCGCGTTTTCAGCGAGGACGGGCCGACAGTCCGGCGGACTGTTTCCGGGCGAAGCTGCGAAGCAGCGGGTGAGCCCCTGAGCGGGTGAGCCCATGGAACCGACAGGCCCACGAAACGCGAAGCAGCCGAGCGCGGACAGGTGTGCCTCCTGATCGCAGTTGATCGCTTCGCGATCAAGGATTCCTCGGCAGGCTCGGAATGACAGTGGGGGCTCGGAATGACAGTGGGGGCTCGGAATGACAGTGGGGGCTCGGAATGACAGTGGGGGCTCGGAATGACAGGGGGGGGGGGGGGGGGGGGGGGGGTGTAAGTAACCTGGGGG
>JAISGJ010000223.1 GCA_031263105.1 Coriobacteriales bacterium
TGCAGATGGTGTTTTTCGGTTTCTCGTTGCGTAAAGTTGTCGTTATGTGCTATAACCTCGATGCGCGTGTTCAGGTCGGTGGCAACGCGGCTCAGCTTGCCTGGTTTTCCTGCCCCCCCCCCCCCCCCCCCCATACGAGGAGTATCCTGAGCCTTGAGCGATGCCAAGAGCGCCAGAAGATACGATGCCCCCACAACAAGCACGCAGATACTTATCGTGGGCAGGTTGCCCTCAACAAAAAGCATGCTGAGTAACTGTAAGGTGAAGTTGATTGTCGCAATAACACCAACTACTCTAACTGACGACAAGGGAAATACCCGCATACAACTGGTGATGCAGATACTGTAAGTCAACCAAGTCAGCAACTCTACAATAGCGCTCAAGGCAAGGGCGATACTGGTATCGGCATTACCCACTTGCAGATACTCTAGCAAAAAAAGCCCTGCAAAAGTAAAAATTGCTGGTGCCTGAGCCCAGAAACCACTGGTTTTATGTGTGTGAAAATAGTAGAGCGGCAAAGCGATGCAGGCATATCCGATGACTTCAATTAGTGTAAGCGGGACAGGGTAGGCAATGTTATCTTCAAAACGAGCATTACCCCACAAACCACCCGGATTGGTCATTGCCATAATAACGAGTGCCAGAGAAGAGGCCAAGAGCAATATGACCTGTGCTCGCATTGCTTCGGAACTCTTCAGGAGTTGCTTGGTGATGTCGAGCCCTCGTTTCATGGGGGGCAAGCGGGGAGCCTCATCAACTCCTAGCAGTCGCTGTGCCAGAAAGAGAGAAATGCCCATAATCAAGATGAGCAACAAGACAATGAGAGGTAGCCATTGCGGGGGCGCAAGCGCATGTATCACTGATTTTGCAAAATTAGACAATGCGTAGCTGATGACGAAAAGTACGGCGATATGCCACATCGAACCGTTCTTTCGGAATAACCTGAATATAGAAAGAAGGAACCATGCGTACCCAAAACCGGCTACTATGCCCCCACCGCTCGCCAACATATGCATGGGTACTAGCGTCTGGTGTGCAGCAAGCGAGAGCAGACTGTTTCCGAGTATTGTTAGCACCGTTATGGTTGGCAATAAAACGACATTCGCCCTGCGAAAAAATCTATCGAAAACGGCAATAACAAGGCAACATCCTGTCCGCGAAAGAAGAAAGGCGAGTCGCTCAATCGGCACATCGACCTGAACGGAAGTGGGCAGGGCGTATGCTGAACTGTGTCCTGTGAGCATGAAGTAGAGGTTAAAAAGCAGAAGGCTTAATCCAGCAAACAGAAGCCCTTTTCTTGCACGTTTGAGCGCTCGATCGGTGATGGGCATTTGGTTACATTCTTTCTGCTCGCAGCCTTGCAGTAGATTTTCTAAATATACATTCTAATACTGTCAAGGGCAAATACGTAAAACGTCTTATTTGTCTATGGGCAAAAATACGACGACTACACTATTCTCCTTCTTTCACGACGCCGCTATATTTGACAATCGATTGTTCGTACACCAACGAACCGAGGAGAGATAGGAGAGATGTATGAAAGAAGGAGAAGGAGCCGCTAAACTTACCCGTCGCGACTTTCTCAAGATGGGTGGAGCGGTAACAGGCGGTGCGGCCGTGTTGGGAGTAGGCGGGCTTGCCGTCGGCCCTGCTGCAGAAGCAGTGGCAGAGGGTACTACAGAAGTCGAGTTGCTGTACACTTGTCCGATAGACGGAAAGCGCTTTACTTCATACGAGGCAATCCAAGAGCATTTCAAGACAAATCACCCCGATGACGCAATACCTGAAGTGATGACGCTGAACCTTAACGGTGGTGAGAGCGTCGTGCAGATTGAGTCGCATTGGACGCTACAGGAGGCTCTGCAATTTGCCCTCGGTCTTACGGGAGCAAAGACTATGTGCGACCGAGGTGGTTGCGGTTCGTGTACCGTGCTCATCGAAGGTGAGCCGGCGCTTGCGTGCACTACGTTGACGATTGAATGCGAGGGCAAGGCGATTGAGACCGTCGAAGGCATAGCCGCCGACGAAAAATGGAAGCCCCTCATGGATGGGTTTGCCAAAAACGATGGCTCCCAATGCGGCTATTGCTCTCCCGGCCAAGTTGTTATGGCCAAGTACATCATAGAAAAATATGAGAATCCGACCGACGATCAGATCAATCAAGAGATGGCGGGAAATATCTGCCGTTGCGGAACCTATCCGCGTCACCCCAAAGCTATCCATGATGCTATTTCTGCGATGCAAGGAGGTGCCTGATGGCTCCGATTGACAACGAGCGAACAGACTTCAGGTATGCCGGCGTGGTCTCACAGCCAGGTCGTCAGTCGTGGGATATGGCTGAGGGTGTAGCAAAATATCAGCGCGACATGACCAAAGCAGGCATGCTCTTCGGTCGCGCATTAAGGAGCCCTTATGGACGGGCAGCCGTTGAGATTATCGACACCTCTGCGGCGGAGGCACTTGAGGGGGTCGAGTTGGTTCTGCGCTGGGATGACGAAGACCTCGCGCAGTATCCGCTTGACCATCTAGACCCTCTTTCGACGAGCAACACTCCAGCTTTAAGTAATGAGGCAAGTTTTGAGGGTGACGAATGCGGTGTAATCGTTGTGGCGCGCACGGATGAGCTTTGCAGAAGAGCGCTTGACCTGATTAAGGTGGACTGGTCGGTTCTTCCGCATATCATTGACCCCAGAGTTGCGGCGACGGAAGGCGCTCCTCTCATGTATCCGAACCTCAATGACGCCAGCAACGTGGGCGGCATCATGGGTCAGAACATCTCCGAGGTAGGCAATATCGTTGAGGGTTTTGCGGAGGCAGACCATATTGAGGAACTCGATATAAACTGGCTGAACTGGAACCACTTCCGCCCTATGCCCCAGGCGTATTTGGCTTATTGGGAAGCCGATCCCTATGGCAATGCCGACTACGGCAAACTGCTCTATATGAACGGTGATCATGCGTTGGGAGGCGACAACGGTCCTCTGGGTATAGCTCGTTACATGATGGGATTCAACGAGGACAATATGCGCGCTACCTCGCCTTATACCGGTGGGCGCTATTGCAACAATCTTGAGCATCGTGGAGCGGGACTTTCCGCATATATTTCAAAGCGGGTTGGTCGTCCGGTGCGCTGGACGTATTCGCGACGCGACGAATTTGCGGTTCAGGCCCCTCAGAACTTCTCTCATTTTCGCTTTGGGTTTACCAATGATGGGCAGCTAACGGCGGTGCAACACCGCTCAGTATTCCCGACAGGCGTATTGGCCGGGTTTTTTAACCGAAACGATGCCCCCTACGCTCTTGCACCCACTCTCGGCTCATTCCAGGGTATGCTTACCTGCAAGAATCTCTATAACGACACCACTCAGGTCTATACCAACAGAGCAATCTTTGGGCCGGAACCAGGCAATCGCGGCGGCGATATCATCAATATGGTACTCACTCGCGTTGCGCACGTTCTGGGGAAGGACCCCATTGAAGTCTTTAGGCTTAACCTTCAAGAGCCTGGCTACCTGTCTTTCGATATGTGTGCCGAGGCAGGGAAGGCCGCCTTTGACTGGGACGCAAAGCGCCATGCTCCCGGCGAGAAGACACTTCCTGACGGTCGTCTGCACGGTGCCGCAGTATTCGCGTCAACTATGGGGACCAAACTAGGCACACTCTACAACATGAATCTTTGCATAAAGAATGACGGAAAGGTATATCTCCCCTTCTTTGAGTCGATTGGCGGCATTTACTATGGTGAGATGTTCCAAACGGTCGTCGCCGAGGAAATGGGCATGAAACTGGAAGATGTCATCGTTTATTACCTGCCGAACTATGCGAACTGGAACTGGGGTCTGGCATATGACCATGCCTCTTCGGGAACCTACGCTGCAAAAGAATCGGCGCGTATGCTGAAAGAGAAGATACTCCAGAACCTTTATGCGAGAGTGGGTGCCGCCAGTCCTGAAGAAGCGGATATCGTAGATTCTCAAGTGGTTCTCAAGGTCGATCCGAGCAAGACATTCCCACTGCGGAACAACATACCCTTGCGCCAACTTTCCTCTTTCAGTGACGCCAGCAGAATCAATCCCTTGACGGGCGTCGATCGTTTCGCGACCTCGGTTATGGATTTCTGTGAAGTCGCGGTTGATCCTGAGACGGGAGAGATCGAGATTCTAGATTATGTGACGACCCATGACTTCGGAAAAGTATTCAGGCGTTCATCGGCAGAAGGACAGTTGGAAATGTTTGCCACTATGGCTGCCGGTATCACGAGGCTCGAAGAGGTCGTATGCGACGAGAACACCGGCGTGCTCCTTAACGGTAACCCTATTGATTACAAAGTGCCTACTAGGTTGGATACACCGTTCGCGAGATCGGTTATCGTTGAATCAAGGAACGGCTATGGTGCCTATGGTTCTGCAAGTATGGGCCACTCTCACATCAGCCGTGGCTTGATGGCCAATGCCGTTTCCAATGCCCTTGGGGTCTGGGTCGATACCTTCCCCTATAACAGCGACAGAGTTCTCAGAGCTCTGGAAAAGATTCAGTAGGGAGGATGCAATCATGCGACACTTTACCCATATTGATGCTTCTAGCATCAACGAAGCATCAAGCCTAATCGCCGGCGGCAGCTCTATGCTCATAGCCGGTGGAACCGATTTGCTCGGAACGCTGAAAGACGAGATTCTTCCGCAATACCCACAGCAGATAGTCAATCTCAAGACTGTTGATTCGCTGGATTATATCAAGGAAGACGGTGACGCCATCGCCATAGGCGCACTTACCAAACTTGATACCGTCGCCAACGACGCGATGCTGCTTGAGCGTTTTACTGCTCTGGCTGAGGCAGCCGGACGGGTGTCGGCTCCTACGCAGCGGCACATGGGTACCATTGGTGGCAACATCTGCCAGATGCATCGTTGCTGGTACTTCCGTGCGCCTGAAAACCGGTTCTATTGTCTGCGCAAGGGCGGGGATTACTGTCCGGCCACCATCGGCGACAATCGCTATCACTCCATCTTCGGTGCCGAGCAAGGCTGTATAACTGCCTCACCGCACGACACCGCTCCGGCGCTCATTGCGCTGAACGCGACCATTGTCACTAATAAGACTCAGTACGTGGCCGAAGACTTCTTCGCAGTCAACGGAATACGCTCCAATGTGTTAGGCGACGACGAGATTGTCACGGAGATTCGGATACCTAACACAGACACAAAAAGTGCCTTTTTGAAACACGCCGAGCGCAAGGCCATTGACTTCCCTATCGTGAACTGCGCCGTTGCAGTTACTGGCGAGGGAACTCGTATCGCTTGTGGAGGACTCTTCCCCACGCCGTTGCGGATGGCAACGGCAGAGGCCGAGGTTGCTGGTGGCATTTCTGAGGATTCCGCTCAACGCGCCGGAGATGCAGCTGTTGCTGAGGCGCAGCCGTTCCCCAAGAACGCATATAAGGTGGAGCTCGCGCGGGCTCTGGTAAAGCGGACGCTCCTTAAGTCTGTCTGAGCTAGCAACGCTTTTAAAAAAGAGACGGCAGTATGTCAGGCACTGAGACAACATGGCGCACACAGCTAACCGATCTGCGAAGATTTATAGCGCAGGACGGGGGAGTCAAGCTCGGCCAAACTTCTCTGTCGTTTGCGAATTCTGAGACACGACGGACGTTCTACGAGCGGATAGCTCTGATGACAGAGAATCTGCTCAAAGACTTCTCGACTCTTGACCATGATTTGACAGACTGGTGTCGCGCCGCCTTCAGAGAGGTGGAGGCATCGCTCGTTCGCAAGACGGGAATACGCGGTATCAGGCTTCCGGTTATCTTGTCGGAGCACCTTGACAACCCCGCCGATTCAGCGGCAAAAGTTCTTCTGGCGCCCTGTGTCAGCCTACTGCAACGGCGCATCACCGAAGACGAGATTGAACAGTTTGTGCGAGTTGATCTGGCGTCTCGCCTGACAGATCTCAGCCGTTGTCTATATGAGGCATGGATTGCCTATGGGCTGATTGATTTGCTGGAACCGACTGAGTTTAAAGGCGTCATGTTAATGCCGGAGGGAGACCCTCGCCCCTGCCAGCTCGATTATCTGGAGCTGGGGTTTCAGATGCCGGATGGAGACTTGCGTCTCCCCGAAGCTCTGTTCACCACTGCTTTAGGCGAGCAGTATGCCTACAAGTTTGAAAGCGTGACCGAGATAGCTTTTTATAGGGTCTCCCCACGTCGCAGGGAGTTCTCCTGTGCTGGCAATACCGTGAACCAGGTTTGTCACAGAGCATTCCTTTTGTATAGGAGGGAAAACTCTGACGAGGTGCCTATCATCGCCAGCCGCGAGAAACGGAATATGCTCTCGCCTGATCTAATGGTGGAGCATCTGAGCGCCGACGAGTACGCCTCTGAGCTTAGGAGAAAGGAATTGTCATTGAGGATTCAGATTGCACGGCCAAATAATCCCTTGCAGGTTGTGTTTTGGCAAGAGCAGCCTGAGGGTGACCCTGCGTCTGATGACTCCAACCGTCAGTTCTATGAGACCTCTGTTGTCGGTACCAGCAGAGTTGAACTGGCTAAACTACTGGTGCCTTTGACGGGTATTTGAGAATTGAGGGCAAAACTGATGAAAGGAAAAATCATGCCAGTTAGAAAGAACCTGAAAGTGATCATCATAGTATTCGCTGTACTCCTTATGGGATTTCTCGTTGTGGCGTGTGGCGGACAAAGCCAACCGAACCCAAATAGCAACACAGGGGCTGCAGAGAGTACTGCTATCAGCGTTAATAACGACACCGTAACTCAGGCAGAGAATACGCCAACGGTTACCGACCCCAATGCAGGCAAAATTGTGGGCGATACTGTATCCGAAGAACCTACAATGGATCCAGGCACTACCGTCTCACCGGGGAGCTACAATCCGGAGGACATAATGGCGACCGCGACAGGCGCCGTGCTGGCTGTACCACACGGGGATACAAACGGCGATGCCTGTCTGACCTGCCATGAGAGCGGCACCGGCGGCGCGTCCGTTATTCCCTATAGCCATGTTGAGAACAAGTTGACCAACGATTACTGTCGTAGCTGCCATCAAAACGCCTAGTAGTGCCTTGTTTGCGAAGAACTGTGAAAAGTATTATTGAGGACGTAGATCGCTGGCTGTCTGAAGGCAAAGAAATCGCGCTCGCCACGGTCACCTCTACGTGGGGCTCATCGCCCCGCCCTGTAGGCGCAGTAATGGCCTATACCGCAGATGGTGATATGGCCGGGTCAGTATCCGGTGGATGTGTAGAGGGGGCTGTCGCTCAGACAGCCTTCGAGGTCGTCAAGAGCGGAAAGGCAGCACTCCTTTCGTTTACTGCCACCTATCAAGCTGCTTGGGATGTGGGGCTATCCTGTGGCGGGCAGATAGAAGTGCTAGTGCAGCCGCTTGAACTGACGCGCTACACTCGTGAGCGAAACGCGCTGCTTAAAGGCAAGGGCTATAGTCGCTTCATGCTTGCCACACGCTCGAAAGAAGGCCCGATAGGCGATACCTTGCTTGTGGATGATGAGGGCATATTCTTTTCTTCTTTGGGAGAAGGTCTCACCACGCATGCTATTGAGGCATTTTCGCAGGTCCCTCTCACAGAGGTTTGCGGCAGTTTTGATCTGGAAGAAGACGGGGAGACTCTGACGTTCTCGTTTTCTCGCCAACGGACGCGGCCCCAGCTTATCTGTATCGGCGGTACGCACGTATCTGTCTTCTTGACACAGATAGCCCGCCCACTCGGCTATGCAACGACGATCATTGACCCACGCGGCATTTTTGCCTCGGAGAAGCGCTTTCCCCATGCCGACATTCTTACGCATGAGTGGCCGCAGGAGGCATTGCAACATCTGACCATTACCAGCGAAACTGCGGTCTGCGCGCTGACGCATGATCCGAAAATCGATGTGCCAGCACTCGAGATAGTAGTGCGTTCACCAGCATTCTATGTTGGTTCACTCGGACGTTCAAGCACTCAGACGCAACGGTGTCAGCAATTAGGCAAACTTGGCGTATCAGATGAGTTGATAGGGCGTATTTATGGACCCATCGGGCTTGACTTGGGCGGCAAGTTGCCTGAAGAGATAGCTCTTGCCATCATGGCAGAGATAACCGCTGTGCGCTATGGGCGAAGTGCCACCAGCAGCCGCATGCTCGATTTCGCCAAGAGTCACTAATGCGTCCGCAATAGATCAAGGCGGGCGGCCTTGTGCTCATAGATACAACTGCCCATCACGCCGCCATCGTTCCCTGGCAGATGCTTGCGCAGCGGCCGGGCATTCGTTTGGCCTTTATTCCTGTGGACAGAAACGGGCGTATCGACAACAGCGCCCATACAGGGTGTTTTGTATAACCCGCATGATAAGTGAGCTGAATATGGCATTGAAATACTAGATTCAGCCCGTAAATGATGCGAATACCTCCCATATCATCCTAAATGTCGAAGAGCATGCCTATATAAGTGGGCTGAATGTGGTAAAACTTACCTACATTCAGCCCACTTATGTTGAGAGGATAGGCCACGGATGCAGGAAGAGCCGCAAAAGATGCCGACGAGCCTTGCATCGCGGAAGCCTGCGTTGCGGTAATCGGCGAGGGTTCCTCAGAAGAAGGTCTGTGTGAGCCAAGGGCCGTATTCGCCTGTCCACATCGCTTCCAGTTGGCCGAAGACAAGCGGCCAGTCGATCGGCTGTTCGAAGACGAGCTCAAGGTAGTTGTGGCTGGGGATATTCTGCTCCGGCGCTGCGCCCAAGAGGGCCTGAGCGATTGTGTAGGTGCAGGTGGGGCAGGTGGTCACGAGCGTGCCTGCTCCTGTCCCACGCGCCTCGTCGATTACGCGCCATACCCGGCGCTGTGTGATGTCGGCGTCGTAGGCGGCCACCGCGCCGCCCGCGCCGCAGCAGAGGGTATCTTTGCCGTGGTGGGGCATCTCGACCTGTGAGGAGCTGGGAAGGCAGGCCTTCAGGAGCTTGCGGACGGCGGTGCCGTGACGGGTGTCGAAGCGGTCGTGGCACGAGTCGAAGAAGGTCAGCGAAGGCCTTGCGCCCCACGGCCCTGTGCCCGTGCCTCCTTCGCGAAAGGGGCACGGCCCCGTCTCCGCATCCGTCGCGCCTTCGCCCTCTGCGCCGTCCCCCGCAGAAAGGCGTTCCAGCAGTAACTCGGGAAGCGGCAGGATGTCCATCTCGCCGTCCACCACCTCAGCAAGCTCCTCCCCGCAGCCGGGGCACACCGTGAACACCCGTGTGATGCCTGCGGCGCGCATCTGCTCCAGCAGGCCGCGCCGCAGCGCCTCCGAACGTTCGAACAGCCCGGCGCTCATCAGCGGGCTGCCGCAGCACTCGACTGTCATCGCCCAGCGGTATCCGGCTGCATCGAACCATTGGCCGATGCGGCGCATCAGTTCCGGGGCATAGCTCGCCAACGAGCATCCGGGGAAGAACAGGGTGTCTGTCGTCACAGGGGCAGCCGTGCCCTCGTTCCTCCCTCCCTCGGTCGCTGTCCCCCCGCCACGCGCCGCCGCCGCATCTGCGAGTTGCGTGAACTCGGGGTACGAGATGCCATGAATCGCCCGGTATGCACTGAAGATGTGCCACTCGTTGTCCACCATCACGAGCTTGGAGGCATCGGGCGGCATGAGGCCCGCCGCCATGAGGGGTTTGCGCCATTCGCGCATTCGCGCCGCCGCCGCCATGTGGGTCGCACAGGTCGCCGTGCAGTGCCCGCAGAAGCAGCACTGCCGCAGGGCGTGGTACAGCTCGGGCCGCTCTTGCACCAGCAGGAGCACGGCATCGTCGCGCGAATCGGGCTCCAGCGCGGCAATCCGCTCGAAGTCCGCCTGTACGCTCCCGATGTCAAGGGCCGACGACTCCAAGACCTCGCAGCGCCTCGTGCACCTTTTGCAATGCGCACAGGAGAGACATCGGTTCAGCCACGCCCCGAGCGCGTCGATGAGCGGGGAGCCCAGGCGCGCAAGCGCGGCAAGCTCTTCTTCGGAGAGTCTCTGCGGTGGTCGCGACACCATGTGCCCCGTTTCAGCCATGGTGACATTCTACCTCAGAATCCGCCCTTTGAGAAAATGCCCAGTTGTAGACATGACTCAAAATCCGTTACAGACACCCCACTGTCATTCCGAGCCCCGCCGAGGAATCCTTGGACACGCAGTGTCCAACGGCAGGTCAGGGGGCCCTTCGACCTACAGTCGACCGCTTGCGCGGTCGAAGATTCCTCGGCAGGCTCGGAATGACAGTGGGGCTCGGAATGACAGTGGGGCTCGGAATGACAGTGGGGCTCGGAATGACAGTGGGGTGTCCGTGGAGGGTGTGACCACAGTAACTGCCCAGTCGTAGGCACTCGCAGGCATAACTCAAATCTTTGAATTGTGCCTGTCTCTTTGATAGACTGTCGCTCTCTGGCTGGCTTAAGGGAGATGTTCGGGGGCGGACGGGGCGGGCGGGGCGGATACAGGCTTGGACATGAAGGAGGTCGTCATGACGAACGCGAAAGAGGACGGAGCCGCAAGGGATGCCGACGAGCCCTGCGTCGCGGAACCCTGCGTCGTGGTAATCACCACGGTGGGCACCGAGGAGGAGGCGCGGGCCGTCACCGGCGCACTGCTCGATGAGCGCCTTGCGGCCTGCGTGCAGCGAATCCCTGTTTCCAGCAGCTACCACTGGCAGGGCCGTCGCTGCGATGAGGCAGAGCTGATGCTGCTCATAAAGACGCGTGCCTCGCTCTACCAGAGGGCGGAGGCCAGCATCAGGGCTCACCACAGCTACGAGCTCCCCGAAATCATCCAACTGCCCATAATCGGAGGCCTCCCCGAATACCTGCACTGGATTGCGCAACAAACCGAGGAATCCTGAGTGCTCCCTCAGTTCCCTTGGAGCTCGTGCTTCGGCCGGTGCTCGGACGGGGCGCTCGGTACGTGGTACACTGTGACAACGACGTTCCTGAGACGAGAGGTTAAGGTGTCCCATGATAGATGCAGCAAAGGTGTCCGAGGTGCTCGAGCTTATCCGTCCCGCCTTGCAGGCAGACGGCGGCGATGTCGAGTTGGTAGGGGTTGACGAGGAGGGCGTCGTGACGGTCGAGCTGCAGGGTGCCTGCAAGGGCTGCCCGATGAGCCAGCTGACGCTTGCGAACAGCGTCGAGCGCGTGCTGAAGGATCGTATCCCCGAGGTCACCAAGGTCGTGCCGGCGGCGTAATGGCACTCTCGGACAAGGACATAAAAGAGGAACTGGCGCTCGGGCGGATTCGGCTGGATCCGCTCGATGCGGCGGACATACAGCCTGCCAGCATCGACATCCATCTGGGTGACGGCTTCCGGGTGTTCCGCAACTCCCGCTATCCCTTCATCGACCCGTCCATAGAGCAGCCCGACCTCACCGAGCTCGTCACGGCGACGCGCACCGAGCCCTTCGTCCTGCATCCCGGCGAGTTCGTCCTGGGCACCACGCTGGAGCGTGTGACCCTGCCCGACGACATCCTCGGCAGGCTTGAGGGCAAGAGCACCCTTGGGCGCATCGGCCTGCTCATCCACTCGACCGCCGGCTATGTGGATCCCGGCTGGCACGGCCATCTCACCTTGGAGCTCTCCAATGTCGCGAACCTCCCCATCCTGCTCTCCCCCGGCATGAAGATCGGTCAGATAGCCTTCGAGCGGATGTCAAGCCCTGTCGAGCGGCCTTACGGGACGGCCGAGCTGGGGAGCCATTACCAAGGGCAGCAGGGCCCCACGCCCGCCCGGTCGCTCCATCCATGAGTGCGACGTTCTGTTGGCAGCAGCGGGGCTGCGACGAGGAGATGTGGTCGCGCTGCCCCCATGCCACGTCGAGCGAGGACGGCGTCTGCGTCGCCGAGTGCTTCTACACCGCCTGTCAGCGCACGCAACGAAGGGTCACGGCGGATTTCGCGCTGCTGCTCGACCCTGCGGTCGACCGGACGGCGGCCGTCAAGGAGAACTGCCTCAACTGCGCCTTCTTCCTGCAGAACGCCCCCCGTGTACTTAAGGAGAGCCAACATGCGTCTTGAGTTGTTTTGTCCTGCGTGCGGTGTGCGCGACTTTGACTTCGACCACTACGAGGGCCTCGTGCTCCTTGCGCCGAACCTGGCGCTCGTGCACTTCGCGTGCCCCGGATGCGGCGTCCGTCTGAGCGTGACCCTGAAGCTCACGACGCAGATGCAGCACGAGATGCAGCGACGGCTCGATGCCGGCGAGGGGGCCGGAGGCACCGAGGAGGACGCTGCCGCCCCCGCTGCCGCCCCCGCCCCCGCCGCTGCGGCCGACCCTGCGCCCCCTGCGCCTCCCGTCCTGAGCCGCGCCGCCAACCTGGTCGTCGGTGACGGCGACCTCGAGGCCGAGCCCCTCCTCTCCCAGTGCCTGGCCAGCGTGGGCGCGAAGGCGCACCTCAAGCGCTTTCGGAACCGGCTCGAGTCGATTGCAACCGTCGATGACGCGATTGCGGCCATAGATGCCGCGTCCCGCCGCGAGAGGCATGGCGCCTGATGCTCGATGCACTCTATCAGAGCCTCGACCCTGTCGCCTTCAGCATAGGGCCCTTCGTGGTGCGCTGGTACGGCATCAGCTATATGCTGGGATTTCTGCTCGCGGCCATCCTTGCCCTGCGCATCGCCCGCAGGTGGGAGGTCAAGCTGAGCGTGGACGGGCTGCTCACCATCGTCATCGCCTGCATGATAGGGACGATCCTCGGAGGGCGGCTCGGGTACGTCCTGTTCTACGGGAACGGCTACTACTTCTCCCATCCTGCGGAGATATTCGCGTTCTCGCAGGGGGGCATGTCCTTCCATGGCGGCCTCATCGGCTTTGCCATCGGGCTGATACTGGCCGCCCGCATCATCCGCTTCCCCGTGCTCGGCATGGGCGACATCGCCGCCATCTGCGTGCCGGTGGCACTGGGGCTGGTGCGCATCGCGAACTTCGTCAACGGCGAGCTCTGGGGGGCGACGACGACCCTGCCATGGGGCGTGGTGTTCGAGGGCGCGGGCGACCTTCCGCGCCACCCGACCCAGCTCTACGAGGCGCTGCTGGAGGGCCCCGTCCTCCTCATCGTGCTCTACCTGCTCGCACGGCGCAAGCCGCCCTTGCCGCAGGCCTCCTACTTCGGCATCTTCCTCATCGGCTACGCGGTCTTCCGCATAGCCGTCGAGTTCGTCCGCCAGCCCGACGCCCATATCGGCTACCTGTTCGGCACGGACTGGGTTACCATGGGGATGACGCTCAGCCTTCCCATGGCCTTGGTGGGCGCGGGCTTCCTCGTCTATGCGTCGCGGACCAGGCGCCCCCAGGGAGGGCAGGGGACCTTGGCTCCCAAAGGCGGGCAACCGCCGCAGGGGCCGGAGGAACCTGTCGAGGGGACGCAGGGCCCACAGGACTGACCGGAACGGCTTTTCGCACACCAGGAGGAAGAGGACATGGCAGGCATACAGGAGAGCGAGTTCATCTGGAAGAACGGCAGCTTCGTCAAATGGGCGGACGCGACGACGCACGTGCTCACGCACGCGCTCCATTACGGCACGTCGGTGTTCGAGGGCATCCGCTGTTACGAGGCCGAGGGCGGCTCGGCGGCGTTTCGGCTCAGGGACCACATGGAGCGCCTCGTCCGTTCGGCGCGCATGGTCATGATGCCGCTGCCCTACGATGCGTCCGAGCTCACCGAGGCCGCGCTCGAGACCATCAGGAGAAACGGGCTCGCATCCTGCTACATCCGCCCCATCGCCTATCGCGGCTACGGGGCCGTGGGCGTGAACCCCAGCGCCGCGCCCACAGACGTCGCCATCGCCGTGTGGCCCTGGGACGCGTACCTCGGGGCGACGGCCCTCGAACAGGGCATAGAGGTGGGGATAAGTTCGTGGCGCCAGCGCAGCGCCAACGCCGTCCCGGGTGCCGTGAAGTCCTCCGCGTCGTACCTCAACTCGGGCCTTGCCAACATGGAGGCCGTCGCGCACGGCTACGGCGAGGCCGTCCTGCTCAACGAGGCGGGGCATGTCGCCGAGGGCTCGGGCGAGAACATCTTTGCCGTGCGGGACGGCGTCGTCTCGACCCCGCCCCTCTCGGACGGCGTGCTCGAAGGGCTGACGCGCAACTCCCTCATCCGCATCGCACGCGACCTCGGTTACACGGTGCGGGAGTGCTCGCTCGTGCGCACCGACCTCTACGTCGCGGACGAGCTGTTCTTCACGGGCACGGCCGCCGAGCTGACCCCCATCAGGGCGGTGGACGGGCGCGAGGTCGGCAAGCCCGGCCCTGTCACCAGGGAGCTCCAGGGAAAGCTCTTCGACGCGGTCTACGGGCGTGCCCCCGAATACGCCGAATGGCTCGACAGGGTCTAGGGACCTCGAAAGACGGGGCGCACTGGCTCGAAAGACGGTATGCAATGATTGATTGTCCCCTCCCCGGTGGCCGACAGGCGGTCACACTGTACGACACGACCCTGCGCGACGGCTCGCAGCGCGAGGGCGCAAGCCTCACGGTGGCCGACAAGCTGCGAATCGCAGCCAAGCTCGACGCCCTGGGCATCGACTACATCGAGGGCGGGTTTCCCGCCTCGAACCCGCTGGACAACGAGTTCTACAGGCAGGCCGCCTCGCTCGGCCTCGGGCATGCGGCCCTGAGCGCCTTCGGCACGACCGCCCACAAGGGGACGCGACCGCAGGACGACGCGGGCCTGGCCGCCCTTGTCGCCTGTCCCGCCCCGGTGGTCACGCTCCTCGGCAAGGCATGGGCGGCCCAGGCGGTCGAGGTGCTGGGGACGAGCGCCGAGGAGAACCTGCGGACGATAGGGCTCTCGGTGCGCTATCTGGTCGAGGCGGGCAAGCGGGTGTTCCTCGACGCCGAGCATTTCTTCGACAGCTACAAGGACGACCCCGCCTACGCGCTGGCCGTCCTTGCGGCCGCCGAGCAGGCCGGTGCCGAGGCCCTCGTGCTCTGCGACACGAACGGCGGCACGCTCCCCCATGAGGTGTACGAGATAACGAAGGCCGCCGTCGAGGCCGTAGGGGCAAGGGGTGCAGGGGTGTCGCCCACATCGAGGGCGGCGGAGGTTTCAGCGGCGGTGGAGACCACCCCGGCGCTTCGCGCCACCCCTCCGAAGGAGGGGAATGTCGATGCCGCAACGGCGGCAGGGGGTGCAAGGGGCCGGGGCACGGCCATCGGCATACATGTCCACGACGACGCAGGCTGCGCGGTCGCGAGCTCGCTGGAGGCGGTGCGCGCGGGGGCGACGCAGGTGCAGGGGACCATCAACGGCTTCGGCGAGCGGGTAGGGAACGCGAACCTGGTCACGGTGGCGGCGAACCTCCAACTCAAAATGGGCTACGAGGTGCTTGCGCCCGAGCGTCTCGCCCTGCTCACCCAGGTCGCGCACCTCGTCTCGGAGACCTTCAACGTCACCCCGGACGCGCACCTGCCCTACGTGGGACAGAACGCCTTCTCCCACAAGGGCGGCATCCATGCGAGCGCGTCCCTGCGCTGCCGGCGCGCCTACGAGCACATCGACCCCGCGCTGGTGGGCAACTTCTCCCGCATCGTCGTCAGCGAGCTCGCCGGCAGGGCCTCGCTTGCGGCGAAGGCGCAGGAGCTGGGCGTCGCGCTTCCCGCCGACGAGGGGAGGGTGCAGGCGCTGCTCGACACCGTCAAGCTGCGCGAGGCGCAGGGCTACTCCTACGAGGCGGCCGACGCCTCCCTCGCCCTGCTGCTCCGTGCGCAACAAGGCGAGGCGCCCACGTACTTCGTGCTCGAGTCCTTCCGTGTGCTGGTGGAGAAGCGCGAGGACGGCAGGGCCATGAGCGAGGCGACCATCAAGCTGCTCGTCGACGGCGAGCGACATGTCGCGACGGGGGAGGGCAACGGCCCCGTCAACGCGCTCGACGCGGCGCTGCGCCTGGCCATCCGGCGCTTCTACCCCCAGGTCGAGGGCTTCGAGCTGACCGACTACAAGGTGCGCGTCCTCGACGAGAGCACCGGCACCGGCGCGGTCACCAGGGTCCTTATCGAGACGAGCGACGGCCAGACGAGCTGGGGGACCGTCGGCGTGAGCGAGAACGTCATCGAGGCGTCCTGGGACGCCTTGGTCGAGGCCATGGCCTACGGCCTTCTGAAGAAGCGGTAACGCGCCGATTGTTGGGGGGGGCCATGGCCACCGGCGTTTGTATTATGGGGTACCCCGGCTTTTTGGGGCCCCCCCCCCCCCCCCCCCATTACAGTATGAATAGCCCCTTTCTTTTGGGGCAAGGAAGAGCGCTTGGGGCGATCTGACGGCCTCACAGGGCTTAGAATTGCCCAGGGCCCCGAGGGGCCGTTGATCGACCGTCCCCGGATGGCCCTTTCCCCCAGCCTCCACAGTAGGCCCGGGGGGTGTTGCCACCAGGGACGGCTGGCCGGCGCAGTGACCGATAGAAAC
>JAISGJ010000145.1 GCA_031263105.1 Coriobacteriales bacterium
GGGGGGGTCGGGGTGGCAGTGGGGACTCGGACAGTGGGGGCTCGGACAGTAACCGTGTAGGCGCCTGGCGAGTGCTTGGTTCGAGTGCAACGGCGGCCCCCAAGGGAAAGTGCGTTATAATGGTCAGGCTCTTTTGTGAAGAGACGAGAGGATAGACCATGAGTATAACCGCGTTGGAGATTCAGGAAGTACGCTTCGGTGAGGTGAAGAGGGGATACAACCCCAATGAGGTGGACGAGTTCCTGGAGCGCGTCGCAACGGATGTCGATACCCTGACCCGTGCCCTCAGCGAGGCGGCCGCCCGCATCAAGGCCGCCGAGGCACGTGCCGAGGCCGCCGAGGCGCGTGCGAGGGATGCGGCCCCTGCAGGGGTCGGCGCCCCCGTCGTTCCCGAGGCGAGGCCCGAGTCCGATGTCTCTGCGGACGTGATCTCGAAGGCCTTCATCGCAGCCCAGAAAAGTGCGGACGCCCTGCAGGAAGAGGCCCGCAGGGAGGCCGAGAGGGTCTATCGCGAGGCCGAGGCGAAGGGCCGCGACGTCGTCCGCGACGCCCTTGCGGAGAAGCAGAAGACCCTTGCCGAGCTGGACAGGCTGCGCGAGTCCAGCGAGTCGTTCAGGACCGAGTACCTCTCCCTCCTCAAGCATTTCCAGGCGGACGCCCAGAAGCGCCTTGCGTCCTTCGACGACATCGTCCCGCTCCGGGCCGACGACGAGGAGCCCCGCCAGGTGCAGGAGCGCCTGCTCGCCGCGAACGATGCGGCCGCCCCCGTCCCTGCGGGCGTCCGTGAGGGCCGTCCGTCCGTCGGCGCCTCCCCGGTCGCCGTGCAGCCCGGCATCCCTCCGGCGCAGCTGGAGGAGGACGACGAGCTGGACATCGAGGAGATCGACTAGCCGGGCACGTCGGCGCCTCCCTGGGGAGGCCTGTCCCTTGGAGCAGCCATGTCCGATGCCGTCCCGCTGACCCTTGCGGTCAGGGTGGTGCCGCGCTCCGGTGCCGATGCCGTCGTCGGTTGGCGCGGCGCGGGACGCGACGAGCTGGGCGTCCGGGTCACCTCTGCGCCCGAGGGCGGCAAGGCAAACGCGGCGGTCATACGGACGCTCGCACGGTCGCTGGGCATCCCCAAGAGCGCCATCAGCGTCGTGCGCGGCCATCGGTCGCGCCAGAAGCTGCTCGCCCTCACGATGGAGGAGCAGCGCTTCGAGGCATGGTGTCGCAGCCTCCCCTCCCAACCTTCTCCCTAGCCCCCGTCACACCCTTCCTGCCACGCCCACAGGGGACGGCGCAGCCGCCCGCAGGGCGAGGCGCATCCGCCCGCAGTCGACCGCTTGCGCGGTCGAGGATCCCTCGGCTGGCTCGGGATGACTGTGGGGCCGGGGTGACCGTGGGGCCGGGGCGGCAGTGGGGCCGGGGCGGCAGTGGGGGGTGTGGACAGCAACAAATTGCGTGCCACCTGGCGCACAGGCACGTAATCGGCGCTTCCCTGTCGGCGGGAATTTGCTATGATGGTGGGGCATCGGCACGGCCCGCACCGGCACGGTTCGGGCAACGTCCTTCAGGTGAGGAGCAGGCATGGCCTACGATATCATTACCGATTCCTCGGCGAACCTTCCCGACAGCTACATCGAGCGTTACGGACTGTCCATCCTCTCGCTGGAGTTCATCGTCGACGGGGTGTCCTATCGCGGCTACTCGGAAGGCGAGATCACCGACAACCGGCAGTTCTATGGCATGATGCGCGAGGGCAAGGTCGTCAAGACCTCGCTCGTGAGCCTCAGGGAGGCCGAGGCCGTGCTCCGGGGCTGCTTCGAGAAGGGCAACGACGCGCTCTTTCTGGGCTTCGACTCGGCGCTCTCCGGCACCTATGAGGCGGTCAGCACCCATATGCAGGCGATACAGGCCGCAGAGTACCCCGAGCGCAGGCTGCGCTGCGTCGACACCTTGGCCGCCGCCCTCGGCCAGGGCCTTCTGGTGGTGGAGGCCGCCAAGAAGAAGGCGGAGGGGATGGGGCTCGACGAGCTGGCCGACTGGGCGCAGGGCGACCGCCTGCACTTCTCCCACTGGTTCACCGTCGAGGACCTCAAGTACCTGCAGCGGGGCGGGCGCGTCTCCAAGGGGGCGGCCGTCGCCGGGACCCTGCTCAACATCAAGCCCGTGCTCCATGTCGACGAAGAGGGGCACCTCGTGCCGGTCCAGAAGGTGCGCGGGCGCAAGAAGTCCCTCCAGGCCCTCTTCGAGCACTATGCGGACACGGCCCGTGAGCCGCGTGCGGAGCTTCCCATCTATATATCCCATGGCGACTGCCTCGAAGACGCCCAGTACCTCGCCGAGCTCATCAGCTCCGCATACGGCGTGACGGACGTCGTGATAAACGACCTCGACCCCGTCATCGGCGCACACGCCGGCCCCGGCACCGTCGCGCTCTTCTTCCTCACCGACAAGGCACGGTAGCTCGGGGCAGGGTGTGACAGTGGGGACGGTACTGTGACAGTGTGACAGTGGGGACGGTACTGTTCGTGACAGCGTGACAGTGGGGACGGTACTGTTCGTGACAGCGTGACAGTGGGGACGGTACTGTTCGTGACAGCGTGACAGTGGGGACGGTACTGTTCTGTCACAGCCCGCGCATGCGCGGGCTGTGAC
>JAISGJ010000186.1 GCA_031263105.1 Coriobacteriales bacterium
CGACGGGCCGAATGTGCCACAGCCGGCGTGCGGGCAGGTCGCTCGCAGGCGCAGCGGGGCGCGGGCAGTAAGCTCGCAGGCGCAGCGGGGCGCGGGCAGCGACGGGCCGAAGGGGCCACAGCCGGCGCGCGGGCAGGGCGCTCGCAGGCGCAGCGGGGCGCGGGCAGGACGCTCGCTGGCGCAGCGGGGCGCTGGCAGTAAGCTCGCAGGCGCAGCGGGGCGCGGGCAGCGACGAACCGAATATACCACAGTCAGTGTGCGAGAAGGTCGTTCACCAGCGTAACGGCACGGCGGAGTGCCGCAGCAGCCGCCGCAGCGGCGGAGGGCGTCCCTGCTGAGACCCTGACCTTCATGAGGCCCTGTCTGCGGTCGGCCCAGACGGTGTTGCCGGCGATGGGGAGGACGATGGGGGCGCAAAGGGGAGGGGAAGGCACCCCACCGTCCTCTCCGCCGCCGGCTGTGCGCACGTCTTCGACCAAAAGGTCGAGGGCGATGTGTTCCACCAAGTGGGGGAGGGTCGTGCCGAGCAGCCCGTCCCCGAACCTTCCGAACCCCCGTTGCTTGCAGGCATGCTCGGCAAGGGTGGGGCGACAGGCAAGAGCTGCGGCCGCAAGTCCCTCATCGACACGTGCCCCAAGGGGCTTGACGCGTATGACGGCACAGGTCGAGACGCCGTCATGGCTCAACTGCTGAAGCGCGAGCATCGGTGCCTGACGGCCCATGCCCCGCTCCTTCCCTGCGCCGAGGCACCCGCCGTCCTGCGGCTCTGCGTCGACGCGTCCATGCACCTGCCGTCTGGGCCCGCCGCCCGGCTCTGCCGTCCGGGGCTGCCGCCCGCCGCGGTCCGTTGCAGTTGCGTCCAACGGCGTCCGCATCCGGTGCGTCAGATGTCAGACGACCCGGTACTGGACGGTGTACCACCCGCTGTTCTCGCCAAGCGCGGCGGTAACGCCCATCTGGAAGTCAAGGCTGTCCGGGCGCCCGTCGTAGGGCCCCCGGTCGTTCACGACTGCGGTGCAGGAAAGCCCCGTGGCGGGGCAGTATATCTCGATCGTCGTTCCGAAGGGGAGGCTCTTGTGCGCGACGCCCATGCCCGTGGCCGTCGTCACCTCGCCCGAGGAGGTCCTCTTGCCCAGGATGCCGTCGCCGGCGGTCGCGTAGTTCGTGGCGACCGTCGTTATCCAGCCGTTCGCGTCCGTCGCAGGCGTCGCAGGCGTGGCCTCGGCCGGTGCCTGCACGGCTGCGGCCTCGGGCCCGGAGGTCGGTTCGGGGTCGGGCACAGGCTCGGGGTCGGGTGTCGGCACCTCTACGAACACCGGCAAGACGAGCTCGCGGGTGATCGGCTCGGCAAGCTCGCTCACCTGCTGCTCCGTGACGGCAGCGTCCTGCTGGGACATCGCGAGCGCGAACTTGTCCGCAGAGGAGACCGTGACGGTGGGCAGCGCACTCTGTATGCGGCCCACGCCGAGCACCTTGACACGGGAAGAACCGGAAGAGGAGGCAAAATCCCCGAAGGCGAGCGTGAAGCTCACGCTGACGAGAAGAAGGGAGAGCGCACATGCGCCGAGCGCCTTCAGGGACATACGGTCAGAACCAGAACCCACGGTCACACTCCAAATCATTGCGCACAAGGAACGACATAGGCTCCCGAGCAGCGGCTTTGTTTGGCTGGTTTGTTTATACTGCTGGTCTGTCTGCCCACGCTACGTGCTCATCAAACAGACGCTTCTCATGCTTCTCACAAAACGAGCCGTCGAAACGGCTGCCCGCTATTCTACACCAAAAAAAGCGCCCAGGGGAGGGAGGGAAGGCCTTGACTTTTCCTTTTTGCATGTTAGGCGCGAAAAGTATCCATGTATATGACGGAAAATGCCCGAAATTATCCAGATTATTGGTATAAAACGGGCAGTTATACCCATGTGTTAAAACTCCGGGTGTCCGGTGGAATGACGGCCCAGAGTATGAGGTACAGGGGGATGACGACGTACCAGCTGACGAGGGCGAGCACCAAGGCGATGATGCGCACCATCGCCTTGTCCAGCTCGAAGTACTCGGCGATGCCCCCGCATATCCCCGCGATCTTCTTGTTGCGGGTCGAACGGTAGAGCTTCCGGTCCCTGGGCAGGCTGAGCTTGTCCTTGCGCGCCGCCACGACCAAAACGACGCCGACCGCGATGACGATCAGCGAGCCGAGCGCGCCCACGAAGACGCCCATGACCTTCCAAAGCCCCGCGAAGAACGTGCCGAAGGTGCGCTCCAGGAGCTGCCAGAGCCCCAGCACGATGAGGACGCCGCCGACGATGAGGGCGATTCTGTTCTTAGGGGATCCCGTGTTCATGTCAGGGGACGGCCCCGTCCCCGAAACTCCAGTCCTGGTCTCCCCATATGAGGGCATCGTCGTCCATAGGCACGACGTCCGGCTGGGGAACGACGACCTCGATGGCGCGGCCGCCGGGCAGGGGGAGGTAGAACGGCTCCGTGAAGTGCCCGAAGTTCCACATGCCGAAGAGCAGGGCGGCCGAGAAGACAAGCGACCCTATGAGCCCGAACACGCTCTTGCCCGTCGCGCTGGAGATAAGGGAAAGGCCCAGTATCACCAGGAGGACGGGCCACAGGTACCGGAAGGTGAGCAGGAAGGTGCTGAACGCGACAAGGCCGAACATCCAGAGCTGGAGCGCAAAGCCGAGGGTGATGAGGGCGATGGCGTGGCCCGCCCGCCCGAGGCTCCAGCCCTGCCGCGCAGGGGTGCACAGGACGACGAGGCCGAGGAGGATGACGATAACGGGCCAGAAGCGCCAGGCCGACAGGTCGAGGAAGGTGGCGACCAGGGCGAGGATCCCTCCGCCCACGAGCAGTATCCCCAGCGTGAGCCCTGTGTTGAGCCGGCTCCGCGTCCGCTCCTGCGCTGCGGCGCCCTTGGCGCTCCCGGCACCCTCCCCCTCCTCGCCGCCGTCCGGCCCCGGAGAGCCGACGGCGTCGTATGCCCGGGGGTTGCAGGAGGTGTAGGCGCAACCGGGGGGAGCCGCCGTGGTCGCGCCCGTCGGCTGGGCGCTGGGGCTCGCATCGACGTCGATGTAGGCGGCCCCGCTGTGCTTGGGCATGAGGACCATGGCGACGAGGTAGACGACGACCGGCAGCCCGAAGCCCGCAAGCGTGAGGATGACGGCCAGGATGCGTATGAGGGTAGGGTCGAGCTCGAAGTACTCCGCGACACCTCCGCAGACGCCCGCGAAGACCGCATCGTCACTTCTATAAAGACGCCTGTTCGCGTTCGTGGTCGCGTTCATGGGGCTGCTTCCGTCCAGATACCTTGTGTGAAACAATACTTGCAGATGCGTCAAGCGCCGCGCATCCTCCGTTGTCAACTTGTAAGATAACAGGGTAACTCGCGTAATCGTTCCGGGACGGGGGTTGACGAGGGGACGGCGTCCTCGACGTCTGGCGTCCTCGCGGGCGTCCTCGACGTCCTGCCCGCGTCCCACTGTCTCGTGCGGTAGTGCTACTATGGGATGTGCCAGATGAAGCCGCGCCGCTGGCCCGTGAGGGCCGTTTCAGGAAAGGACGCCGATGGCCTTCTCCACACTCATCCTTGCCGCCGGAGCGGGGACCCGCATGAGGTCGGCCCGTGCGAAGGTCGCCCATGAGCTCTTGGGCAAGCCGCTCGTGCGGTGGGTCGTGGACGCAGCGCGCGAGGCAGGCAGCGCCTCGGTCGTCACGGTCGTCGGCTATGGGCGCGAGCAGGTCGTCCCCTTGGTGGAGGACACCACCGTCGTCGTCCAGGAGGAGCGCCTGGGCACCGCCCACGCCGTCATGCAGGCACGCGACGCCCTTCTCCCCCTCCTCGCCCCCTCCCCCGCCCCCGCCCCCGCCCCCGCCCCC
>JAISGJ010000095.1 GCA_031263105.1 Coriobacteriales bacterium
CGCCCAGATGCGTGAATTGGACGCGATGTGAGACTAAGACAGTGCCGAGCGCTGAAGCGCTCGGCATAACACGACTAAAAACGGCGCGAAAGTGGATTAATCGGCGCCTCCCTAGAGGCCCAGGTAGATGAGCTCCGAAACAAGGCCGTTGAACAAAAGCGTATCGTCAGAGTCGGCGGCGCAGAAGTCGGTGACGGGCAGTTTTCGGATGCCAACACCACCAAGGCAGGCGACCCTCTGAAATCGAATGCCGTCATCACCAGGTCAAGCCCCTTCGAGGACAAGTACCGGCTGTTCTTATCGCTGTTCGAGGGCAGGAAGGATGTCCATGCCATCAGGTTCCAAGGTAAAAACGGCTCTGGGTACACGCCGCATTGCAATAACCGGTTTAAGCCTCAATGCCCCAAGCAGAGGAACAAGAAGCTCAGGTGCGCAGACTGTGACAGTCGGGATTTCCCCATAATCACACCCGAGCTCTTCAGGGCCCATGTGCGCGGAGAGAGCGATTCCTGCAAAGACGTGCTAGGGGCATACCCTTTGGATGCCGACGACCTCTGCACCTTCATCGTCGCGGACTTCGACGACAAGCACAACGGCGAGGGAGACCAAGGCAACGAGGTGCAGACCGGGTTCGATGCCATGCGGAGCACCGCAGTAGGCTTCTATGGCACGTGCCTCGAGCACGGCATCCCTGTCCACCTGGAAATCTCGCGCTCCGGCCATGGCCTGCATGTCTGGCTGTTCTTCTCCGAACCTGTCTCGGCGCACCTCGCCCGCCGCCTGTTCAGCTCGATCTTGACCGAGGCCATGGGCACATGTCCGGGCTTCGACCTAGGCACCTACGACCGCCTCATCCCCAGTCAGGACATGCTGGCCAAGGGAGGATTCGGCAACTTGGTCGCGCTGCCGCTCCAAGGCAGAGCCGGCAAGATGCGCCGCAGCGTGTTCGTTGATGGAGAGCTGAGGCAGTACGCTGATCAGTGGGAGTACCTGTCACGAGTCAGAAAGCCGTCTGCTGCAGATTTGAGCGCGGCGTTGCGGAGCTTCACCCCAAGAGCAGAGCTGGGCAAGCTGGTTCCAAACGAGAGCGAGGAGGATCTCGGCAAACCTTGGGAACGCAAGAAAGAGGAGCGCCCGTTGACACAGGCCGATTTCCTCGGCATCGTGGCGATAACCTCGGCGAACATGCTGCACATCGAGAAGCGCAACCTCTCGCCAAGGGCGCTGAACAGGATCCGCAGGCTGGCAGCGTTCAAGAACCCCCAGTTCCACGACCATCAGCGCTATCGTATCAGCACTTGGAACATACCGCGCATCATATCGACCGCCGATGAGACCGACGAGTACCTCAGCATCCCACGTGGCGCATACCGTGCACTGGTCGGGCTGCTCGACCTGGCTGGCGCACAGTACCGCATCGACGACCTGCGGACGCTCGGCAAGCCCTTGGACGTCGAGTTCACACAGACGCTCCGAGAGGAGCAGTATCCGGCAGCACAGGCCCTGCTCAGACACGACACCGGAGTCCTGCATGCCACCACGGCCTTTGGCAAGACGGTGATCGGCACGTACCTCATTGCCCAAAGAAAGGTCAACACGCTCGTCCTTGTCGGCACCCAGCAGCTGTTGAACCAGTGGAAGGAGGCGCTCGCATTCTTCCTCGACATCAAAAACGAGCCGGCAACCCGCGAAACGCCAACAGGACGAACCAAGCTGATAGGCACCGTCGGCGAGTACGGCGGAGACAAGAAGCACTGCTCCCTCCTGGTCGATGTGGCGATGATGCAGTCGCTCTGCCGAAAGGGCGAGGTCAAGGATCTCGTCAAGGACTACGGCATGGTGATAGTGGACGAGTGCCACCACGTGCCGGCAAGCACATTCGAGGCCGTGCTGAAGCACACAGATGCCACATATGTGTACGGCCTGACCGCCACGCCGATGCGGGAGGACGGCCACCACGCCATCCTGTTCCTCGAATGCGGCCCGATACGCTACAAAGTCGATGCCAAGGCGCAGGCCAAGAAGAGGCCGTTCGGCCATTACATGGTTCCGCGATTCACCGGTCTGAGTCTTGCCAGCCTGCATGACGACAAGCAGATCCCGGCTATTCTCAACGACATCATGGCCGACGACAGGCGCAACAAGCTACTGCTCGACGACACACCGCGTTTTCAGCGAGGACGGGCCGACAGGCCCACGGAACACGCAGTGTCCAACGGCAGGTCAGGGGGCCCTCCGACCTGCGGTCGACCGCTGGCGCGGTCGAGGATCCCTCGGCAGGCTCGGGATGACAGTGGGGGTGTCAGTAACTGATCAGCTGAAACGATGACGACACGGCGCTTGTCCTTCTCGGTAACTCCTGTGACCTCACGCACGTGGCACTGATTCCTTGCGTGGGCGTCCGGCGCTACGAGGGGAAACAAGGCGGGCATCGACCGAGGCAATGGTCACAAGGTTGCCGCTTCCGGCCTTTACAGCGCTCAGGGCACCATCGGATATCATTGCGTTTACCCGGCGTTGCGACACTCCGAGCAAATCGGCCGCCGCCGCTAGCGTCATGGTCTCGGCTTGCCTGGCTGGCGCGTCAATGGTGAAAAAGGCTGCCATTGCCTGATAGGTGTACCTCATATCAACCTCCTGTCTCACGATATTTTGTACGCCTTCCGTCACGTGCCCGCAAGCGAGTTCCACAGGGCTATCGTCGCGTAGCTGCGCCAGGGGCGCCAGCCCTCTGACAGCGCACGTATCTGCTGCGGCGAGTACGGCTCGAGCGCCTTCTTCACGCCGTAGTCGGTGTCGAGGAAGGCGTCCGGCCAGCCCATCGCCCGCATGGCGATGTAGTGCGCCGACCAGCGCCCGATGCCGGGCAGGGCCATGAGCTTCTCCGTCTCGACCTCCGGCCGGGCGCTCGGGCCGTAGTCGATGCTGCCGTCCGCGAAGGTGCGGGCAAGCTCCCGTATCGTCCGTGCGCGGGCCGAGATGACGCCCAGCGGGCCGAGGCGGTCCTGCACCGCGTCGCCCAGGGCGAGGATGTCCTCCGGGGCAGGGAACACGTGAGTCAGGCCCTCGACCGCACAGGACGCAGGCAAGGGCGGGCCCAGGTCCTCCGCCATCCTTGCCGCCAGCGTCCCGGCCGCCTTGACGGTTATCTGCTGACCGAGCACCGTGCGCACGCACATCTCGAAGGCGTCGAAGCATCCCGGCACGCGGATGCCCAACGCAAAGGCACCGGGCCTGACCTCGTTCATGGCACCGAGCACCTCGCCTATCGCATCCGGTGCGCAGTGCAGGTCGAAGAGCTGCTTGATGCGCGCAAGCACCTGGGAGAGGACGGGCAGCAGGTTCGAGGAGACGGTCAGGGACAGGACGTTCCCCTTCCCTCCGTTGCCCACTTGTATCCAGCCGAGGATGCGCTCCCCCGCTCCGGAGACGAGGCGGACGCTGCGCAGGTACGCGTCGTCACGCACGACCTCGACACCTCGGATCGCACGCCCGGCGAGGAAGCCCAGCATCTCGTCCCACCGGTAGGGGGGCCGGTAGCCGAGGGAGAGGGTGACGCTCCCGCAGCGCCCGCCGCCTGCAGCCCGCTTGCGGAGCGCCGTCGGGGACAGCCGGTACCGCCTCTTGAACAGGTCGTTGAACCTGCGGAGGCTGCCGAACCCTGCCGTCATGGCCACGTCGGACACCGAGAGGTCGGTGTCCGTGAGCAGGCTCTTGGCGAGCAGCAGCCGCATCGTCTGCAGGTACTGCACGGGCGAGACATGGTACTCCTCGGCGAAGACCCTGCGCAGATGCCTGTCGGTACATCCCAGCTTCCCGGCAAGGACCTCAAGGCTCAGCCCCGTCTGACAGTTCTCCTCCAAAAGCCGCACCGCCCGACGCGCGAGCGACGCCTTGGCGTCGGTGACCGACAGGCCGGGAGCAAGCTCCGGTCTGCATAAGAGGCAGGGGCGGTACCCGGCCTGTTCCGCCTCTGCCGCCGTGGAATAGAAGGTGCAGTTCTCCTCTTTGGGCAGCTTGGCACGGCAGACGGGACGGCAGTAGATTCCCGTGGACGACACGCCGACGAAGAGCCTCCCGTCGAAGCGCACGTCCTTCGCCTTGAGCGCGGCGTACCAACCACGATGCTCCTCTTCGGTCACGATGCCACCTCGATTCTCCCATCAAACAGTACTGGCGTTACTGACACCCACTGTCATCCCGAGCCTGCCGAGGGATCTTCGACCGCACCAGCGGTCGACTGCGGCCAGAAGGCGCCTTGGCCTGCGGTCGACCGCTGGCGCGGTCGAAGATCCCTCGGCAGGCTCGGGATGACAGTGGAGGGCCGGGATGACAGTGGAAACGTGAACAGTAACGTACTGGCCTCTCACGCAGCCTACGGAGTATTATAGACGCGACGAGAAACCATGCTCGCAGTTTTCGGACATGCATAGGCAGTCGTCTGGATAGGAGCGGTCGGCCGACGGCCTGTGCCCACGGCACCGAAGGAGGCCCTTTATGGCGATCATCGAGGCATACGCGGTACCGCATCCACCGATCCTCGTTGCCGGCGTGGGACGCGGGCAGGAGCAGGAGGCGCACTCGACCCTGGACGCCTTCGCAGCCGTGGCACGGCGCATCGCTGCACTCGAGCCGGAGCTGCTCATCGTCTCGACCTCGCACGGGCAGCTCTACCGTGACGCGCTCACGGTGAGCAGCGGAGCGGGCGCCTGGGGCGACCTCGGCGACTTCCGCTGCCCCGAGGAGCGCATCGACCTGCGCTTCGACGAGGACTTCGTCGCAGCGCTTCTCACGGATGCGGAGAGAAGCGGGCTCTCCCTCATCGCGCGTCCCGTGCCGCGCGGCGCGCTCGACCACGGCGTGACCGTCCCCTTGCACTTCGTCGGGGCCGACCTTCCCAAGGGCTGCAAGGCCGTGCGCATCGGCATCTCCTTCGAAGACGAGCGTGCCCACTACGAGATGGGACGCTGCGTCGCCCGCGTCGCCGAGGCGACGGGCAGGCGCACCGTCTATCTCGCGAGCGGCGACCTGTCGCACCGCCTGAAGTCCGACGGCCCCTATGGCTACAACCCCTCCGGACCCGCCTTCGACAAAGCGATGTGCGCCGCCTTCTCAAGCGGCGACCTCGATGCGCTGATGCACTTCGATGCGGGATTTCGGGAGGATGCCGCCGAGTGCGGCCTCAACAGCTTCATCATCATGGCGGGCGCCCTGGGTGCGCTCGAGCACGGGCTTGCGGAGAGCGAGCTTCTGTCCTATGAGGGCCCTTGGGGCGTGGGCTACGGCATCGCGCGCTTCGTGCCCTTGCGCCGTTGCGGGGACGGCGCGGGGCGGGGCCCGGCGACGGAAGCGGGGGCGACCGAGGGGGCGGGGGCTAGGGCAGCGGGCGAGACGGACAGGGATCCGTGCCCTCCCGCAGGAGACACGACGCAGGAGCACCGCAGCCCCTCCCTCCCCGTGCGGCTTGCGTTCGCGGCGCTCGACGACGTGTTGGCGGGACACCGCCGCCCCGGCGAGGACACGCCGACGGTCGCTGCGCTGCTGACGGAGGCGGCGGCGACAGGCGACCCGCTGCTCGCCGAGCTGCGGGGGCGGCGGGCGGGGGCGTTCGTCTCCTTCCACGTGCGCAACGTGCTCGACCCTGATGCCGAGGGCGATCTGCGCGGCTGCATCGGCACCATCGCGGCGACCCGCACCAACCTCGTCGAGGAGATCTGCAACAACACGGTGAGCGCCGCGCAGCACGACCCGCGCTTCTCCCCTATCGGCCCACGCGAGCGCGACAGGCTCACCTGCAGCGTCGATATCCTCGGCGAGACGGAGCCCGTCGCCAACGAGGGCGAGCTCGACGTGAAGCGCTACGGCGTCATCGTGAGCAAGGGCCTGCGGCGCGGCCTGCTCCTCCCCGACCTCGAGGGCGTGGACACCCCCGCCGAGCAGGTCGCCATCGCCGCCCGCAAAGGAGACATAGCGCCGAGCGAGGACTACCGGCTCGAACGCTTCGGGGTCGTCCGGTACCGATGAGCGCACAGAGGATGAGCGCACAGGGCACGCAGAACCCGCAGGTTTCGCGGGCCAGGGCGGTATCGCAAGGCGGGGCGGCTCCACCGACACCGCAAGCTCCGCAGGGCGCTCCGCCCACAGACTCAGCCCCGCAGCCCCCGCAGGCAGCCCCGACTCCCCAGCCCTCGTGCCCCCTCTGCCCGCATGCCTGTCGGCTCGCCGAGGGACAGCTCGGCATCTGTGGGGCGCGTGCAGCATGTGGGAGCTCGGTCGTCTCCCTCAACTACGGACAGACGACCGCGCTGGCGCTCGACCCCGTTGAGAAGAAGCCGCTCGCGCACTTCCATCCCGGCAGCATGGTCTTGAGCTACGGCAGCTTCGGCTGCAACCTCAGATGCCCCTTCTGCCAGAACAGCGACATCGCACAGGTCCGCCCCGAGGGCGGCAGGCTCCCCGCCCTCGTCGCGCCCGTAGGGGACGGCGTCCCCGACGTCCCGTCTCCCCGTCATGCCGCCGCCTCCGACAGCGCCGCCGCCCTCGCATCCGCCCCCGTCCCCACCACCCCCCTCACGCCCGAGCAGCTGGTCGCCCGTGCGCTCGCGCTGCGCCCACGCGGCAACGTCGGCATCGCCTACACCTACAACGAGCCGCTCGTCGGCTACGAGTTCGTGCTCGACACGGCGCGGCTCGCGCACGAGGCGGGCCTTGCCAACGTCCTCGTCACGAACGGCTACGTGAACGAGGCTCCCCTCAAGGCGCTCCTCGGCCACCTCGATGCGGCGAACATCGACCTCAAGGGCTTCACGCAGGGCTTCTACGACCGCGTGGGTGCGCCAAGGGGGCTTGAGACGGTCATGCGCTCCATCGAGCTTGCGGCATCGCACATCCACGTCGAGGTCACGACCCTCATCGTCCCCGGCCTCAACGACGACCCCGCAGAGATCGACGCCCTCGCGCAGTGGCTCGCCTCGGTGGATCCTCGCATCCCCCTGCACCTCACGCGCTTCCACCCCGCGTACCGGATGCCCCGCACGCCGCCCACCCCGCACGAGACCATACGCACCCTCGCCGCCGTCGCCCAGCACCACCTCCGCCGCGTGCACCCAAGCACCGGCGGGCTGCGGTGGTAGAAGAATCGTATGCGAAGCCCCGTGGGCCATACCGCCGATGCCTCATGGAACCGACCCCTCGGGTCATCTCCTCAGATCGACCCATCAGGTCAGCTCTTGCGATTCGCCTCAGCCAAAGCACAGGCGAACGCTTCGACGACTCCTTGCGCCCAGGCATCGATTCGCAGGTTGAGCGCGGTTGTGACGACAGGGGCTATCTCACGAGTCCAGGCATCGAGAACGATGTCGGTCATGTTCGATGCCACGAGCAGGTTCGGGCGTTCCGAACCGGTTGATATTCCGATGGCGAAGGGCCACCATAGCGTATCCGATATATGCGGACTCACTCTTCCGTTGAGGTCAAAGCCGGAATCAGTGTCCCCCACACCATAGCCGTCAGGCATAATCTCGGACACAGAAACATACCTGTTGACGGCAGCCTGCACCCAAGACGGAAACGCGAAGTCCTCTACCGTTTGTCTCAGGATGGCCATGGCAGCCTCTCTGAGACGGGCCGCAGCCAAGAGGAGTTCTTGGGTCGGCTCGCTGTCCTGTGCTCCGTGCAGCTGCTCAAGGGCATCGCGGGCAGCGTTGCCGGCCGAACCCATCGATTGCTCAACCAGACCGATGGCGTCGATGACTCGCTCGGCAATGAATGCAACGAATGCCTCATGCCCTCCTTTGTCGGCTGCCTCCAGAGTATCGATATACCTGTCGCGCTGGTCTGCGAACACCACCAGCGGCACGCCGGGGGTCCGGTAAAGATACACGCTCGCCAAAGCCCTTGCCACACGGCCGTTGCCGTCTGCGAAAGGATGGATACAGACGTAGGCATAGTGCGCGTAGGCGGCCTGTACGACTGGGTGCGCCGTAAGGAAATCCTCGCTTTGCAGCTCATCGACAAAACGGGTCATCTCCATCTGGGTGCTTTCAGGCGGAGCGTACCCATGGGGCTTCCCCGTAGTTACGTTGGTGGGGTTATTGGGAAACTGCCTGTACTCGCCATGCGGCAAGGAAGCCTGCCTCGTCTGAAGCTGGTTTTTGAGGAAAGAGTGAACGGTGTAGGTCTCTTGATGCGCGGTCAGTATCGCATGCAGTTCGCGTATCCACGCCTGCGTTACGGGGATCGCCTTCGTTGCTGCGTCAAGTATATAGTCGTATGCAGACAGGGCATCTTCAATGGAGCGCCGCGCCTGCTCTCCTTTTGTCGCGAGAGCCTTCTCCCAGAATTCGGACTGGGTCGCAACGGTGCGGGTAAAGCCCCTGTCGGTCGTGTAAAGCCCTTCCAACGCGCCCGTGTCCACCGCAGCATAACGCGTCGCAATTTCAAGCGCCCGCTCCTGTGCGTCAGCCGTCGCAGCCGCCTTTGCTCGCTTCAGGCGCTCGGCATATCTATTTACCAGCCTAGGGTCAAAGACGGTACCCCATTCTGCGAATGACGGAAATGGCTCATACCCCATCGTCTCTCCTCCGGTTGGTGCGAACTGTTGTGTCCTAGTATAGCGCTTGGCCAGGTATGGCTCCCGTCAATGACTGTTGCAGTAAACGTATGGGTGCCCGGGGAAGCGCCTAACGCTACAGGAAATCGAGGCGGGGAGCGAAACATAGCCCCGATATATGCCAAGCGAATAGGGTCCTGAATACCGGAGCAGCCCGGAGTCCTCACCAGAATCCCTTTCTTTATTGCGCTCGTACAGTCCGATCCGCCAGGCTCTGCTACAGGGGCGCGAAGATCACCGTCTTGTTCTTGCCTTCCATGAGTTTGGCCAATTCCTCGACAGGGCCATACCGCATGCAGGCGCTTTGGCAGTTATGCACGCAGATTGGGAGTTTTCCTCTTTGCGTGCGTTCGGCACAGAGGCTGCACTGTGTGGTGGGGCAGGGAATGTAATCATACTGCCACTTGTCGGAATCCCCGATCTGCCACGGGCCGACCTGAGCAAGTTGTCGCCTTTTCGAGGATTGAGGACTGCGGGGGCGCAAGGCGGGAAGGGCATCAAAGGGCCCTGCGGAAAACCCTCAAAAAATCTTCAGGAACCACTTGACAAAGTTATAGGG
>JAISGJ010000118.1 GCA_031263105.1 Coriobacteriales bacterium
GTTCCTGCAAAGCTGAGTCCTGTGTTTCAGACAAGTAGTAGTATCGCACATCTAGTAGACCATGTCAACTACTTATTTCAAAAATTTTCTGCGTGCGAAAAATTTTGGTTACTGGTCGGTTACTGTACACACCCCCACTGCCATCCCGGGCCCCCACTGTCATCCCGGGCCCCCACTGCCATCCCGGGCCCCCACTGTCATCCCGAGCCTGTCGAGGGATCCGCGGCCGCGCCAGCGGCCGACCGCAGGCCGAAGGGCCCCCAGACCGGCCGTTGGACACTGCGTGTCCAAGGATTCCTCGGCGGAGCTCGGAATGACAGTGGGGGTGTGACCAGCAGCAAGTTTTCTGCGCACCCCAAGCAAAATTGCCATCCCGGGCCCCCGCTGCCATCCCGGGCCCCCGCTGTCATCCCGGGCCTGTCGAGGGATCTTCGACCGCGTCAGCGGTCGACTGCACGTTGAGGAACCCGCCGACCCAAAGATCCCTCGGCAGGCTCGGGATGACAGTGGGGGTGTGACCTGTAACTTCTCCCCTGTGGGGCCGCACCCTATTGCGGGACGATGCCGGTTTCGAGGATGAGGTCGAGGGCGGCCTCGTCGAGGACGGGGATGCCAAGGGCTTGGGCTTTGGCGAGCTTGGAGCCGGCGCCCGGGCCTGCCACCACGTAGGAGGTCTTGGAGGAGACCGAGCCGGAGGCCTTGGCGCCCCAGGAGCGCAGCAGGTCCTCGGCTTCGTCGCGCGTGTGGTGCTCCAGTGTGCCGGTGAGCACGAAGCCCAGGCCCGCGAGCGTCTGGGGCCGCTCCGCGTCGTCGCCCGCGCCCGCGTCACCGCCCATGCCGTCCGCACCCGCACCGCCCGCACCGCCTCCGGCCGCCCGCCGCGCAAGCGACAGCCCGAGCGCCTTGAGCCCCTCGACGAGGCGCCGGTTGTCCGGTGTCGCAAAGAAGTGCACGACGTCGTGGGCGATCACGGGACCCACGCCCTCTATCTGCGTGAGCTCCTCCTCCGTGACGGCAGCAAGCGTATCCACCGAAGGATACTGCCGACAGATCGTCTCGGCGACGGTCTTGCCCACGTTGCGCACACCCAGGCCGAAGAGCACGCGGGCGAACGGCCGACCCTTGCTTGCCTGGATCTGCTCGTAGAGCTTCCTCGCGACGGTCTCGCCGAGCAGCACGGGCTCCTTCTCGAAGTCACCGGTCTGTTCGCGCTTCTCCGGCGACATCGCGCGCACGTACTTCTCCTCGCCGGTCTCCAACGTAGCAAGCTGCTCGGCGCTCAGCCGATAGAAGCCTGCGACATCGGTGAGCAGGCCGCTTTCGACAAGTCTCTCGATTATCTTGGGGCCGAGCCCGTCTATGTCCAAGGCACTGCGGCTCACCCAATGGCTCAGGCGCTCAAGCAGCTGGGCGGGGCATTCGGCGGAGTCGCAGCGATAGGCGACGCCGTCCTCCTCCCGAAAGACCGGAGAGCCACAGGAGGGGCAGAGCGCGGGCATGTCCCACGGCTGCGCATCTGCGGGACGCAGCGAGAGCACCGGACCGAGCACCTCGGGGATGACGTCGCCGGCCTTGTGGATGATGACGGTGTCGCCGATGCGCACGTCCTTGCGGCGCACTTCGTCGAGGTTGTGCAGCGTGGCGCGGGCAACGGTCGAGCCCGCCACGAAGACGGGCACAAGCTCGGCCACGGGCGTCAGCACGCCCGTGCGACCGACCTGCACCACGATGTCGCGCAGCACGGTCGTCTTCTCCTCGGGCGGGAACTTGAAGGCGATGGCCCAGCGCGGCGCCTTCGCCGTGAAGCCGAGCGCACGTTGCAGGGCGAAGCTGTCGATCTTCACGACGACGCCGTCGATGTCGTAGGGCAACCGGTCGCGCTTCTCGATGGCCGCGACGCAGAAGTCGTGGACCTCCTGCTCGGTCGTGCAGCGTGCGATGGTGGGGTTCACGTGGAAGCCCGCCTCGCGCAACCAGGCAAGCAGCTCCCACTGGCCCTGCGCGGGCACGCGTTCCGTGTCGGCAAGGGCATACATGAAGGTTGCCAAATCGCGGCCCGCGGTGATGCGCGGGTCTTTCTGCCGCAGGGACCCTGCGGCGGCGTTGCGGGGGTTGACAAAGAGGTGTGCCGCCTTGTCGAGCTGTTGTGCCTCAAGCTCGATCGCCTGGTTGAGGGCCTCGAAGCTCGCGTGCGGCATGTATATCTCGCCGCGGACCTCCACCTCGCCTTGCAGGGGCACACGCAGGCGCAGGGGGATGTCGCGCACGGTGCGGACGTTGGCGGTCACGTCCTCGCCCGTGGTGCCGTCCCCACGGGTGGCCGCGCGCACCAGCTCCCCGTCCGCGAAGGTCAGCGCCAGCGACGAGCCGTCTATCTTGAACTCGCAGACGTAGGCAAGCGAGGGCGGGGCGGGGGCGCTCGCGGCATCGGGGGCGGGGGCATCGGGGGCGGGGGCGCTCGCGGAATCGGCATCAGGGGCATCCCCGCTTATCTCCCCCACCGCCTGTCGCGTGCGGGCAAGCCAGGCATCGAGCTCGTCGAGGTCCATCGCGTTGTCGAGCGAGTACATGCGGCTCGCATGGACAACCGGCTCGAAGGCCTCCCCCAGCACAAAGCCCCCCACACGCTGCGTCGGCGATGTGGGCACCACGATCTCAGGCCACTGGCGCTCCAACTCCTGCAGCTCGCGCATGAGGGAGTCGAAGGCCGCATCGCTTATCTGCGGCTCGTCGAGCGCGTAGTAGAGATAGGTATGGTGGTCGATCTCGCCGCGCAGCCGCTCGGCACGGATGCGGGCGTCTTTCAACGACAGGCCGCCGGGTACGCGGCCCTCATCTTGCTTTTGTGTATCGGTCGTACTCGTCGCCTCCCTGGGGAAGTGCTGATCCAGTCGTGGCGCCCCCTTTGACATTCGCTTTGCCCCCGCTCCGCGTTGGATATACTCGACAGTATACCCAATATCAAGCATATCTGCCTACATCACAGGATTGACCTGCTCCGTGACCTGCTCCGGGTGTTACTGCTCACACCCCACTGTCATCCCGAGCCTGTCGAGGGATCCTCGACCGCGCCAGCGGTCGACCGCAGGTTGAAAAGCCCCCCGACCTGCGGTTGGACACTGCGTGTCCAAAGATTCCTCGGCGGAGCTCGGAATGACAGTGGGGGTGTGAACTGTAACCTCCGGGTTGATCTGCTCGGGTCGGATGTTGGGATGATGGTAATGGCTGTGCAGCTTGGTCCTGGTCGCGATCGCGTTGGCTGGGCACCAATGGATGCAGGCATAGCAGGCCTCGCATTTGTCCGAGCGGATCGGGGCCGGCTGCCTGTCTGCGCCTATGACGATGTTCTTCGCCGGGCAGACCTGCGCACAGATGCCGCATTTGGTGCACCGTTGGTCGACCCTGAACACAAGGGAGCGGCGGCGCTGGTCGGTGTAGACCTTCACGAGCCTGCCGAGCAGTTTGGACGAACGCCGGAAGTAGTTCTCCTGGCGGTTCCCCACCGCCTCGGCAATCTCCTCGACCTGTGCCGACATGGACGTGAGCCGTCGCGCCATCGTTTGGGAGTCGGGGTCCACGATGCCGACGCTTCCCATGGTCTTGACGCCCGTGGCGTAGTTCAGCAGGCCTCCGCCCGAGGCCAGTATCGTGTCTATGTCCCAGAACTCATTGCAGCCGAACAGCGTATAGGTCGCAACCGCGAAGTAATAGCAGTCGGGCCTTTTGGGCATCTGCTCGAGAAAGCCCCGCACCATCTCCGGCAGCGAGGCACGGTGCACGGGGAACACGAGGCCCACCTTGGCGGCCTTGCGGGCAGCGCCATAGGGGTCGTCAAGGACGAGCGTGCCGGGAATGGAGATAGGTTCGGGCGCACCCAGCCTCTGGGCGAGCTGCAATGCAACCGCAAGGGAATTGCCAGTCGCACTGAAATAATAGATCGCGCATGTGTCTCCCATAGGCAAAAGATACCACGCGCGTGCGCCTTTGTGCCCGAAGCGGAAGCCCCCGATTGCGCCTGCGACCAGATACGGCGGCTAACGGCAGGCTACCTCACCTTCTTCCAGTGCGCGTAGTAGGTGACGGACTTGGCCACCTTCGTGTTGGCGGAGACCTTCTTGCCCTTGGATGCGGCCTTGGCGGTGTACCAGCCGAGGAACTTGTAGCCGGTGCGCTTGGGCACCGAGAGCTTGCCGAGCTTGGAGCCGTAGGACTTCTTGGCAGAGGTGACGGACGCCTTGCCCACCTTGCCGCCGTTGGCGTTGAACTTGACGGTGTAGGCGTTGGCCTTCCATTGCGCGTAGTAGGTGATGCCGCCCGAGACCGGCGTGGCGGCGGTGGCCTTCGTGCCCTTGGCCTTGGCGGTGAACCAGCCCTGGAAGGAGTGGCCCGTGCGGGAGGCGGCAGGGAGGGCGCCGAGCTTGGAGCCGTGGGCCCTCGCGACGGAGGCGAAGGAGGCCTTGCCGCCATTGGCGTTGAAGGCAATCGTGTAGATGACGGGGTTCTGCTCCTTGGCGGCATCCTTCCGGTACTGCGCGGTGACCGTGAGGGCCGAGGTCACGTTCGTGAAGGCCCTGTCCCAGCTTACAAAGGTGTAGCCGACGGGCGGGGCGGGCGGGGGCGCCGTCGCGGCGGAGCCATGGTTGACCTTCGGGGCGGAGAGCACCGCGCCGTTCCAGCCCTTGAAGGTGACGGTGTAGGTCTTAATCTGGTACTGCGCGGTGACCGTGAGGGCCGAGGTCACGTTCGTGAAGGCCTTGTCCCATCTTACGAAGCTGTAGCCGACGGGCGGGGCGGGAGCGGGTTCCGTCGCAGCCTTGCCGTGGGCGACCCTCTGCTCGGCGAGCACCGTGTCGTTCCATCCCCTGAAAATGACGGTGTAGAACGTCACGGGGCTCACCTTCTGCGGGTTGACGCTGCCCTGCCCAAAATAGCCGATGAGCTCTTGGAGCTTGTCGAAGTCGGAGATGTTGTTGTAGCTGCAGTCGAAGCCCCAACTCTGGTTGGGGTTGGTGAGCATCGTGTTGCTGCTCACGTCCAAGGTGGTGAGTTCGTTGTCGGAGCAGAACAGGCTGCGCAGCTTGGTGAGTCCGGCGATGGCCAGCGTGGTGAGCTTGTTGTTGGAGCAGTTCAGGTTCACCAACTTGGTGAGGCTGCTCACACCCAGCGTGGTGAGCTTGTTGTTGGAGCAGGACAGGCTCTCCAACTTGGCGAGGCTGCTTACGTCCAGCGTGGAGAGGCTGTTGTAGGAGCAGTCCAGGAAGGTCAAGTCGGCGAGGTTGCTCACGTTCAGCGTACCGAGTTCGTTGCTGGAGCATTCCAGGCGGGCCAAGACGGTGAGGGTACTTAGATTCAACGCAGTGAGGTTGTTGCCGTAGCAGGTGAGGCGGGTCAGCTTGGTGTTGGCACTCACATCCAGCGTGCTGAGGCCGCCGTACGAGCAGTCCAAGGCCTCCAATTCGGTGCAGGCACCCATGCCCTGCACGCTGATGCCGGGGTTGTTGGCATAATCCAAATATTTCAGGCTGCTGCTGCATGCCGTCACGCTCAACGCGGTCAGACCTTTGCCCCACAGACTGACAGAGACCACAGGCGCGCTCTGGTCACCGAGGGTCCGAGGGACGGTGACCGTGCCGTCGTTGCCCTCATAGTCGGTGACGTAGGCGCCGTCCCCGTACTCCGCCGCATCGCCGCTCCGAATCTC
>JAISGJ010000192.1 GCA_031263105.1 Coriobacteriales bacterium
GGCGCCGCGACGGACGACATGGCCGTATCTCGTTCCCATGGTGTTGCTCCCTACGCCCGCTTATGACCCTTTTTACTGCATTCACTGCACCCGCATGCTGGCCGCAAGGCGGCCCAGTCGCGTCTAGGATACCACTATACTCCGCCACCCGCAATGACCGATTGCGCTCCACCACACGCCGTTCGCCCGTCTGTTCGCCCGTTCGCCCGTTCGCCCGACCGGTTACACGTCACACCCCCACCGTCATCCCGGGCCCCCACCGTCATCCCGGGCCCCCACTGTCATTCCGAGCCTGCCGAGGAATCCTCGGCCGCGCCAGCGGTCGACCGCAGGCCGAAGGGCCCTGCGACCTGACGTTGGACACTGCGTGTCCAAAGATTCCTCGGCGGGGCTCGGAATGACAGTGGGGGCCCGGGATGACCGTGGGGGCCCGGGCTGACGGTGGGGGCTCGGGATGGCAGTGGGGGCTCGGGATGGCAGTGGGGGTGTAGAAGAAAAACGTGTATGCGCCAAGGCGTAGAAAGTTGCATAGCAGTTGGAGTAACGAGCGCTTCGACGTGATCGCATCAGGCTCGCTGCTCGGCATCAACTACGGGGAGGTCTCGTCCTTTCCCGTCGGCTATACCGACCAGATCGATATGTTCTCCCTCGATTTCGAGGAGTTCTGCTGGGCGAACGGCATGTCGAAGGACGCGCTGGCGGATGTCTTGGCCCGCCTGGCAAAACATCAGCAGATTCCCGCAGCGACCCACGAGTACCTGCTCAAGCTCTATCGGGAGCACATCGTCACCGGCGGCATGCCGGCGGTGCTCGCGTCGTTTGTGGAAGACCACGACTTCGGCGAGGTGCTGCGCATCCAGAAGGCGATAGTCAGCGACTACCTGGACGACATCGCCAAATACGCCAAGGGCGCAGAAAAGGCGAAGGCGCGCGCCTGCTTCCTGTCCGTGCCGCGCCAACTGGCGAAAGACCACAAGAAGTTCCAGTACAGCGTTGTGGAGAAAGGCGGCAGCTCGCGCAAGTTCGCAGGAAGCCTCATGTGGCTCTACGATGCAGGCATGATCGACTTCTGCCACAGGCTCAAGCTCCCCGCGCTGCCCTTCGAGGGCAATGTCGACGCATCGGCGTTCAAGGTCTATATGGCAGACACCGGGCTGTTGGTGTCGATGCTCAACGAAGGCTCTGCGGTCGATGTCATCGACGGCAACCTCGGCATCTACAAGGGCGCGATCTACGAGAACATCGTGGCGGAGGCACTGCGCAAGGCAGGGAGGAGGCTCTACTACTTCGAGTACCGGAGCCAGATCGAGATGGATTTCTTCGTCCGCTACAGACGCAAGGCGACCGCCGTGGAAGTCAAGTCCGCCGACAACAAGAAGTCCAAGTCGGCAAAGGCCATACTGGAGAACTACGGGGTCGAACAGCTCGTGAGGCTCTCGACAAGGAATCTGGGAGAGGTCGGCCCGATCCTCACCCTGCCCCTCTACCTCGCAGCCTTCATCGACCGCTGGTAGCGCGAGGGCAGCCGGGCTCTTCCCGGCCTGCAGGGAAGCGCAGGGTGACGGTCAGGCCGCAGCCTTGCCCGGAGGGCGCTTGCCCGGAGGCCGCTGTCATCTCGAGTGCGAGATCGCCTGCCATGCGCTGTGCGAGGTACAGACCCATCCCGGTGTTGGTGCCGCCGATGCCTGAGTGGCGAGAGACGGCCTATCCAGCTGCGAACTCCCTGAGTTGCTGCTGTTGCTTCTTGAGTTTTCTCGCCTCTTTCTCGTGCATATGCTGTAGCTGGGACATGGCCAGCAAGCGGTCTTCAATGTCAGCCTCTTTGCTGACCGGCACAAGCGGACCGCCATAGCTGCCGGCCTCGAAATCCTTGGCCATCTGTTCGTAGTCCTTCATCGCTTCCTCTTCTCGCTTACGCGATTGGCCGCATTGCGAACTCTCATTGCGTGGAACACGACCCGTTCGACATGGTCATAGGCCACCTCGACCACGTTCCCCTTGCTGTCGAAACCATACCTGAGCCTGTTGTCTGTTCCCTCTACATCCTTCGAGTCAAATGAGTTGTATATGACGCCCAGTATGTCCGCCTCCGCGATTCCATGCCTGAAAGCGCTGTCAAGAAGCCTGAACTCATTCACATGGGCCTCCTTTGAATGGCACGTCTCATAGTAGCACAGGAGGGGGGCAGCGACACAGGAGCAGTCACCCAGCCGCTCCTTGCTATCGGTCCCATTGTTCAGACCCTACTGTCATCCGAGCCTGCCGAGGGATTCTCGGTCGCCCCAGCGGTCGACTGCGGCCAGAACTCGGCTGCTTCGCAGCCGAAGATTCCTCGCGGGGCTCGGAATGACAGTGGGGGCGCGAACACAACGTCCCCTCCGCCTCGTTGCCCTACGGCCGTGTCCTCAGATACTCGGCCATGAACGGCACCGTGAGGTTCAGCTCGCCGCGCTGCTCGGAGGCGACGACTCCCGATTCCAGAAGCCTCCTCCGATATACCTGTGTATAGGCCTGTGACTCGCCTATACGTTCTTGGATGTCGCTGATACGACTGGGGCCGTCATCCTGCGCCATCGCTTCGAGGAAGCGGATGTCGGCGGCAGACAGCGGGTTCAGCACTGCCTTGTAGACGTTGTCCGCCATGTCCTGTCTGGAGACTTCGGCTGCGTTGGCCACTATAGCTCGTGTTATGTTGTCGTCATCACCCAGATACTCAAGGATATAGTAGCCGACGAGCTGGAGCAGGTAGGGATAACCGCGCGTCGCAGCCACCGCGTCGTCGAGAGCCTCTTGATCGATTTCCTTGTTCAAGGACTTGAACGTCTTGGCAAAATGCAACCGGACACTGGTGTCTGAAAGCATGTCCAGCCGAGTCTTTCGTGCCCGATTGAGAAACGTCAGTATCTTATCGTTGAGAACAGACGATATCGAGTGCGACAGCCCCGCCATGGCGATGACGATGTTCCTGCCTTCTCCGACCAAGTGCTGATAGCTGGTAGCCAGCTCGCGCATCCTCATGGTATCAGGTTGCACCTCATCCACGAGAACCAGCACTCCTTTACCGTGTTTTTCCAGCTCCTCGCAAAGCATCGAGAGCTTGATTCTGAACCCAAAGGTCTTGTCGGTGACCTCGTTGAACGTCAGGCCTATCGAGAAGCCGAGGGCACCCGCCGTAAATCCCTGAACAAGAGGTTTTCTTTCTGGTATAAACGGGGTTCCCTTGCGCTGGACGCCTTGAAGTATGTCATCGAGCATCTGGTCGTTGTCCACGGCGCTTGCGACGATAAAACCCCTGCGCTCGGCAAGCTCGGCGAACTCCAGCAAAAGCGCCGTCTTTCCCATGCCACGCTGTCCGATAATCAACATGGCTCGATCAGGATGTCCAGGGACGCTTTCCAGCCCTTTGAGGAATCCTTCCAGCACTGCGTCACGACCGATAATCTTATAGGGCTTATTGCCAAAGGTTGGCAGAAACGGAGGTTTTGCGACCATGCTGACTCCTTTTTATATTTTTTATTATCTTTTGTTATCCTTTGTTATCCTTTGTTATTCTAGCAGGAGATCCGTCAGCGGGTCAAACGGACGTGGGACAGGCAGGGGACCGGTAAGGCACCTGTCACTATTCACATTCTCACTGTCGTCCCGAGCCCGTCGAGGGATCTTCGGCTGCGAAGCAGCCGACCGCAGGTCGGAGGATCATTCTCACTGTCATCCCGAGCCCGTCGAGGGATCTTCGGCTGCGAAGCAGCCGACCGCAGGTCGGAGGATCCCTCTAGGCGCAGTCGACCGCTTGCGCGGTCGAAGATCCCTCGACGGGCTCGGGATGACAGTGAGAATGTGACGCGTATCATAGAAAGCGCCAGACAGTGTGAGATCCCGTCAGTCGACGCGCTCGTATTCGAGGGAGTCGATGGCCTGCCTGACGCTGCGGGCCACGGTCAGCGCGTAGAGGCCGAGGATGGCGGAGACGACCAGTATGGCCGCCAGAACGGAGGACGGCGTGACGGCAAGGTCGCCTATGGTCGCGCCGAGGGCCTGGACGCCTACGCTGCCGCAGACGCAGGCCAGCACCAAGGGGATGAGGAAGTAGGCGGCGACCTGCACGCGCACGGAGGTGTTGAGGCTTGCACGCCTTGCCCCGAGCACCGTCAGGGTCAGGTAGCGCCTCAGCGTCGCCTGCGCCTGGGTGAGGAACTGTATCGCCAGCACCGTGCAGGAGATGAGCAGAAACAGGAGGGCCATGTAGATGAACGAGTAGGAGCCGGCGACCACGTAGAACAGCGTGCGCCCGAAGTTCTGCAGGTAGTTCTCGAAGTGCAGGTCGGCGGCAGAGAGACGCTCGCTCGCCTGCTGGATGGCCGGCATGAGGCCCTGCTCCTTCTGCGTCGCCTCCGGTATGCGGAAGTTCCAATAGGTGGTGGTGCTCGTTGCGGAGGCAAGCTCGTCAAAGAGCTCGTCGGGGACGATCAGTGCGGTGGTGATGGTGATCGAGCGGTCGGCGACCAGGTTCTCCGATGAAGGCGTGGCGACAAGGGACAGCGGCTTGCCGTCGATCTGCAACGCCGCCTCGCCGCCGCTTTGCGCCCGGGCTATCAGGGCGTCGAGGACGGCACCGGCGTCGGGGGAGGCGAAGTCGACGGTGGCGGCGGCGCGAGCGGCGGCGGCAGGGCTGGCGCTGCCGTCCGCGCCCGCAGCGCCGTCCGCTGCCGTAGCGCCCACGCCCGCAGCGTCCGCGCCGCCGCCTTCCGTCCTATACCCCGTGTTGACATAGAGCGCCGCCTGCGCATCACCCAGATCGAGAGGGGACCTGCCGGCCGTCTCAAGGACACGATTGTATGCGGAGACCGGGATGAGGTAGGAGAAGCCGTAATTGAAGGAGCTGTCAAATGTCAGGTACATATGCTCCAGCATCGAAGTGTCTCCGTCTGTGGAATAGCCCTCGCCTTCCCGGTGGTAGTCGTCGATGCCCTGCCCCGCAAGGGCCTCGACCATCGACGCGCGCAGCCGCGACCAGTCAAGGCCGTGCTCGCCGTCATGCAGGCTGCCGATGCGGAGCGCATTGAGGTCGGCCACATACGAAGTCATGTCCTGTGCCGTGAGGGCCTCCTCGATTCGCGCATTCTGCGCGTCCGTGTCGGCGACTATGAGGCTGTCGGGCACCGCCTCGTCTGGGTTTTCCTGCATCCAGGCGGACACGTCCGGGTTCGGCGCCTCATCGGCAACGACCGTGAAATGGTAGACCTTGTCGCCCCCGTTCAACCCGCCCTGGGCGCCCCCGATGACGGACGTGCCCGCAGCGGCGCAGATGATCATCAGGGTCATCAGCACGGCGGCGGCCGTCACCGCAGCGGAGCGGTTGGCGATGCCCTCCTGCAGCTGGCGGAGGTTGAAGAGGGTCAGCCCCCTGCTGCTGTGCTGCGAGCGCAGGGCGAGCAGGGAGAGGAGGCGCGTGGCCCCCTTGACGCACAGGAAGATGCCGGCGATGCAGAGCGCCAGCGCCAGCGCCGTTCTCCCCAGGCTCAAAGTCGAAAAGTCCCGAGGGACGACCACGGCGGCGGCGACAAGCGAAGCGACGCCCGCCACGAGCGCGGCGATGTTCGAGCGCCCCGTCCCGGCTTTCTGGCGTATCTCCGGCTGACCTTGCAGCAGCGTGAACAGCTCGCACCGGAACAGCCGCCTCCCGTGCACCAGCAGCGCGAGCGCCTGAACCGCCGCAAAGCCCAGGGCGGTCCAGCCATAGGCCTCCAGCGATATGCTCAGGTGATGGCCGATGATGCCCTGTCCGATGAGCCGCGAGGTGACCAGGCTGAGGAGCTCGCCAAGGATGCTGCCCAGCGCCAGTCCGGCGACCAGCGCCAGTCCGCCTGACACGAGGCCCTCGGCGAGCAGCTGCAGGACGGCCCGGCGCTTGCTCATGCCGAACATCAGGTAGACGCCGAACTCCCGGCTGCGGCGCGCCAGCTGATGGCCGTTGGCAAAGAGCACGAGGAAGAACAGCACCCCCAGCGCCAGGCCGTAGACGACGGGCATCAAGGCGAGCAGCTTGTCGATGGCGTCGCTCTCGAAGTCGCGCAAGAAGATGACGAGGTCTTGATGCGAGAGCGAGAATATCAGGTAGAACGAGGCGATGGAGACGACGAGGGTGACGAAGTAGACGAGGTTCTCGCGGCGCGTGCGCTGCGCGTTGCGCCAGACGAGCCGCCTGAACAGGCCGGTGGGCGACGGGCCCTTGCGCGACGGGCCCTGCGGTGCGCCCTGATGTGGGTCCTTGCGCGGCGACCCTTGTGGCGACCCCTGTGGCGACCCCCGCAACGAGCCCTCAGAGGACATTGGCGCTTCCCCCGTTCAGATGGGTCATGACCGCGAGGATGCGCTGGTAGTAGTCGGCCCGCTCCTCTCCCGGCGCCTGGCGGCGCAGCTCGTGGAAGATGACGCCGTCCTGGATAAAGAGGATGCGCGAGCAGAAGCTGGCGGCATTGGCGTCGTGGGTGACCAGCAGGATGGTGGTGCGCTCCTGCTCGTTGAGCAGGGCGAGCTTCTCCATGAGCGTGCGCGCCGAGCGCGTGTCGAGCGCGCCGGTCGGCTCGTCGGTCAGCACGATGTCGGGTCTGCCGATCAGTGCCCGTGCGGCGGCCACACGCTGCTTTTGTCCGCCCGACATCTGCGCCGGGAACTTCTCCAGCACGTCCTCGATCTCGAAGAAGGCCGCCAGCTCGCTCAGGCGGGAGCTGATGACCGTGGCCTGCTCGTTGTGGATGGCCAGCGGCAGGATGATGTTCTCGCTGCCCGTGAGGCTGTCCAGAAGCTCGTAGCCCTGGAACAGGTAGCCGATGCGGCTCCCGCGATAGTCCGAAAGCTGTGCGTTGGAGAACGCGCTGATGTCGGTGCCCTGGAGCAGCACCGTTCCGCTGGTGGGCCTCAGGGTGGTCGCGACGCAGTTGAGCAGCGTGGTCTTGCCCGAGCCGCTCGCGCCCATGATGCCGAGGAACTCGCCGCCGTAGCAGTCGAACGAGACGCCGCGCAGCGCCTCGGTCGCGCCGTCCCCGCCACCGAACGCCTTGCGCAGGTCGCGCACCTCCAACAGTTTCTGTGCGGGGCTTGCGGGGCTTGCGGGGCTTGCGGGGCTGGCGGGGCTGGCGGGGTTGGCTGGGCTTGCTGGGCTTGCGGGGTCGGCCATGCTCATGCGTGCCGCCTCCTTAGGGTCCGACGTGTGCTGACAGACGTGTGCTGACAGTGTTGACAGGGGCCTACGGCCTGCCAAAGGCCTGCCGACGACCCGACACAAGCCTACCTCACCTGCGCCCCAAGCGCCACTTACGGTTGTTGTAAGATACGCCCGCCTCCCGCTCCCCGTAACTGGTCACACCCTCCACGGACACCCCCACTGCCACCCCGGCCCCCCCCAGAGCCCCCCGCCCCCCCCCGCCGAAAGCCGCCCGCCGCCGCAGGCCCCGCCGCGGGCGCGGGACGACGCACCGGCCGGGGGCCGCCGTGGATTCTTTGGCCCCGCCGGGTCCAACGGCAGGTCGGAGGGCCCTTCGACCTGCGGTCGACCGCTGGCGCGGTCGAGGATTCCTCGACAGGCTCGGAATGACAGTGGGGGCTCGGAATGACAGTGGGGGGCCGGGGTGGCAGTGGGGGGCCGGGGTGGCAGTGGGGGTGTGAACTGTAACCGCTCCCCTGTCTCAGACGCGCTTATCCCTCCCCCTGCGGCTTCCTGTGCGGCTCTCCTTGTAATCCCCTGGTCTATGCAGTATGTTAAAGGGGTGCATTCGTCGATTATGCTTCAAATGCACGCACGACAGACATGAGGCGACAGGCTCGGGCAGCGGGCCCGTCGCAAGAGCAAGGCATACGGTTTTTTGGGCAGCACCGCACCACATCAAAGGGACCCGCAGGACGATTCGCGGGTCATGCGCCTCATCTATGGCATCCTGCACCATCGAAAGGCGGTCATCCTCGGATTCGCCTTGTTCACCGCGCTGTGCGTCGCATGCATGCCGCTGGTGCACGTGAACTTCGACCTCACGAGCTATCTTCCCAAGGAGACACGCTCCACCGAGTCATTGAACCTGATGAGAGAGGCGTATGGGACAGGGATTCCCAATGCCCGCCTCTACGCCGAGGGCCTCCCGTTGCCGGAGGCGTCAAAGCTTGCCGACGACCTCCGCAGAATCGACGGCGTCAAAGACGTCCTCTGGCTTGGGAGCCAAGCCGACGTCCTCCAGCCGTTGGAGATGCTCGATCAGGGCACCGTCGCATCCTGGATGAGCGACAAGGGCTTCCTTTACCGGCTCACCATCGACAGCGGCAAGGCGGCAGGCGCGCTTGTCGAGGCGCGTGCAGCGGCGCTCGCCCACAACGCGACCGGCGTTGCCCTGTCCGGCGAGGCGGTCAACAGTGACAGCGCCCAGAAGAGCGCCTCGGCGGAGGTCGCCTACATCCTGCTCATGGCCCTTGTCATCATCGTCGTCATCGTCTCGCTCACGTCCGCGTCATGGTTCGAGTGGGTGGTCTTCCTCCTCGTCCTTGCCATGGCGATCGCGATGAACATGGGAACGAACATCTTCAAAGGGGAGATATCCTTCATCACCCAGATCTGCGCCGCAGTGCTCCAGCTTGCGGTGTCGATGGATTACGCCGTCGTCATGCTCCATACCTTCCGGCGCAACCAGCAACGATACCCTGAAGACCCCGTGAGAGCCATGGCCCACGCCATGCGTCAGGGCTTCTCCGTGGTGCTCTCGTCCGCTGCGGTCACCTTCTTCGGCTTCCTCTCGCTTTGCATCATGTCGTTCCTCATCGGTGCCGACATGGGCATCGTGCTTGCCAAGGGGATATTCTTCAGCTTCGTCAGCGTGATGTTCCTCATGCCCTGCATCATCCTCGCCTGCCTGAAGCCCCTGCAGCGCTTCGAGCACCGAAGCCTCCTTCCCTCGTTCGAGCGCTTCGGCGCCTGGTGCACACGGCTGATGATCCCCCTGTCGGTCATCATCTGCATCGTCGTCGTGCCCGCCTACCTTGCGCAGCACCGGATCGACTTCACCTATGGGGCATCGGGGATGGTCGAGGCACAGAGCGAGACGGGGCGCGAGGCGACGGCGATAGACGATGCCTTCGAGCCCTCGGCGACGTGGGTCATGCTCGTGCCGGAAGGGAGATGGGCCCAAGAGAAGGCCCTGATACAGGAGCTGGAGTCGTTACCGAAGGTCAAGGGCGTCACCTCCTATGCGAACACCGTCAGCGAACTGATCCCGCCCGAGATGGTTCCAGAATCGCAGCGCTCCCAGCTCATCTCCAAAGGCTACTCGCGCATCATCATCCAAACCGTCCTCGATCCCAACAGCAAAGCCGACTATGGCATGGTCGAGGAGGTCTTGCGGCTCGGGGAGGCCCATTACGGCGACGAGAGCCACCTCGCAGGGGCACAGGTCTCGGAGCACGACCTGAAGGTGACGACCCAGGCCGACTCGGGACGGGTCAGGCTCTTCTCCCTGCTCGCCATCGCATTCGTCCTCATGATCACGTTCAGGAGCCTGTCGATTCCCCTGATCGTGCTGATTCCTATCGAGATAGCGATCTGGATAAACATGGCGGTGCCCTATTTCGCCGGACAAAGCCTCAACTACATCGGATACCTGGTCATCGACGCGGTCCAACTCGGAGCCTCGGTGGACTACGCCATCATCTTCACTCGCGAATATCTCGAGCAAAGACGTGCGCGGCCTCCCTTGCAAGCGGCCAGGGCCGCCGTCTCGCGAGCGGCCATCATGATCATCACGTCAGCGCTCATACTGACGGTCGCAGGCCTGTCGATCTTCTTCATCGCCTCCAACACCCTCATCTCCGAGATAGGAATGCTCGTCGGCCGAGGCGCCTTCATCTCGATGCTGATGATGTTCACGCTGCTGCCGCTGCTCTTCGTCCTCTGCGATTGGATTGTCAGGCACACGTCTTTAGGAGCCGGGTTCTTCGAAAAGAAGAAACAGGGAGATGTGACTGTGTAACGCAGTCTGTGACGCAGCCTCCTGACGGTTCTCTCCGCTGTCGCGGCTCACAGGACCTGAAGGGTGACGCCGAGCGCTGCAAGCACGAGACAGAGCGGGGTGTATATCCGGGTGTCCCTGCGGGCAAAGGATGTGCCTTTGATCTTTTTGGTGAGGCCCGCATAACGAAACTCGCCGACCGCACGGACGAGCAGGACCGCCGCGACGCCCCATACGCCGACATAGGGCACCCAGTCTGGAACACCGGTGACCAGAATGCCGACGCGCATGAGGTAGATAAGCGCAGGCAGCGCAAACATGAGGGCAGCGGCAAAACAGGCAACGGCTCCGGGCTTAAAGAGCAGCGTGCCGTCAGGCTGCTGCGGCAAGAGGCTGTCGCCTCCCCATGTGAAGCCTAGGCCCCAGGCGACATGCAGAGCCGCCAAGGCAATGAAGGCCGCCGAAAGGAGCAGAGCGATCAGCATCGGTATCGTGAAGGACATGTCCCCCTCCTCACAAGGAAAACTGAAAGGCTCTTTTTCTCTTCGATGCACATGATGCAGCCCGCCCCCAAGGCCCAGCCGGAATGTTCTTCATACTATCACAGCAGGGAGTCCTGCGTCATGTCTGCCGTCACTCCTTCCCGTAGTAGGCGTCTCTTCGGGCTGCCGCCTTGGCAACCTGCGCTGCGACGCCCTTGCTGGGAGGCTCGAAGAAGTCGAGTTCGGCCTTGCGGCCCGGCCCCAGAGGGCTGCGCCAGGTGCCGACCACCCTGCCGTTCACGAGTATCGTCGGGCGGAAGATGCCGTTTTTTGTGAAGACCTTGCCCGCATGGGCGGCAGGGACGGCTGCGCTGCGGTCGCGGTAGGCGATGATGTACTCGTCGAATGCCGGCAGCAGGTGCGCCTGCCGCGTCCCCGCCCTGCCGCCTGCGCCCTGTCCGCCTGCGGCCTTGTAAGAGGTGCGGCCTCCGGCACCGAAGCCCTCGAACTCGTCGCCAAGCGCCGAGAATCCCTTGGCGGCCTCCCCCGCCGACAGCCCGGACCACCAGGAAAAGTCCTGCACCGTAGCCGGGCCATGCCCTCGCAGGTAGACACGCGCAAGGCGGCAGACCGACTCGCCGAAAGGCAGGTCGTCCGTCCGGGGCGCGCGCTCGTCGAGCAGGGCGTAGGTGTGCGTGCTGCCGAGCGGGACGCCGCTTGCGATGAGCGCGTCCGTCTCCGCACGCATGAGAAAGAGGTAGAGGCGGTAGTCGCCCGTGCCGATGCCCTCGGCCTCGAGGAGGCCGGCTATCTGACGCCCCGTGAGGTGGTTCCCCCCTCCGAGCGCCTCGGCGACGAGCCCCTGCACCCTGACGTGGTCAGCCTCGTCGATGCCGCGCCTCTTGTCGGAGGCGCGCAGGGCGGACCGTATCCTCCCTGCGGAGACGGCGAGCATCCGGCGGATGTCCTCGCGGGCCACCAAGTGCCACGTGGGGCGCAGGACATGGGTGCGCAGGATCTCTCCCTTGGCCAGCGCCTCGGCGACCTGACGCTCGGTGCTGCCGGGCAGCCGGATGCCGACGGCCCACCTGGCCATGCCCGCGTCCTGCGCCTGCACCGCACCAAGGCGGGCCACGACCTCGGCAGGCGTCGCCGGGCAAGCCCCCGTCAGCCCGTGAGAGACCAGCCTTTGTGACCGGATGTCGGAGTGCGTGCGTGTGGGTTCGCCCGTCGCCGTCGTGAGCATATTTTCTGTATGGGGCAATCTTTGTCCAGGATGCGGCGGAACCGCCGCCGCGTGACGTGATATTTGAGCCGTCCCTCCACAGCTCTTCAATTCCGTGAAGTCCTCGAGTGTCAGGGTGCCCGCTTTCGTCTTATCTACGGGTTTATGAACAGGGTCAGTCACAAGCGTTACTTGAGGAAGAAGGTGTTCGCTCATCTATTTCCCCTTTCCGTTTGCACCATATACGCACACATCTGCCAATCCCCAACGATAAAATGTATGGTCGTCACGCATCTTCTCCAGTTGTCCTGTTTAATACGTAATAGGCAAAGCGGTTGTCTCCCATTTTCACAAGCACCCCCTCTTCTGCCATCTGACGAAGTGTCGCCCTTGCCCATCTGTTACTAAGCCCTAAGTATTGGGCCATTTCAGGTGCGGTTGCCTTTTGATTCGCATCAAGATACGCGACGATGGCGCCTTTCCTGTCAGCAACTGCCGCTTGACTGCCGCTTGACTGCCGCTTGGCGCAGCCACTTGTGAATCCATAGCAGCTTCGCCATATATGTTCGGACGGTAGAAAATGACGGAAAAGCCGAGCTTGCCGAGTTCAAAGCCGTAGCGTACTCCCGCTCCCTCGCACTCTATCGCGATTTTGCGCAACCCTGTGCCAAAGCTCTCGATATCCTTGGAGTAATACATGATTTGTGCGAGCTGTGGGTTCCTGCGGATAGATTTGCCTACACCGTCAATGAAGTCCTGCGGCATGAGCCCCTCCGGGAAGGTGCCGGGGTTGTATATCTCGATGCGGTTGGAGTAGATGGCTATCTCGTTGGTCTGTGGCACCTGCCAGTCTTTGTGCGCGTAGCTGTTCAAAAGGGCTTCGCGCACAGCTTCAATAGGCACCTCGGGAACCTCCGTGCGTTGTGGTGCACCATCGCGCACCACACGCCAGCGGATGTTTTTCCGGATGTACAACTCCCCGGCATCCACCAAGTCGATGATGGCGCCTTTCTTTCGGTCGATGTCGATGAAGGTGTGCTTTACGTCCGTGGCGAAAATTGCCATCTGTATCTCGGCGATGCCCTTCTTGCCAAACATGGCGATGGCCGTGTTATTCGGATTGCCGTCGTCAAGAAGTTCCAATCTGTTCAAAATATCTTCGCGATCCGTGAACCTATACTCGAGACGACCACTATCGTTAGCCTTCTTCATATACGAACGCAACGTATTGGTGTTTACATCCTCGATCGTCTTTCCTGATGGCGCAGTATCCCATGTGGATAACTGCCCCTGCTTCCTTTTGAAGAACCTCTCAAGCTCCGCTGGGGAAAGTTGCTTGCTCTCGTCGGCTACACGTATATAGGCACGTCCGTGGGCGAAATACGGCGGCTCCATACCTTCGAATTGAACGCGGATACAGTCCTTATAGTCAATGTTCACCTTCTCAACCGTCGGGTATATCTGAGGCTTGATGTTCTCCGTAAGTGCGCGACCGACATCTCGCAGCGATGACACCGAGACCGTCTGTCCTTTGACGGTACCGTCGTTCTTGATACCGAAGTAAAGTTCGCCGCGCCCATGCTTGTTCAGGATGGCGGCGACATCAACAACCGCATCCTTCGCCTCCGCAGTTGTCTTTTTGAACTCAAGCGTTTCGGATTCTTGTCCGAATATCATTCAAACTATCCTCCTCGAATAGTAGTGCCTCTTGTGCCGGTATTGTTCAAGTGTTTCCATCAGACGCAGATTTTCGTGTGTCCATTCCATTTGCCTCTCAATTGATACGTATGCCGACCCCTCTCCCTTGCAGCTCATTATCGCAGAAAAGCCGCGCGTCGCGCATCTCATCGCAGATGCGCTCGGCGCGCGCTCGGCACGCGCTCGGCGCAAACGAACGAAAGAGCGGCTTCGTCTCGATTTTCTTTACCGAGGCACATTCTGCCTGCCCTTCAGTGCACGCCGTGTTCTAATGTTCATGTGCTTGAACCGTTCGACTCAAAAGGAGCGCGAAGACCGTGGAGAACGCAACCCTCATAAAAAGCCAGTTTCATGCGTGCCGCCGCCTGCTTGTCGCGCTCGGAGACGAGACGCGTCAACTCATCATTGCCGTGCTTGCTGAGACCGAGTGCGAAGGCATGCGCGTCGGCGACATTGCCGAGCAGACGCACCTCTCTCGTCCCGCCGTCTCGCACCATCTTAAGATCCTGCTTGACGCCGAGGTGGTCGGATTGACGAAACAGGCGACCAAGCACTTTTACTACCTCGCCCTCGGGGGCGAGTGGCAGTCGCTTGTCGAGCTGCTGCACAACATTCAGAGGCTCAAGGAGCGATGTCTTTGCCCGCATGAGGGGGCCGACAGAGCAGTGAGGCCTTAGCCAAAGAAGCAGGAGGAACCCGAAGATGACACTCTACGAGACGATATTCGCCCGGCGCAGCGTGCGCCAGTACGACGAGGCGCTGCCTGATGCTGCGGCGCTTCCTGAGATTCAAGGGTACCTCGACAACGTAGGGCAGCTGCCGGGGCAGTCTGCGAGATTCGAGATCGTAGGCAGAGACAGGCTCAAGGGCGGCTTTGCGCCCTATGCGATTCTGGCGTATGCCGCAGAAAGCGAGGCGGCCTGCGTGAACATCGGCTACACGCTTCAGGGCATCGACCTGTGGCTCCAAAGCCAGGGCCTTGGGAGCGTGTGGTGCGGCATGGCGACACCGCTCGAGAAGAGCCCCGAGTATCGCATCCTGCTCGGCTTCGGGCAGACGAGCGTGCCGCCCCGCAAGGGCGAGGACGACTTCAAGCGGAAAGACGTCTCAGAGATCAGCAATGAGGACAACGCGGTTGCCCGTGCGGCGAGGCTCGCGCCGTCGGCTGTGAATCTTCAGCCTTGGCTCCTGACCTTCTCGGACAGGCAGGTCGAGGCGAAGGTGAACGTGCGCGGCATCGGCAGGGTGCTTCCGGGCAGGCTGTGGCTGTTCGACATGGGCATCGTCCTCAAGCATATCGAGCTGACGCTCACACACGAAGGCAAGGTCGTGAAAGAGCTTGCAATCAACGGAAGCGGCAAAAGCCTGTCGGTTTCAGCACGCTATTGAAGATAACAGAATCGACGAGTGGCTGATTTGTGCCGTGATGAACCATGCAGGTGGAATACTTGTAGAACTCAAGTAGGTCATCTATCCCTCACAGAGCTTCATCTCTTTTTCCGTTTGCGCCATGAAGTCCGCTGGAGATACGGCAGGTACGGGCGACTGGCTGAAATCGCGCTCATTGCGGGTGATAATATATTCCGCTTTTTCGCGTCGCGCCGTTGCCGCAAGTATGGAGTCCTCAAAATCGACGACACCGAGCGTAAGCGCCGTAGTGACATCGGATGCAGTCGTGTCGCAGGCGTGAATAAGCTGGAGGAGCGCAGCGATTGCGTCTCGTGCTGCCACGGGGCTTTTTCCGCCCTTGCGGATGATGTAATATGCGTCGGCGATGCTTCCCGCAGAGGTGAACGCATCCAGCTTGCCTTCTGCTGCAAGTTTGACGACAGCGTATGAGGAGTCAAAGAATGCCTCGCGTCGCTCAAGCACGTCAACGATAACGTTCGTATCTATGAGGACCCTCATTTGTCGGCCAGCCGTTCGGCCCGTGCTTCCTCGGCTGACAGATTAACGCCATCGGCAATCCCGACGAGACTGTCAAGCAAGGCAACCTTGTCTCTTGCAGGATTTGATATTTTGGCGATGATTTTGCCTTTACGGCTGACAAAGATGTCCTCATCGCTGGCGGTATCGAGGTACCGGCCAATGTTTGTTTTTAATTCGGTTGCCGTTATAAGCACAGTGAGCCCTCCTCTATCCGAACAAAAATATCATACTATAACCGCACGGTTTATACAACATCTAATAGCATAGTTTGAATCGGAAAACAGGGCAAGGGTTACACGTCACCCCCTACTGTCATTCCGAGCGCAGCGAAGCGAAGCCGAGGAATCTTTGGGTTCGAGCGCCCGGAAAACGCACCGCGTTTTCAGCAAGAACGAGCCGACAGGCCCACGGAACACCTCAGCGCCCAACAGGCCAATCGACTGCCTTGCAGCCAAAGATTCCTCACGCTCGGGCTTTGCCCTCGGTTCGGAATGACAGTAGGGTGTGACGAGTAACGGGTAAAGGCCACAGACGTCATTATTCTACAGCCTTGACTTTCATAGTTCCCGCCCTCTATTCGCTTGCTTTGAAATTGTAGACAGAGGTGACCCTTGAGGTGATATCGACGGTTGGGGCTATATGGCTTACGATAGACTCCATGCCCTTGTAGGCCATGGGGGATTCGTCGATGGTTCCCTCTGTGACACTTGTGGTGAAGACGCCCTTCATCTGCTCACGGTACTTCTCCATCGACAGAGTGCCGAAAGCCGCCTTGCGGCTCATGATGCGACCGGCACCGTGCGGCGCGGAGCAGTTCCAGTCGTCGTTGCCCTTTCCGACGCAGATCAAACTGCCGTCGCGCATGTTGATAGGTATCAAAAGCCGCTCTCCGGCCTTTGCGGAAACCGCGCCCTTGCGGAGTATCATAGAGTCGGTATCGATGTAGTTGTGGGTTGTGGTGAATTCGTCAACCCGTGTAAGCCCCATCTCACGCAGGATGACCTCGGTCATTGCTTGGCGATTCAAGGCAGCAAAACTCTGGATGATTTTCATGTCGTGGACATAGTCATCGAACAGGCTGCCGGAAACGTAAGCCAGATCCTTGGGTATCGTCACCCCGTACACACCTTCGCTCTTTAGCCGCTTTACGGTAGATTGAATCTCACGTTCCCGCCCCTCCGCCTTTAGCTGTGCGATGACTTTGTCAAGTTGCGCTTTGGAGTTGCCGCTCAGTTGTTTGTATGCCTCATCTTGATAGTACTCCGCCACCTCCAAACCGACGTGACGACTGCCGGAATGAACCACGACAAACAGAATTCCGTTGTCCGCGCGGTCGACTTCGATGAAGTGGTTGCCGCCACCAAGCGTACCGATGCTATGGCGCGCACGATCCAGATGAACGCTTTTTGCGCAACGAAGCGCGGAAAGGTCGATCTTGTCATTCAGGACGTGGTAGTCCTCCCGAATCTCACGGCCCGCCGGAATGCTTGAACGGATAACAGCGTCAAGTTGCTCATAGTCGATATCGCGCTCGGCAATTTCGACCGTCTCCATGCCGCAGCCAATATCGACACCGACCATACCGGGAACAACCTTGTCTTTGATGGTCATCGTCGTGCCGATGGTGCAGCCTTTCCCTGCATGGACATCCGGCATGATGCGTATTGTGCTGTCAGCGAACTCAGGCTGCTCGCAAACAATGCGAATCTGCTCTGCGGCTGTATCCTCCAATTCGTCGCAGTAGCACAGGGCGGAGTTGAACGCGCCTTTGACCTCCATCATTGCCAGCCAACCTCTCATTGTCTTTCAGTGCCGCCGGTTATCTGTTCTCTTTTTGTGCAACCTGCGTTACACCCAATGACTCTCGGATCGCTTGGGCCTGGGCCTCATCCGTGCTCCACCCGCCATTTCACCATATCCGCAACAAGCGACAGGTCGATAGGTCTCCCAATCGGAAACTGCACTGCGCCTTTACTGGTTCTATACGCAGCAAGCTTATCCGCAAAGACGCCTACCGGCTCTCCTCCGGGATAGAACCCGATGTGCTTTTTGAATACGCCGAAGCCACACAGGAAGGTCTTGCCGAGATAGAAGCAGGGCATCCCGTAAGAGCGTCGCTCCGTGACGGCGGGCACGGCAGCGCGGATCACTTCGGCGAGCTCCTGCAAGCAGGGTCGGACTTCCGCAGCTTGGGATGCGATGTACTCCTCGGTAGTCATAGCGCCAGCTTAACAGCCCGCCTTCGTCCTGTCCACGGTGCCGCTCGCCGCGACGAAGCGCAGGGGCGCAAGCAGGGTGCTGCTCACACCCCCACTGTCATCCCGAGCCTGCCGAGGGATCCTCGGCTGCGAAGCAGCCGACCACGAGCAGAGGGGCCTCGCGGCTGCGGTTGGTCGCTCACGCTTCGCGACCAAGGATTCCTCGGCGGAGTTTATCCTGAGCGCAGAGAAGGACCTTCGCTGCGCTCGGAATGACAGTGGAGTCTGCAATTGTAGACTTATTTTACAGCTCTTACGTTCATACTATCGGGGCATCGCAGCATCGCATATCGTAGACACGGAACTGTCCCCTACTTACACTAACACAAGCGGGCCTGCAGGGCATACGTGCAGGTTGGTTGGTGTCTCAGATGGGGCTACAGGTTACTGGTCACACTGTCATTCCGAGCCGAGGGCGAAGCCCGAGCGTGAGGAATCTTTGGCTGCGAAGCAGACAACAAGCCCGGTTGGGCGCTGATGCGCCCAAAGATTCCTCGGCTTCGCTTTGCTACGCTCGGAATGACAGTGGGGTCTGACCAGTAACGGCTACAGAGAAACTACAGATTGCCCCTGTATGGTTTCACCCGGAGGAATGAGTATGGATATAAGAATTCTGCTTGTTGAGGACGATGAGCATATCTGCAATGCGGTGAGGGCCTTTCTATTGGAGGCAGGTTATCAGGTGGACGCCTGCCTGGACGGCGACGAGGCGCACATCAAGTTTTATGAAAACACCTATCAGCTTGTCATCCTTGACATCCTGCTGCCCAAAATGAGCGGTTACGAACTCCTGAAAGAGTTTCGCACATCAAGCGATGCTCCCGTTCTGATGATGACCGCGCTCGCCGACGACGCGAACCAAATCAGGGCGTTTGACGCGGAGGCAGACGATTACGTCACCAAGCCATTCAAAATGCGGATTCTGCTCAAACGCGTGGAGGCCTTGCTCCGTCGAAGCGGAGCCTTGGCGAAAGAAGTCCGCTGCGGCAGGCTGACGGTTCTTCCTGAGGATTTCAGGGCGTTTTTTGACGACTCGGAGCTGCTGCTGACACTCAAGGAATTCGAGATACTCACCCTTTTGACTCAAAACGCCAACATGACGTTGACCCACGAAACCATTCTTTATCGCGTATGGGGCTATGACTATGACGGTGACGGAAGAGGCAGCGTGCACACCCACATAAAGAATCTGCGGGCAAAGCTGCCCGTAAATATCATAAGAACGGTGCGCGGCGTGGGCTACCGATTGGAGGCTTGCGAGGCATGAACCGAAACGGGCTGTTCTTCAAGACGTTCCTCTACACGGCGGTTTTCGCGATTCTGCTTGTCAGCGTGACAGCGTTCCTGTTCTCCGCGCAAATCGTATCCTATTACAGAATGCAGAACACCGACCACGTCACCCGAAGCTATCAGCGTATCGTGACAGGCGCACAAGACGGCGTTGGCCTCATTGAGTCTGCAAAGCGTTTCTATGAGAAGAACCAGTCCCTTCCGTTCATCATACTGGACAAGGACGGCACTGCCGTGTACGCCACACCCGGCTTCGACTGGCCTGGAATCAATGATGACCCTCCGCCGAATATCAGCCCCGATACGGACACCAGCAGTTTGGTGCCGGGCGATGGCGTTACTGCCCTTCCGCTTACAGTATATTCCGATAACGAATATGAAATCATTGTGCCGGGAGGGGACTTTGCTGACTACTATGACGGCCTGACCCTGCGGGTGGTTGTTGCAGTGCTTGCGATTCTTGGCACCGCCCTGCTGTGCGCGTTCGTTTTCGCACGGCAGATAACGAAGCCCATCAAAACGCTTGCAGACGTGACGGGCAAAATGGCCAATCTCGAAGAGGTGTCGCTGCCGCCCAAACGGGCAGACGAACTGGGGGGCTTAACCGAGGACGTCCATTCGCTCTACGTCAAGCTGAAAGACGAAATTCTGCGGACACGAGAGTTGGAGGAAGCGCAACGGCATTTCTTTTTGGCGGCGTCCCACGAGCTGAAAACACCTGTCGCTGCCACAACCGCGCTGCTGGAGGGGATGCTCGAAAACGTGGGTGAGTACAAAGACCATCCCCTGTACCTGCGCGAGTGTCTGAAACTGATGGACGCGCAGAGCGATCTGGTTTCCGAGATACTGGAGATTGTGGCATTGCGTGACGGGGAGATCGTACCTGTCCCCGAAAAGCTGGACATCGCACATACGGTAGGCGATGTGCTGTCTGACATCCAAGCATTGGCCGATGCAAACGGGCGGCGGCTTGTTGTGAAGATCCCTGATGGGCACGTCTGCCTTGCCGATGCCAACATGCTTAAGAAAGCCCTTTCCAACGTCATAGTGAACGCGGTGCAGAACACCGCATCAGGGAGCGAGATTCGGATAGGGAGCGAAGCGTCGGAAAGCCACTGTCGTCTCTGCATCCTGAATACCGGGGCAAGGATCGACGAGGCGGTCTTGCCGATGCTGTTTGACCCGTTCTATCGCGTCGATAAGGCGCGAAGCAGAAAAAGCGGGGGCAGCGGCCTGGGGCTGACAATCGTAAAAAGGACACTGGATGCCATGGGCTTTGACTTCGCCTTGGAAAACGCCCCAGACGGCGTTCTGTTTTGGGTGGACGTGCCCAAAGGATGAGGGAGGCACGGCCTTGAGGACGGATAAGCAAGAAACGTTGACGCTCGCCTTGCTCGCAGTCTACCTGCTGCTGCTGACGGCGGTTGTTCTTTTCAAGCTCCCGTTTTACTCACCTGCGGCGGACGAGCGGGCAGTCAACCTGATTCCGCTGATGGGCTCGTTTGACGAGCACGGAGCTCTTGTCGTGTGGGAGATAGCGTACAACATACTCCTGTTCGTGCCGCTCGGCATCTATATCTGCATGTTGAGAAGCGACTGGCCGCTGCTGAAAAGGGTCATCCCGATCGTCGGGCTGACCGTGACCTTCGAGGTCGTCCAGTTCGTTTTTGCGCTTGGCATAAGCGACATAACCGACGTCCTCGACAACACGCTCGGAGGAATAATCGGCATCGGAATCTACACCCTGCTGTCGCGGCTTTTCAGGGACAGGACTGCGAGGATTGCCAACGTGTCTGCTGTCATAGTGACGGTCTGCGTGACAGCACGTTTCGCCCAACTTTACTATCTCAGCCACTTTGTCATGATGCAACCTGGCATCTGATATACGCCGCGCTGCCTCGCATTTACGGTTAACACCCCCCCCCCCCCCCCCCCTGTCATTCCGAGCGCAGCGAAGCGGAGCCGAGGAATCTTTGGTCGCGAAGCGACCAACTGCGGCCAGGGGGCGCTTCGACCTGCGGTCGGCTGCTTCGCAGCCGAAGATTCCTCGGCGGGGCTCGGAATGACAGTGGGGGTGTGAACAGCAACGCCTCGCATCGACCGACACGATGCTTTTGTGCTCGTCATCTGGTGCCACAGGAAAACTACAGCTTGACTACAGGGCAGGCACAGATTGGCTCGAAATAATGATACCCACGGTAAGCGTGACGGCTATTTCTTGGGAGGACTTGCATGAGCCGGAAACCATCGAGGCGGGTACAGCAATCCAGACGCATGCTTTTTGCTAAAGCGATAGTGCTGGCTTTATGCGTAACGGCGTTTTTGGTGGCGCTTTCGTATCTGTGGGGAAAAGGCTTAAAGACCGACGGTCACGCCACTTTGGACTCCGCGCCACAGCAAGCTATCGAGTCGGCAACCGACAGTCCGCCGAGCAGAGAGCCTCCCGCTCAGCAACGCACGGACAACGGTCGGACTGACGACGAGATGACAGCAGTCACGGCGGAAATCCTGCTCGTGAACGCCGCCAATCCCTTGCCGGACAACTTTTACCCGGAAAGCCTCGTGAATCTCTATGGACAGGGAGATCGGCACTTCCAGTTGGCGGCATCCGATATTGAGGTCTGTGAGGTTGTTTTTGAGTCTATGGGTGCACTGTTTGCAGCGGCACAGCGAGACGGCGTAGACGGCTTCGTCATCACCAGCGGTTATCGAACACGGGATGAACAACAGGCGCTCTATGACTCGACAACCGACGGTACTGCCGCCAAACCCGGCGAGAGCGAACATGAGACCGGGCTTGCCTTTGACGTCGGCGTGATGGACAACGAGCATTTTGAGATGACGCCGCAGTACGAGTGGCTTTCCGCCCATTGCGCAGAGTATGGGTTCATCATCCGCTACCCACAGGGCGCAGAGCGTTTGACAGGCTTCCCGTATGAGCCATGGCATTATCGCTATGTCGGCGAAGAGCACGCAACGATCATCATGAGCAGGGGAATCACTCTGGAACAATACTGCGAAGAACTACGGTAGGGGCATAGTCGAAGCCGGAATCAAGCTCTATGCGACATACCGTTCGAGTAACATCATCGTCGCGTTTCATGACGGCACGATCAGACTGTCGCTGCCCGCAAGCGAGCAGGCCACACTGCAAAACTACAAAGCCGCAGCCTAACGACCCGGTCTTCCTCATAGAGACGAAATGGCGGAGGAGGAGGGATTCGAACCCTCGAGGCGCTTTTGACGCCTATACGATTTCCAAGCGATTCCCCGACACTTTTTTGCCGTTTTTCGTCTTATAACTTCTTATAAGTCCTCAGATGAAAAAGATAGAATCGCTGGTAAATCAATGCTTCTCTCATATCCGCTCATAAGCCGACCATAACTTCTTACAACATCTTTTTTGAAAGTAGGGCACCAATTCGGGCACCATTTTACTGAATGAACACGATTTCTTGCCGTATATTTCGGCAATTCGTGCAATTTCAGCAGATTTCATGCCGATTCGTCTGTATTCGGCACCAATTTGGGCACCACACTTTCATCCGTATTATATCTCACCATCAGGAGGTAAACCAATGCTAAATTGCCCTATATCCCACGGCATCGTCAATCCCTCGGGAAAAGTCAATAAAGACAAGATCAACCTTGTCTCGGGAGCCGTTACGCCTCCGTTCGCGGAGATGGTCTGGCTGTCATCCGGCGGCGATGCGGAGACCATAAACAGACTGACAAGCATTCTCGTATCTATGAATACCCCAAATGAGCGGGAGGCTCTGTTCCGTCTCATTCAGATGCTCTATGGTCTGCTCGGCTTGAAGCTGTCAAAGGAAGCCTCACTTATGGCAGGAAGCGATGAAGCGCTCGAATACTTCGCGCACTCGTTCATCATCGACTTCGGAGAAGTCATGCACGAATACTTCGCCGAAAGCACTCAGAAAAAGGAGCGTCTTTTGCCACCGTTTCACAAGGGCGATGCTACACCTGTCATGTCGAAGTACAATTAAGTCAGTCTAAGTGCCTAAGGAGACGCTGATTTAATCGCCTCTGTTTGCCTTGCCCATCGCTGAAACAGGCGATTCCAGGTCTTTTTGTGCCGCCCCGCCGGCCTTGGCTCTCATCGGCTCCTGTAAGGCCCTTATCCGGGCGAGGCGAAGGAGCTTTTATATGCGCTCAACACGGCAAACATCGACAGCTACGCCTATTCCCACCCGGACGCGCAGATGCGCGAGAGCAGCCCGTTCGCGTTTTGCCGAAGGCTTGACGCGCGCAACAGGCCATACCGGACGGAGGTTCAGCTGCACAAGTCGCTTTGCGCGCTTTTGCGTGGCATCGACCGTGATGTTGTCACCGCTGTTCAGCGCGAGGCCATATCACGCGTCCGCTGCCTTGCTCGCGGCATAGAGTATCGCTTCTTCAAGACCTACGGGTTGGAGATAGACGATACGCGCACGGTCTATCCCCTGTGCGCATGGAACCTCGTGCCAAAAGACGACGAGCCTTCGGTGTGCCTTATGAGGGATTGGGCGCTTCTGCCTTCGGCGTAGCGGACGCTATTCAGAGAAGATGTTTCGGACGGTTAGAGTGCCTTCGATGACCTGCCCGTCGGTCATGTCCTCTGAAAGAAGGTATGCGCACTCATTCTCAAGCGCAGAGGCGACCATGAGTGAATCGTAGTACGAATAACCGTACTTGCCATGAACGAAAAGGGCTTTCCTGAC